>DASUJD010000064.1:0-12729 GCA_036279455.1 Rhodanobacteraceae bacterium | reverse complement strand
GCTGGGAATGGTCTTGATGCGGTTGGTGAAGTAGCCGGCCGGATACAGCGAAACCTTGTTCCACGACAGGTCCAGCATTTCCGGGGTCATGATGATCGACCCGTCGCCGCGGCTCTGCGCCGACAGGAACTGGAACTGCACATCCAGGTTGTTCACTCCCTGCGGCACGTCCACGTGGAAGGCGTACACGTTGTACTGGTCGCGCTTCCATTTGATGACCTGGCCGTTGCCCTTGATGATCAGGCCTGCAACGTCCTTGACCGGGCCGGTAGGCGAGTGGTTACCCGGAATCCACGCCGGGTACAGCAGATAAATCGACGAACCGGGCTTGACCGGAATGGTTTCCTGCACGTTGAAGATGCGTTGCCCGATGTTGGTGGCATCCACGTGGATTTTCAGCGTGCCGTAGGGGTAGGCCATGTCCTGCGGCGCCGGCTGGTTGTCACCGGTGTGCAGCACGCGGGCGGTGTCGGCGTGCGCGACGACAAACGGAGCCGCGCCGAGCGCGGCAACAAACAGGGCAGAAGCGAGAGCAGTGCGTTTCATGCTGTGTCTCCAACGGTTTGGGCCATGGCGCCGGTGTGGCGCGAATCGGGTTGATGCGCGGGCTTACTTGCGTGCTGCGACGATTTCATCGAGATAATCCGGCGCGCCCTTGATCCGCACCAGGTGTGCGTACTGGGGGCCGTCGTAGTAGGGCACGGGAACGGTCTTGTACTGGCCCTGTGATTTCAGCAACAGCTGGATCGGCGCCCTGCTCTTCTGGGCTTCCTCGATCGCGGCTTTCAGCACGTCGCTGGAATAGGCCTTGCCATTGACCGCGACCAGTGTTTCGCCGGAACCCACCCCGGCCTTGAACGCCGGTCCGTTCCACAGGACGTCGCGAATCGCGCCATCCCCGCCGACCGACAGGCCGATCGAAAGCGCGAAACCCGCGCGGCGGCGTCCCTGCATCCTCTTTTCCGCCTTGCTCGGCGTGTTGGTGAAGACCAGCTTCCAGCCCGACGCGGCGATGCCGTCCAGCGGCGGCTTGTGGCCATCCAGCCGCGAACGCAGGAAACTGGCCCAGTCGTACTTCACCACCTTGTTCAGTGCCGCGACGAGATCGTCGAAGGTATAGGTTTTGGTGACGAAGCTGCCGTTGTCGATGCCGTAGAAAGCCTTCGCAAAGTCGTCCAGCGACTGCTTGTCGTGGGTGAGCGCGCGGATCTTGCAATCGACGTCCAGCCAGATCAGCGCCCCGCCGGCGTAATACAGCTCGCCCATCTGCCAACTGCTGTAGGGCCGCGAACGGCGATGCGCGACCATTTCATCGTTGGTGGTGTCCTGGATATTGCGCCAGTCCAAACCCGGAAGGCCGCGCTCGAAGTGACCAGCCAGCCCCGCAATGCCGTCGCGGAATTGTTCGGGCGTCTCCATCCCGGAACGCACCGGCAGCACCTCGCCCCAGTACTGGGTTGCACCCTCGTATACCCACAGCAGGGAATCGCCCATCGGCACGTTGAAGTTGGGCGTCCACAGATCGGCCGGGCGCCGGAACTTGCCGTTCCAGGAGTGGGTGAATTCGTGGGCGAAAAGGCCGCCGCGGAACGGCCGGCCGGGCTTGCCGGATTTCGATGGGTTCCAGCTGGTGAAGAAATCCGCGCCCACGCCATCCTCGCTGGAGCGGTGATGTTCCAGCCCGTTCCCCGCAAAACGATCCGACACCGAAACCAGGAAGTCGTAATGGTTGTAGTGGTGCGAATCGAACAGCTTGTATTCCTGCTGCACCAGGGTGCGCAGCATCTTCAGTTCCTCGGGTTTGACCTTAAGGTCATCCGGGGCCTGGGCGACCAGATCCATGTGCACCGGCGCCTTGGCGCCGGGATTGAGATCGAGGCGCTTGAAATACTTGCCTGCATAGATCGGCGAATCGACCAGCGTGTTGTAGGTGGTCGGCTTGAAGGTGTAGCTGTCGCCGGAATGCGACGCGGTCTCCAGTCCCGTGCCGAACTGCCAGCCCGCGGGAAACTTGACGCTGGGCACAACGGTGATATCGCGTGAATAGTGCCCCGCCGGATACAACGTCATGTGGTCCCACTTCAGATCCAGCATCAGGTGGGTCATGAGGTTCGACCCCTGGTCGTGCGTGCGCGCCGCCAGCCACTGGAATGACACATCGATGTTCGACACGCCCTGCGGCACCTCGACCTTGAATGCGTACACGTCGTACTTGTCGCGCAGCCACGGAATCCGCTTGCCGTTGGCGGTGATGACCAGGCCGGCAAACTTGTCGAGCGCATTGGGGTTGAAGGCGTGGTTGCCGGGAATCCACTTCGGATACAGCAGCGTCAGCTCGCCCGGCTGCACCGGAATGGTTTCATGGATCTCGAAAATGCCCTGCGTCGTATTGGTGGCGTCGACATCGATCTTGATGGTGCCGGGATACGGCGTATCCTGCGGCGGCGGAATGTGCGCGTCGGCAGCATCGGCAAGGGCCGTTCCGGCGGTGGACGCCGTCAACAACGCCACCGAAAGCGCGGTGGCGAGGCGCAACAGGCGAGGATGATGGAAGCGCGGTTTCGCTGAGGGCATTTTGGTCTCCGGAGGGATTCTCAACCCTGCGAAGCTACCACCCCCCAACGCGGCACGCATAGGCCGGATGGCATAGGCGGGCCGAAACCGCGGCAGCACAAAGCAGCCGCTTCGCGCCGCGTTCCGTCCTGCCCTCGCCCCCGGCGCGCACCGCCGCCGTTCCGGGTGCGCCATCCGGTGCCCGGGCTACCTGGCCTTGATGATCTGGTCCAGATAGTCCGGCGTACCCTTGATCCGCACCAGATGCGGGTATTGCAGACCGCCGTGGTAATCCACCGGCACGCGCCGGTAATCGCCAAGGTACTTGATCATCAGTTCGATCGGCTGCTTCGAATCCTTCGCCACCGTGATCGCGTGCTGCAACGCCTCGGCGCTGTACTCGTGGCCGTTCACCGCCGTCACGGTGCCACCAGAACCGATCCCCGCCTTGAACGCAGGCCCATCCCAGCGCACGTCGTTGATCCCGCCATCCCTGGTCAGGGTCAGGCCGATCGACCACGTGAAGTTGTACAGGTGTCGGGGCGGCTCGGGCTGGCTTTCGTACTCCTGCTCGTACCGGCTTTTCTTGTCGGTGTACACCAGTTTCCAGCCGCAAGCCTCGAGCCCGCTCAGCAACGGGGGCTTCAACGAATCCACGTACTGGTGCAGGAAAGCGGCCCAGTCGTATTTCACCACGCCGTTCAATGCATTCACGACGTCGTCGAAGGCGTAGGTTTTGGTGACGAAGCTGCCGTTGTCGACGCCGAAGAAGTCCCTGGCGAAGGTATCCAGCGATTTCTTGTCATGGGTGAGCGAACGGATCCTGGCGTCCACTGCCAGCCACATCATCTGGCCACCGCTGTAGTACTCCTCGCTCATCTGCCAGCTGCGGTACGGCAGCCCCGCGCGGTGGGCGGCGGTCGGATCGTTGGTGGTGTCCGTCAGGGTGCGCCATTCGAAACCCGGCCGGTTGCGATCGTAGTTCGCCGCGACCATCGCCAGCGCGTCGCGGAACTGCTCGGGCGTCCACATGCCCGCGCGCGCGGTCAGCACGAAACCCCAGTATTGCGTCTGGCCTTCATAGACCCACAGCAGCGAGTCGCCCATCGGCACGTTGAAGTTGGGCGTCCACAGATCCGCCGGCCGCCGGAACTTGCCATTCCACGAGTGCGTGTATTCGTGCGCCAGCAGATCGCGGTTCGGGGCGCCATCGTCCCAGCTGGTGAAGTAATCCTGGCCGGCCCCGTCTTCGCTCGACTGATGGTGTTCCAGTCCGTTGCCGCTCAACTGGTCGGACAGCGAGAACAGGAAATCGTAATGGTCGTAATGGTGCGAGTCGAACAGCTTGTACGCCTGGGTAACGAGATTGCGGTGCACCTGCAGTTCGTGCGGCGTCACCGCAAGGTCCTTTGGCGAATCGGCGAATACGTCCAGGTGCACCGGCGTCTTTGCGCCCGGATCGAGATCGATGCGCTTCAGATACAGCCCCGCGTAGATCGGCGAATCGACCAACGTGTTGAAGCTGGTCGGCTTGAAACTGACGGTGTTGCCCGATCGCGACGCCTGCTCGAGCGCGGTGGCGAATTTCCAGCCTTGGGGAAAGGTGACGCTGGGTGCGAAGGTGATCTGGCGCGAATAGTGGCCGGCGGGATACAGCGAGACAGTGTCCCACTCCAGCGACAGCATCTTGTTGGTCATCTGGATGAACGCGGACTTGCCGCGTCCCGACAGGAACTGGAAGCTGACGTCGATATCCGACACGCCCTGCGGCACGTCCACGCGGAAGGCATACACGTCGTACTTGTAGCGTTTCCATTTCAACGGCTTGCCGTTGGCGGTGATCTTCAGGCCCGCCAGCATCGCGATCGGGCCGGCCGGCGAGTGCGCGCCCGGAATCCATGCCGGGTACAACAGGATCAACTTGCCCGACTGCACCGGTATCGTTTCGTGCACCCGGAAGATGGCCTGCGTGGTATCGGTGGCATCCACGTGGATCGCGATGATGCCGGGATACGGCGTGTCCTGCGGCGGCGGGATATGCGCGTCGGTTGCATCGGCCCAGGCGGAACCGGCGACCAGCAAGGCGGATAGACCGAAAACGATGCCTGCTGCAAGACGGACGGAGAACGACCAGCGCGAACGACGGTGCAGGAAGGACATGCGAGGACTCCGGCCTGATTCACAGGCCGGTCAACGTAGCACTCTCCGCACTGCATGCATAGGCCGAACGGCCGGCTGCCGCGCGCTTCAGCCCTTGCGCGCGCCCTGCCCGAACAGGATTTTCTTTTCCGCGTCGCTCATCGGTTTGCCGGAACGGAGATTGACTTCCGGGCCACGGGCATACGCGCGTTGGGTGGCCGGCCGGATCGCGATGGCATCGCGCCAGCGCCGCACTTCCGCGAACGGCTGCAGGTCAAGCGGCGCTTTCGAATACGGATCGATCCATGGATAGCACGCCATGTCGGCGATGGTGTAGTCATCGCCGGTGATGAACGCGCGCCCGGCGAGGCGACGATTCAATACGTCGAGCAGGCGTTCGGCTTCATTGCGATAGCGCTCCATCGCGTACGGAATCTTCTCCGGCGCATATACGCTGAAGTGCCCGTACTGTCCGGTCATGGGACCCAAGCCCCCCATCTGCCAGAACAACCATTCCAGACTCGTGATCCTGCCGCGCGCATCGCCGGGAATGAACTTGCCGGTCTTGCCCGCCAGATATACCAGGATCGCGCCGGACTCGAACACGCTGAGCGGCGCGCCGCCGTCGACCGGATGATGATCGACGATCGCCGGCATCTTGCTGTTCGGTGAAATTTCGAGGTACCCGGGTTTGAACTGGTCGCCCTTGCCGATATCGACCGGCTTCAAGGTGTACGGGAGCCCGGCTTCCTCCAGAAACATGGTGATCTTGTGGCCATTGGGTGTGGGCCAGTAATACAGATCGATCATGACTTTTCACAGTTGGAAAAAGATAAATTCTAACCAGCAAAAAGTGAATGCTCAGTCATTGCGCGCCAGCGCGCTATGGCGGATGCCGTAGCTGAAGTACAACGCGAGGCCGATCACCAGCCAGATCAGGAATCGATCGATGGTGATGCCGGCGAGTCCGCCGATCAGGTGGAAGTGTCCGTCGCTGTACCACGGCCAGCCGATGATCAGGAACAGCGAGAACAGCATGCCCAGCGGCGCGACGATCCAGATCGCGGGGGTGCGGAAGCCGCGCCGCACGTCGGGTCGCCGCATCCGCAGCACCAGCACCGCAAGGCAGATCACGATGAAGGCCGAGAGCGTGCCGATGTTCACCAATTCCGCCACCTCGTTGATCGGCAGGAAGCCCGCGACCAGCGCACTGAACACGCCCAGGATCACGGTCGGGCGATACGGCGTGCCGTGGCGCGGATGCACGTGCGCGAACCAGCGCGGCAGCAGGCCATCGCGCGATAGCGCAAACCAGATGCGTGCGGCGCCCAGCATGAACGCGAACAGCACGCTGGTCAGTCCCGCGACCGCGGCGACATTGATGATGCCGCGCACCCAGTGGAGCCCCAGCGCCTTGAACGCCGCGTCCACCGGCGCCGGGCTGTTCAATTCGGGATACGGCACCATGCCGGTCAACACCAGCGACACCGCAAGATAAAGCGCCATCGAAATCGCCAGCGACAGCAACACCGCGCGTGGCAGGTCGCGTTGCGGATTCTTCGCCTCCTCGGCCGCGGTGGTCAGGGTGTCGTAACCGAAGCAGGCGAAGAACACGATGCTGGACGCCGCCAATACGCCGCCCCAGCCGAAGTGCGAGGCGCCGTCCGCGCCGGTCGCCACCGCCGGCACGAACGGATGCCAGTTGGCCGGGTTCACGTAGAACGCGCCGACCGCGATCACCAGCGCCACGCCGATCACCTTGATCACCACGATCACGGTGTTGGCACGCGCGCCCCATTCGGTCTTGATGGTCAACATCCACGCGATCACCAGCGAAATGCCCGCCGCCACCACGTCGAACACCTTGCCCGAGCCGGGATTGGCGGGGTCGTACGCCCCCTGCAGGAACACCGGCAGGTGCGCGCCGAACAATTGCACCAGCAGCGCCTGCACGTATCCCGACCAGCCGATCGCGACCACCGCGACGATCAGCGCGTATTCCAGGATCAAATCCCAGCCGATGACCCACGCCAGCAATTCGCCCAGCACCGCGTAACCATAGGTATAGGCGCTGCCGGTAACCGGGATCATCCCGGAAAATTCCGCGTATGACAGCGCCGCGCAGGCGCTGCCGATGCCGGCCACCAGGAATGACACGATTACCGCAGGCCCGGCGTTGACCGCCGCCTGTTGCCCGGCCAGCACGAAGATGCCGACGCCGATGATTGCGCCGATGCCGATCGCGGTGAGCTGCCACACACCGAGCACGCGCCGGAAATCGCGACTGCCGCCGGCCTCGGCTTGCAGTTGTTCGATGGGCTTGTGGCGGGTGAGTTGCTGGATCAGGCTCATCTGTGGCCCCTGTCCCGAGATTCGGGCGAGCATAACCGCGCAGGCTGCGTTTTGGGCTGTGCCGTTGGCCGGGCCCGGCGGTTATTGGCCGCGGCGTGCTGCTGCGCGACAATCGGGTTTCGATCCCAGGCACGCATTCGCCGACGCATGCCCCGCAAACGCAGCCCGCCCAAACGCAAACGCGCGCAACCGGTCACGCAGGCCGAATTGCCGCTGCTGGATCTGCGCGCCGCGGATCTTCCCTCAACGCCACCGCCGGACACTTCGCGTCCGGCCGACGCGTCCCCGCGTTCCACCCGCACCATCGAATTCCTGTTGCGCCGATTGCCGATCGGCTGGCGAGACAAGGCCCGCGACCTGCTGGTGCTGGTGCGGATGGATCGTCCGATCGGCGCACTGCTGTTGCTGTGGCCAACCTGGTGGGCGCTGTGGCTGGCGGCCGACGGATTTCCGCCGTGGAAATTCCTGGTCGTGTTCACGGTGGGCGTGTTCGTGATGCGCGCGGCGGGCTGCGCGATGAACGACTTCGCCGATCGCAAGCTCGATCCGCAGGTCGCGCGCACCGCCGGGCGGCCGCTCGCGGCCGGACGCGTGAAGCCGTACGAAGCCGTGCTGGTATTCGTGGGCCTCTGCCTGCTCGGGTTCGTGCTGGTGCTGGCGTTCACCAACCGGTTGACGATTTACCTGTCGTTGGTCGGCGCCGCGCTGGCCGCGCTGTACCCGTTCTCCAAGCGTTACACCCACCTGCCGCAGGTAGTGCTGGGCGCAGCATTCGGCTGGGGCATCCCGATGGCGTTCGCGGCGATCACCAACGGACTGCCGCCGGTGTGCTGGCTGCTGTTCCTCGGCAACGTGTTGTTCTCGACCATCTACGATACCGAATACGCGATGGTCGATCGTGACGAGGACATCCGCGCCGGCGCCAAGTCCACCGCGATCCTGTTCGGCGACGCCGACCTGCCGATCCTCGGGATATTGATGGCGACGCTGTTGCTCACGCTGCTCCTGGCCGGCCAGCGCGCGCAGCTCGAATGGCCGTTCCTTGCCGGGCTCGGCGCCGCACTGCTGCTGTTCGCGTGGCAACTCTGGAACATGCGCTGGCGCCAGCGCGACGCCTGTTTCGCCGCGTTCCGCAACAACAATTGGGTCGGCGGCGTGATTTGGCTTGGGCTGGTGATTGCGCTGGCGCTGCGCTGACCTCGGCCAAAGTGGTTTCGCTCGCCTTCGGCGTGCGACCTACGTTCATCTTCGGGTTCCGCTCGCTTCGGACGCGCTCGAGCCACGTACCCATGACATCCTGTCTTGATTCCGCGGGCCTCCAGGCGCGCGATCGGCAAGCGGCAAGGGCAATCGAGACAACACGACGTTGTCGAGATCACCGCCACAGGCGCTATGGTCTTTGGTGACTTTCTGCCAAAACAGAAAGTCACCCGCTCGCCGCCGAGGCGAGTGGAACTCTGCGAAAACATC
Source organism: Rhodanobacteraceae bacterium (assembly GCA_036279455.1). GTDB lineage: Bacteria > Pseudomonadota > Gammaproteobacteria > Xanthomonadales > Rhodanobacteraceae > 66-474. Next base: position 4,215 of record DASUJD010000064.1, on the reverse strand, counting down.
TCTACTCAAGCGCGTTTCGCATCAGACGAAATCAGGACGTGAACGTCGCCACGATGCCCCGAGCAATCCTGCCAGTCAGCGTCCGACTGGCGCGCGTGCCAGCGCCCAGACATCCACGCGCGCGACGCCCGCGCGCTTCAGCACCCGCACGCATTCCGCCAGCGTGGCGCCGGTGGTGAACACGTCATCCAGCACCGCGACGTGTTCCGGAACCGGGCCGCCGAAACCTGCGGCGAAAGCGCCGCGTACATTGCGACGGCGTTGCACCGCCGTCAATTCGGTCTGCGCGCCGGTGGCGCGGGTTCGCCGCAGCGCATTGCGCAGCAGCGGCAAGTCGAAATGGCTTGCCAACGGTTTCGCCAGCTCCAGCGCCTGGTTGTAGCCGCGCCGGCGCAACCGCGAACGGTGCAACGGCACCGGCACGATCGCCTGCGGCAGCTCGACCGGCAATCTTGACGCGAGCCACAACGACGACAGCGCGCGGCCGGCCGCGAGATCGCCGCCGAACTTGAACCGCGCTTCCAGCTGCGCCAGCGGAAATTCGTAACGGAACGGCGCCCAGGCCGCTTCCCACGGCGGCGCGCGTTTGATGCAACGCCCGCACAATGTCGCCGGCGTTTGCAATGGGAGCGCGCAGCGCGCGCAACGCACCTCGTTGCGTGGCATATCGGCCGCACACGCACGACACAAGCCCGGATTTCCCTGTCCCGGTGCCCCACACAACAGGCAGTGCGAAGGCAGCAACGCATCCAGTGCGCCGTCAACCAGACGAGCCGTTCTCAAGTTGACAGGCATCCGCATCCCCTTCGAAACTTCGCAGTGCCGCCATACCGATGATGTCCGGTATCCGGCGCTTTTCAAAAACATTGGATTCCGGATTGCGCCTGCCAAGCGAGCTTGTCCGGAATGACGAAGGAGCTTTCGAGCCTCCTGCCCCTTGGCACTATAAAGCGGAGTCGCCGCGATGGATGGAATGCACGTGGATACACAGGTGCGTCACAACTGGGCACTCGAGGAGATCGAAGCGCTTTTCGACACTCCCTTCATGGATTTGCTTGCGCGTGCGCACGCGGTGCACGCCGCAAACCACGATCCCAACGCGGTGCAGGTTTCCACGCTGCTGTCGATCAAGACCGGCGGCTGCCCGGAGGACTGCGCGTATTGTCCGCAGGCGCAGCGCTACCACACCGGCGTCGAAGCGCAGAAGCTGATGGATGTGGATGCGGTGCTGGAGTGCGCACGCGCAGCCAAGGCCGCCGGCGCCTCGCGCTTCTGCATGGGCGCCGCGTGGCGCGGGCCCAGGGATCGCGACATCCCGAAAGTCGCCGAAATGATTCGTGAAGTGAAAGCTCTGGGCATGGAAACCTGCGCGACACTTGGGCTGCTTGGCGAAGGTCACGCACGGCAGCTCAAGGATGCCGGGCTCGATTACTACAACCACAACATCGACACCGCACCCGATTACTACGGCGAGATCATCCACACCCGCGAATTCGAGGATCGACTCGACACGCTGGAAGACATCCGCGCGGTGGGGCTGAAGACCTGTTGCGGCGGCATCGTCGGGATGGGCGAGACCCGCACGCAACGCGCCGGACTGTTGCAGGCACTGGCCAATCTGCCCGAGCACCCGCAATCGGTGCCGATCAACCAACTGGTACCGGTGCCGGGCACGCCACTCGCGGATGCGGAGAAGATCGATCCGTTCGAATTCGTGCGCACCATCGCGGTCGCACGCATCGTGATGCCAAGATCCATCGTGCGGCTGTCGGCCGGCCGCCAGCAGATGAGCGACGAGTTGCAGGCGCTGTGCTTCTTCGCCGGTGCAGGTTCCATCTTCATGGGCGAGAAACTGCTGACCACCGGCAACCCGGATGTCGAACACGATCATGCGTTGTTCCGGCGGTTGGACCTGCATCCGATGCAGGTGGAAGTGGAGACACACGCAACCAGCACCGTGCACGCCGACATTCTGGAATCGTGCCTGCACGCGGCCTGAGCTTCGCTCCCTTCTCCCATCGGGAGAAGGGTTGGGGATGAGGGTTCGGCCCACGAATTCATTCATGCTTGCCATGCACCTGATTGCCTCGCGCGAATTCGCACCCTCACCCCTGCCCCTCTCCCGGGGGGAGAGGGGTTCCGTTTGATGCGCCCGGCTCTGCTGACGAACCTCGCCGGGCGCGTGGCCGAACGCGAACGCGCGGGATTGCTGCGCCGCGCACGTCACGTCGACGTCGCGCGCGGCGTGCGCGTCACGATCGACGGCCGCGAGCTGCTGAACTTTTGCAGCAACGATTACCTCGGGTTGGCACAAGACCGGCGCATCATCGCGGCGCTGCAGGAAGCCGCCAACGAATCCGGCGTCGGCAGCACCGCCGCGCATCTGGTCTGCGGTCATCACCGCGAACATGCACGACTCGAAGAGTCCCTGTGCGAATGGACCGGCCGCGACGCCGCGTTGCTGTTTTCCTCCGGCTGGTTGGCCAATCTCGGTGCTACGCAGGCACTGCTGGACCCCGGCGGAACGTGCATCCAGGACAAGTTGAACCACGCCAGCCTGCTGGACGCGGCGCAACTCTCGGGTGCGACACTGAAACGTTATCCACACAACGATGTCGAAGGCGCGGCACGGCAACTGGCAAGCGCGGAAGGAAAGCCCGCGCTGCTTGCGACCGATGGCGTGTTCAGCATGGATGGCGACGTGGCGCCGCTGCGCGGACTCGCAGCGTTGTGCAAGCGCGAACACGCAACATTGATGGTGGACGATGCCCACGGCCTTGGCGTGCTCGGCACGCACGGCGCCGGCAGCGCGAGCGCAGTGGGGCTGTCGCAAGACGACGTGCCGGTATCGATGGCGACGCTCGGCAAGGCCGTGGGTTGCATGGGTGCGTTTGTCGCCGGCTCCACCTCGCTGATCGAAGGTCTGACCCAATTTGCGCGCACGTTCGTTTACACCACCGCGATGCCGCCCGCGCTCGCGGCCGCAGCCCGCGAAGCGGTGCGTATCGCACGCGAAGAAGACTGGCGGCGCGAAAAATTGCAGGCATTGATCGTGCGCTTTCGCAAGGGCGCCGCGCAACTCGGTTTGCCGCTGATGGAATCACCCAGCGCGATCCAGCCGCTGGTGCTGGGCGAAGCGGAGCGAGCGGTGATCGCGTCGCGTGTGCTGGAACAAGCCGGTTTTCTCGTCACCGCGATCCGCCCGCCCACCGTGCCGGCCGGCAAGGCGCGTTTGCGCGTGACACTTTCGACCGCACATTCGGAGGCAGACGTCGATCGGCTGCTGGATGCTCTGCCACGCCTTGCGTTTCATCGAAGCGCTTGATGAAACACCAAACCAGGGCTCCACGCTCGCTGGCTCGTCATTCCGGGGCCACCCGCGGTGATTGCGGGTGGAGCCCGGAACCCGGCTCTGATGCACCGCCGAACGAAAAACTGGATTCCGGGTTTCCTCGCTCCTCAAAGCGCGGCCATCCATGGCCGCTCCCCGCGTCATCGCCAATGAATCCGGCGATGGCCACGGAATGACGAAGATTGTTACGCTGTCCGATTCCCGATTCCCGATTCCCGATTCGCATGTCCAATCTCTTCATACACACCGAAGGCACGGGCGATACACACCTCGTGCTGCTGCACGGCTGGGCGATGCACGGCGGCGTGTTCGCGCCGCTGGTCGAGGCACTACGCGACCGCTGCACCCTGCACGTGGTCGATCTTCCGGGCCACGGTCGTTCGCGGGACTGTGCCGTGTCGTTGCAACCGGTCGCCACCGCGCAAGCCATCGCCGAGCGCATGCCGCCCGCGACCTGGCTGGGTTGGTCGCTCGGCGGAGTGTACGCGCTGCAGGCGGCGCTGGATTTTCCGCAGCGGGTGCAGGGCCTCGCGATGCTGTGCGCCTCGCCACGCTTCGTCCGCGGCGAGGATTGGCCCTACGCGGTGTCGCCGGAAATCCTTCAGAACTTCGGCCGCGACCTCGGAACCGATTACGCAGGCACGCTGGAGCGCTTCCTCGCGCTGGAAGCGCTGGGCAGCGACTGCGCGCAAGCAGACCTGCGCAAGCTGCGTGCCGACACCTTCAACGAACACCAACCGGATCCGCGCGCATTGGTCGAAGGCCTGGACGTGCTGGAACACGGCGATCTGCGTGCGCGCCTGCCGGAACTCACACAGCCAAGCGCTTGGATCGCCGGCCGCCGCGATCGCCTGATGCCATGG
>DASUJD010000063.1:0-4785 GCA_036279455.1 Rhodanobacteraceae bacterium | reverse complement strand
GCTAACTGAACGCGTCAGTCCACTTTATTCGGGCTGACACCCGTGATAGGATCGTCCCCGCCTTAGCGTTGTCCTAACAGGATTACAACGAAAAATGATCAAGCAGCGCACGCTCAAGAACGTGATCCGCGCGACGGGCGTCGGCCTGCATACTGGCGAAAAGGTCTACATGACCTTGCGCCCGGCTGCGGTCAACACTGGCATCGTGTTTCGTCGCGTCGATCTCGCAGAACCCGTCAGCATTCCTTCGCGCTGCGAATACGTGGGTGATACCCGCCTTTCAAGCACGCTGATCAAGGATGACGTTCGCGTCGGCACCGTGGAGCATCTGCTCTCGGCGATGGCGGGTTTGGGCATCGACAACGCTTACGTGGATTTGTCGGCGCCGGAAGTTCCCATCATGGACGGCAGCGCCGGTCCGTTCGTGTTCCTGCTGCAATCGGCCGGCATCGAGGAACAGTCTGCGCCCAAGCGGTTCATCCGCATCAAGAAATCAGTCAAGGTCAAGGACGGCGACAAGTGGGCCCAGTTCGAGCCCTTCGACGGGTTCAAGGTGGGCTTCTCGATCGAGTTCCAGCACCCGATCTTTTCGCGTCGCGCCTCGCGCGCCGAAATCGACTTTTCGACGACGTCCTTCGTCAAGGAAGTCAGCCGCGCGCGCACCTTCGGATTCATGCGCGACATCGAAATGCTGCGGGAAAAGAATCTCGTGCTGGGCGGCTCGATGGACAATGCCATCGTGCTTGATGACTATCGCGTGTTGAACGAGGACGGCCTGCGCTACGAGGACGAGTTCGTCAAGCACAAGATCCTCGACGCGATCGGCGACCTTTATCTGCTGGGCCACAGCTCGATCGGCGCGTTCTTCGGCCACAAGTCCGGGCACCAACTGAACAACCAGTTGCTGCGTACCCTTCTGGCCGACAAGTCCGCATGGGAAGAAGTCACCTTCGACGATCCCGCGCTCGCGCCGATCTCGTACGCGCATCCTGCCCAGGCGGTGTAGGTGCGTTCATCCATGAACGCTGCATGCCGCGGCGTTCTCGCAACGGGCTGTTCGCGCCTGGGGTGGAAGACCAGAACGGGCTTTCTGCCCTGACTTTCCGCGAAGCTCTGCAATCATCCCTGATTGCGGCCTCGCCGGATGGCAAGGTCGCCGGCATGGTTTGCGCCCGGCAACGTCAGAACGGGCATCCATGCCCTGACTTCTCACAACAGCGACTTCGGGTGTTGTTCCGGGTTGGGCCTTTCGCTCCGCCCCCATCAGGCCGAAGGTGCGTGTCAGAACGGGCATCCATGGCCTGACTTTTCACGAAAGTCTGCGTTCATGTGACAGGCTGGTCGCGCTTCGGGTAAAGACCGGAACGGGCTTCAGAGCCGCCGTCCATGGCCGAGAGCTCCGTCCTGGCTTCTTGCAACCGCCGCTTCGGATGTTGTTCCGGCTTGTACATTCGCGCGGTTGGAACCCGGATCGGGAAACGGGCATTCCACCCGACGGTGCAGGAGTGCGCCTGCGCGCGACCATTGACGGAGCGGACCGCCGGTTGATTGCAAGCGGGCTCCTGCGAAGTGCGGCGAGTGCAGCCCGGTTCACAATTTGTGACTTTTTGCCGACTTCGATCGGCGCGTTCAGCCGTGGGTGTGTTATAAGGTCCGCTTTCATCCGAAAATAAGGACGGATCGGCTGCACTCATCGGGCCGATCGGCTTTCCGCATTGGCGGCAAGCTCGAGCAAGAGTTCGCGCAGGTCTGGGTCAGCGATGGCTGTTGCGGCGGCGCGAAGCGTTTGCGCAGCATGGGGAGTCGAGGCTTGCGTGGCGGCGGAGCCGCCGGAGGGCACCGGGAGCGGCGCCACCTTGGTCGTGATGGAACTCGCGGCCATTCCCAGGGAGCGTACGGCGGCGAGGATGTGCGTCTGCTGCATGCGTGCACGCGTGGCCCAGGCAGGGGACTCGACCAGCAGCAGGACGCGATCGTTGCGCAGGCCGACGAAGCCTACATGTTCGCGCAGCGGGGTCGGCAGCAGCGGAACAATTCGTTGGCTGATGCGGTCAATTTCGCGTGCACGGGCGGCCAGATCGGCGATCGGCGCACATTGAGACAAAGGCGTCGGGCCGTGGGTGTCGCGAGGCGGCAGCGGTCGGGCGGGAGACATGACAATGAATACGGCTGACTGAAAATGGGCATGATACTGGTAGCGCGCTCGCGCCGATGCGAATGGTCGAATGCCCATTTTGACGAACGCCGGTTGGCCAACCGCAGATTGCGCTGGTGGGTTTCGACCGGCGTCGCGGTCTGCATGATCGCGAGCGCGGCGCTGGCGGTCTGGACGGCCAGTCCGAGCGCTCGCGCGTTGGCAAAGATCAACACCATGCACCAGCAGATCGTTGCACAGAAGGGGGAGTTGCAGCAGGTACGCCAGAATGCCCAGCACGACGTCCGCAGGATGGCGATGAAGTTGGGCGAGTTGCAGGCCGATTCGGCGCGACTGGACGCGCTGGGGCAACGCCTCGTGGTGGCGGGCAAACTCGATCCCGCCGAATTCGATTTCAACGAAGCCGCCGGCATTGGCGGCCCCGAAGAGAGCGTGCCGCCTGCGCACTCGATGCCGTATGACCTTTCCGTGAGCATGCAGCAGCTGGCGAACCGCTTCGATGCCCAACAGACCCAACTCGGTGTGTTGCAGTCGCTGCTGAGCGACCGCGAAGTCGTGGCCAACCTGATTCCGAGCGGCATGCCGGTGAAGGGGGGTTACGTCACTTCGCGGTTCGGCGAACGCATCGACCCGTTCACCGGACGGAGGAGTTTCCATCCGGGGCTCGACATCGGCGCGTACAAGGGTGAACCGGTGCACGCGGTGGCCGCCGGCGTGGTTACCTACGCGGGTGTGCGCAGTGGCTACGGCAAAGTGGTCGAGATCGACGACGGTGACGGCTACATGACCCGCTATGCCCACAACAGCAAATTGCTGACGCGCGTGGGGGAACATGTGCACAAGGGTGAGATCATCTCGGATGCCGGTTCCACTGGTCGCTCGACCGGCCCGCACGTGCATTTCGAGGTGTGGCACAACGGCAGGCTGGTGAATCCGATCGCTTACGTGCGTCGCTGAGGTGGTTCCGCCCGCCGGACGGCGGGGCGGGTGACTTTTGTTCCGGCAAAAGTCACCAAAACCATTACGCCGGGCATGACGGTTTGCCGACATCCTGTCGCTGAAACTGCCCTGGTGCTCGCCCAATGGCAGCCGCGCCGAATTCGCACTTGGACAGCTACGCATCCAGCTCCGCTGCCCAAGTCCGGTGCAGTCCATCCTTGGACTGCCCGCTCGCCGGCGTGACATGCCACTGGCATGTCACGACAGCTCCGGCTCGCCCTTGTGCTCGGACATGCGGCGCTTGCTCTGCCGGGCTGCGCGCCGCGGCGCCATGCAACGGCGCGGATCGCAGGTTGACCGGCCATCCATGGCCTGCCACGAGGGGTTGCAACGCCTGAAGGCCATGATCGCTACCCCGTGTCCGTTTCCTTGAAATCCGCCGATTTTGCCGCCATCCCTAGGCGCAGGCGGCGTGTCCTTTTATGATGGCCGATTGACTTCAACCGTTATTGCGGAATCGCGAATCCAGTCCGATGTCCAATTTCCTGACGAACGTTTTCGGCAGCCGCAACGACCGCGTGCTGAAGCAGCTTTCGAAAGTCGTGGCGCGCATCAACGCGTTCGAACCCGATCTGCAGAAGCTCGAGGATGCCTCCCTGCTCGGCAAGACCGCCGAGTTCAAGCAACGCATCGCGAATGGCGAGAGCCTCGACAATATCCTGCCCGAGGCCTTCGCGGTCGTCCGCGAGGCCAGTCGACGGGTGCTGGGTCTGCGTCACTATGACGTGCAGCTGATCGGCGGCATGGTGCTGCATCAGGGCAAGATTGCCGAGATGCGCACGGGCGAGGGCAAGACCCTTGTTGCAACGCTTCCGGTGTACCTGAACGCGCTGGAAGGCAAGGGTGTGCACGTCGTCACCGTCAACGACTACCTTGCCAAGCGCGACGCCGCATGGATGGGCAAGGTTTACAACTTCCTGGGCCTGACGGTGGGCGTGGTCTGGCCCGGCATGGAAATGTCCGACAAGGCCGAGGCCTATGGCGCAGATATCACTTATGGCACCAACAACGAATTCGGCTTCGATTACCTGCGCGACAACATGGCGGTGGCGAAGGAACAGCTCTACCAGCGCGGCCTGCATTACGCGATCGTGGACGAGGTCGATTCCATCCTGATCGACGAAGCGCGCACGCCGCTGATTATTTCCGGTCCCGCCGAGGATTCGCCTGAACTCTACATCCGGGTCAACCGGATCGCGCCGCTCATGACCCGACAGGCCACGGAACCGTTGCCCGGCGAGCCGCCCGAGCCCGGCGACTACTACGTGGACGAAAAGCAGAAGCAGGTGCACCTGTCCGAAGAAGGCATGGAACACGCCGAGCAGTTGCTGCGTCAGGCCGAGATCCTGGAACAAGACTCCAGCCTGTACGACGCGGGCAACCTCGCGGTCGTGCATCATTTGAACCAGGCCCTGCGCGCACACGCGCTGTACCAGCGCGACGTCGATTACATCGTCCGCGATGGCGAAATCATCATCGTGGACGAGTTCACGGGCCGCACCCTGCCGGGGCGACGCTGGTCGGAAGGATTGCACCAGGCCGTGGAGGCCAAGGAAGGCGTGCCGATCCAGCGCGAAAACCAGACGATGGCCACCATCACCTTCCAGAACCTGTTCCGCATGTACGACAAG
>DASUJD010000062.1:0-23723 GCA_036279455.1 Rhodanobacteraceae bacterium | reverse complement strand
ACCGGCGTCGTCGGTTTCGATATAGCGGCCGTCGTGAAGATCGACCTGCGTCCGTTGCGTACCGTGCACCCCCGCAAGCGTCACGTCGGCGTGGATGTCGAGCATGCCGATGTCCTGCCAGTGGTCGCCGCCGCTGGCGGCGCGCGTCGCCGCGAACAGCGCACGCGGATCAACCTGTGCGGCACCGGCGCTGGAGGTGACACCCAGCACCAGCACAATCGCAAGCAATGAGGGTACGTAGCGTGCGAAGCGGGAACCTGCCATGATGCGACCTGTCGATGAGTGATTGAATAATGGTACAAATTTACCGTGAAACAATAAATATGACAAATCCGTCAATAAATCTCGCAAAACCCGTCCGCGTGGCGCACTGGATGCGGCGTGTGGTTGAAGTCGGCGTGGTTCTGCTGGTGGCGGTGGTGGCCGCCCTTTGGGTTATCGGTCAGGGGCAGCACCAGCTTGGCCACGTCGGCATCGCAATCCACGGCCCGAAGTCGTTGCCGGGCCCGCCGCTGCTGGGCCTGCTGGATACGAGCGCCGTACTGCTGGTGCTGTTGTACGGCTTGTGGCGATTGCGGAGCCTTTTGCGCTGCTTCGAGCAAGGTGATTTTTTCGGGTTGGCGCCCGTGTTGCACCTGCGTGCGTTTGCCCTGACGCTGGTGCTGGCAGCGGTGTTCGACGTACTTCTGCCGCCGCTGCTGGAACTGGGCGCGCGGTTCGCGGGCGCATCGGGCATCGCCGGCGTGAGTGCGGAAATGGACGGAAGCGATGGCTGGCTGCTGCTGACAGGCGGGTTGTTTTATCTGATCGGCTGGATTCTCACCGAAGCGCGCCGCGCCGCGGAAGACAGCGCGCAGATCATCTAGGGCCTGCGAACGTCATGCCGATCCTGGTGCATCTGGACTTGATGCTGGTGAAGCGCAAGGTGACCTCGCGGGAACTGGCCATGCACGTGGGCATCACCGAGCAGAACCTGTCGCTGCTGAAATCCGGCAAGGTGCGCGGCGTGCGCTTCGGCACCCTCGAGCGCATCTGCGAATATCTCGAGTGTCAACCCGGCGATCTGTTCGAATACCTGCCGGATTCGGGCAGCGCCGACAGCTCGGGTTGAGGCTTGTCTCTGGTTGCAGCGCGAGATCATCCGTCCGGCACGCAGGGAACCGGATGCTTGTCGATGGCTGAGCCAATCGGGTCGCGTCTGCGGCGACCTTACCGGCGCATGAAACGCCGGCGGGCCAGGGACAGAAGCAGTCGTTGCATCGGGTTGTTGTTGCCGCCGGGCCGCCACGTGTGTACGAGCTTGTTGCGGTAGGCATCGAAGTGCAGGCCGTGGGGCGCCGCGAACACCTTGCCCCTGCCAAGCAGGATCTTCAATGCCTGGGTGCCGGCGATCCCGGCGCAGATTTCACATGCCATGGGCGTCGACGGTCCGCGCTGATGGACCAGGTCCACTGCGGCCGGATCGACCAGATAGGACTGATGGAGCACGGCAGGCGCCAGTCCCACCATGAAGCGCAACAACTGTTCATTCGTCGACTGGCCTTCCAGCCGGAAATACTCTTCGAATGTCATGTGACCCGGCAGGAACGCCAGCGTCGCAGCGCCCATGCCCAATGGCGCCGCGGTGATCGCCGGGATGCCGCGTTCAGCGCACAGGGCGAACAATTTGGCGCGGATGTCGAGCACGAAAAAATCCAGCCCATCGACGTACAGATCCACCCCCGACAGGAACTGGTCCATGTTGTCGAAGGTGACGCCGCCGGGAAACTTGTTGATGTCCAGGTCCGGATTGATGTCGCGCGCCATCCGGGACACGACGTCGACCTTGGGTTGGCCCATGGTCGACTGGAATGCCCCGGCCTGCCGGTTGAGATTTTCCGTGCCGAAACGATCGAGATCCGCCAGGTTGAAGGACTGGATGCCAAGCCGGGTCAGGGTCAACAGATGGGCGCCGCCGACCCCGCCGAGCCCGGCAATCGCCACGCGTTTGGAACGAAGCTTCGGCTGCTCGGTCGTGGTTATCCAGCCGATCGTGCGGCTGAATGCGGTTGCGTAGTCGAAAGGCTCGGTCGTGGCCGGTTCATCAGACATTGTGGGGTACCTGCGCTCAGCAAGACTGCGTAAAGCTGCAGGCGGAACCCGCGCAGCGGTTTCCGCCGGACTTCGCGCGTGTGGCATGCGGCGGAAGGGCTGCGCCGATTACGCCCTGCGCTGCTGTTGCCAATCCGGGACGGTAGCACCGGATTGCGGGGGTACACAATACATGTGACCGGCGAGTCCAACGAAAGCGGCGTACAAAAAAATGGCGCCGCTTCGGAAAGCGGCGCCATGGATCGCCAAAGCGCGTGCAGGTGTCTATGCGCGCTCGTCACCCTCTTTGCGACGCCGCCAGACCAGGAGGCCCAGGAAGCCCAGGCCGAGGCCCAGCAGACCGAGCGCACTCGGTTCGGGCACTGGCACGGACTTTCCAGTCAACGAGCCATTGCCTTGGATCGGGTAGCTGCAGACAAAATCCAGATTGGTTGTGGGCGTCGATCCACACCCCGTAAACGGGAAGACGGAGAACGACGACACCAGCTGGAAATCTGCGAATCCACCGATGCCGTCGGGCCAGAAGTTGCTGTCCATGTAGGGCTGGGCGTCGCCCCCAGTGGCATCCACCAAGCCGAAACCGCCAGAGCCGACTTGCGGGTTGTTGATGGTGCCGTTGACGTTGGCGTAAAGCTGCCCGCCGGTGTCCACGAAGCCGGTGCGTGGAGCGGTATGGCCGGTCAGGGTCAACCACGGCGTACCGTTGTCAGCCGAGGTGGGATCGCCAAAGCTGAAGGTCCCGCCGGGGGCAACATAGAACTGGAAGCTTCCGTCGTCGAACACGACCTGATTGCCGGTGATGCTCTTTACCGTGTAGGAGAACGTGAAAGTGAGATCGCAATTGTTGTTCGTGCAAAAATGCGGTAGCAAAGGGTTTCCGGTTGTCGCATCAACCCCGTTGATCGAGCCGATCTCACCGTAGCCATGCAACACGTCACCGACAGCCCCAACTTCGGTTTCGCGGAGGTTGAGCGACTGGATGGTCAAGTCCGACCCAGCATTAGGATCCCACGTGATGCCATCCACCGTAATGGCCGTCGCAGACGCCATTCCACTCACACCCAGCGCCAGAGCGCATGCGATACCGATACTTTTCTTCGACAACATGTTTTTCTCCTTCACTGAGAGTCCATTCAAAAAAACCGGGTTTTGGAACCATCCAGACAACCGGCACGCGATGAAACGCTATGTCTCAGGAAGCAACAACCGTGCCATTTGTATAAGTTATTGCTTTTACTAAAATTATCTACTCCAACTCTATCCGATTCACCCTGAATTTGTAAGGTATTCCGACAGCCTGGCGACCTCCGGATGTCCGCACAACGCTGAGCGTGCCTGTAACGCCTTGTTTCGGAACGTTTATAGGGTCGCAAGGCCATCAAGCTGAATTTGTAAGGAAATTCGACGCTGACGATGGAATCCCCCATTCCCTCTCCGTCGCGCGGTAACTGGCCCGCTATTGGAAGGAGCCGAAACTTGCCAAGGCTCGTCGCCCACCTCGAACGCGTGGCGCGGACCGCACGTGGCCAAGCCGCAAGAACACCAGCCCGTATCCCGGCCGGCCGAGGTCGCGCATGACCGAACCCAGATGCGAGAGCGGCGCTTGCAGGGCCGGCTCGACCGGCACGAACCCGAGGCCGAGCACCCCTGCCGCCGCATACGGCTGTACCGACAGTCCATCCAGGGTGGCCTGCAGCCACACGCGCTGCAGGGCGCGGCCGCCCGCGAGCACGTCGGATCGCGCTTTGGACGGAATGATGATGAGGCAGAGACCGGGCGACAGTCGGGTCGGCAGCCAGGCCGAGCGCCACCCCAGCATCGACGCCGCACCCAGCCGGTTGAGCAGGGTCATCAGCGCGGGGCGGCGCAGGGCCTGAAAGACCGGGCGCAACGGTGGCTCCACCGCCAGCGCGGCCGGGGCCAGACCTTCCTCGCAGACGATCTGCCAGCCGGCTGAAAAGCGGATGCTCGAAAACAGTTCCGCGTGCAGCGCCGGGCTTCTGAAACGCAGTGTCTCGGCCTGCCTGATGACGGTCAGTGCGGCTTTTCTCTCATGCGAGGAGTGTGGCCACCAAAGCCGCGGCCCGGAAATTGCCTGAGCTTGGGCATTCAGGCGTGCCTGGGTATCGACGGTAATCGGGCCGCGCCACGGGAAGCGGCGGTCAGTGTGACGCTGCTCGATGGCGCCAGCCAGCGGCTCGGGATGGTCGTACGTGGGATCGCGGCGCCAATGGATGCGGGCAACCCACAACTCGTCGTCGTGCCGCGGGAACATTTGCAGGTCCGCCGCGTAACCCAGCGAGCGGGCGTGGACGAGCATGTTTTCAAGGCACGTGCCGGCGGCCAGGTCGCTGAGGACATAACGGCTATCAGAGACGCGGCCGCTGCGCTCCGCGTCGATCCGAAGGTCAAGGTCGTCGCCGTTCCACGCAAACCGCCACGGCTGCGAATTGTCTGCCGAGGGCGCGGCAATGCCCGCGCACAGAATGCCTGCTTTGGTATCCCGGTCCACGCTCCGTGCCCGTTTCTGTGCAACGGCCAGGACTATACGCGGGGATCGGGACGCGCATCAAAAACCGCGACACCTGGGTCGCCGAAGTCTGACCGAATCCAAGGCATTTAGACGTGGTTCACACCACCAAATCGTTCAACGTTACAAAATGTAACAACCACGCTTGGAACGGACACCAAGCGTCATTGCGCGATCGGGGGGAATGGACTTGACCCGCGGTGCGCCGGGTTAGATTTGGTCGCGCAATCATGAAGGTTTCTGCCAATTGGCAAACCCGGTTTTTGCACGGACTCGCGAAGCATCGCGGCGCGTGCCGCGAGCGGAGCGAATCCCGGCGCTTGTTCGCTGCGCCTTCCACGGTTGTTGCTGCATCTTTTGTGCCAATCAACAGTGCAGGCAACATGAATGCGAATGAAACAGGCCATACGGTGCAGGGGTTGACGCCCGGGCATGGCCTGCAACACTTCCGTTCGATTGGTCGGGTCGTGGCCGATCGAGTTCCGGTGACGCGCTCATGGAAGCGCCGGCAAGGCCGTTCCGGTCGACGTCGGCAATGCAGGGCCTACGTCGATGTGGTCAAGGGAATGACTCGCCTTGCAACACCGTGCCGCGAATCGGCGACTTCCACATGAACCCAAACAGATCGACGCCCGAGGCGGCCATCGACCTCTCGGCGCATTTCGCGCGTCCCGCGACGCGCAGCAACGAGCCGCCGTGCGCATGCGCGACCACTCTTCAACAAGTGGAATCGGCATGGCGACTGGTCTACAGCCGCTATTCGCAAATGGGGCTGATCGAGGAAAACCCGTTTCGCATGCATGCCGTTCCCACTTCCGTGGGCCAGCATGTGTGCGTGATATGGGGGCCGGAAGGGCCGGAAGTCGGCTACACGATGACACTGGTCTGCGACAATCCTGGGGGGCTGGCGCTGGACAGCGTGTACGCCCCCTATCTGGATGACCTGCGGCACAAGGGACGTCGTCTGCTCGAAGTGGGAATGCTGGCGGACCGCCGCCAGTCCGCTGCGCGTGGCGTCGGAGCCCTGTTCAGCATGATGCGCTGGGCCGTTTACCATGGGCTGCATACCGATTCGACCGATATCATGATCGGTGTGCACCCGCGGCACGCCCCGTTCTACGTGCGTTGTTACGGCTTCGAAGAATTCGCGCCGCCGACCAGCTACCCCCTGGTGCGAAACCATCCGGTGGTCCTCTTGCGCCTGCGTCTGCGCGAACAACTGGCGAACGACGTGTTGCCGCGGGGACTCGCCGATGCGCGTGACAACCCCATACCCGGCAGCGCGTTTGCGCATCGCTTCGGGTTTGCGCAGGAGCAATTGCGTGGCTCCCTGATCGCGAACTTTCTCAAGGCTCGCTATGGCATTGACCAGGGTCGGAACACCGGCCCGGTCGAGCCGGTTGCGGTGTCGCCCGCTCAGCCCGCACCTCGTCGCAAGGCATACCGGGTCAAACGCCTTGCCTGTGCGGCAGCCGCGCTGGCGGTGACTTGAAATCCGCGGCGTCGCCCTGAACGATCCCGCAAGGCGGGAACGGGCGGGCACCCGCTTGTCGAACCGGACCCGACAGTTCTGACGAGTGTGGGAGCTTCCGTCATTCGCGCGGCAGTGCCGCAATGGCGGCAATACGCGCGCGGCGCATGGCTTCGCCGACCGCGGTGCCGGCGAAGCCTTGATCGACGAAGGGTTGCGCGGTGATGGCGCGTACGGCATCACGCGCGTCGCGGAGGAAATCCGCCTGCGGGTAGGCATCGTTCTCATGATGCAATCGGCCGCGCTTGTCGGCGGTGCAGGCGATGAGGAACGGTTCCAGCCGTTCGGGGCGCCGGAATACGTCGAAAAACTCCAGCAGCGACAGCACGGTGACGGGTTTCAGTTGCAGCGCGCGGTGCGCTTCGAGGTGGTGGCGGCAGGTGAGCGCAGCGAGTTGCGCGTGTTCGGTCGGCACCTTCAGCCGCTCGCACAATGCCGCGAGCGGGGCGAGGCCGCGGTGTTCGTGGGCGAGGTGGCGCGGCAGTTCATCTTGCGGCGTCAGCGCCTTGCCAAGGTCGTGGGTGAACGCACAGAAACCGGCGAGATCGTCGCCCGGTGCGAGCTGTGCACATTGGTCGAGCACCCGCTCAAGGTGCGCGCCGCAATCGACTTCGGGGTGATGCTGCGGGCTTTGCGGTACGCCGTACAGCGCGTCGATCTCCGGAAACACCACCGCCAACGCGCCACACTCGCGCAAGCTGCGCACGAATGCCGATGGCCGAGGTTCGGCCAATGCCTTGCGGGTTTCCGCCCACACCCGTTCGGGCACCAGGTGCGCGACTTCGCCGTTCGCGACCATCGTGCGCATCAGCGCCATGGTTTCGTCGGCGATGTGGAAACCAAGCGGCGCGTAGCGTGCGAGGAAACGCGCGATCCGCAGGATGCGCACCGGGTCTTCGGCGAATGCGGGCGACACGTGTCGCAACAACCTGTCGCGCAGGTCCGTTTCCCCGCCATACGGATCGAGCAGCACGCCGGTCCCGTCGCGCGCCATCGCGTTGATGGTCAGGTCGCGGCGGGCGAGATCCTGCTCCAGCGTCACGTCGGGCTCGGCGTGAAATGCAAAGCCGTGATAGCCCGGCCCGGTTTTGCGCTCGGTACGCGCCAACGCATACTCCTCGCCGGTGTCGGGGTGCAGGAATACCGGGAAATCCTTGCCGACCGGCTTGTAGCCTTGCGCGAGCATGTCTTCGGGCGTCGCGCCGACCACAACGTAATCGCGGTCGCCGTGTGCGCGCCCCAACAATTCGTCGCGTACCGCGCCGCCGACCAGATAGATGCGGTGGCTGGCCGTCGGCATGGCTTCAGGCGTTCTGGGTCAGGCGTGCGTCATTGAACCGGTGTTCGCGCGAGTAACTGCCCAGCAGCACAGGCAGCATCGCCGCGAACCTGCGCGGTTCGATGCCGAGTTCAGCGAAGCCGTCACGCTTGCCGATCGAATCCAGCCCGAGCGAATTGAAGTTGTCGCGCGAAAAGGGTTTTCCCGGAATCAGTTCCGCAGCGATGGCCTGCATTCGGCCGAGTGCGTCGGGCAACGGCAGCACCGCGCGACGCAGGCCCGCAGCGTCGCGGATCATGCGTACGATCTGCGCCAGCTCCAGCGTGTCCGGTCCGTACAGTTCGTAGATTCGGCCAATGCCGGTGCGACTGACAAGGCAACACTTGATCGCATCGGCGATGTCACCGACCCACGCCGGGGCGATTTTCGCGTGCGGGCGCGCCAGCGGCAGTACCGGCCCCAGCTTCAACAGTTTCAGGAAGCGGAACACCAGGCCATCGTTGACGCCGTACACCAGGCTCGGCCTGTAGATCGTCCAGTCGAGACCAGAGTTGCGCACCTGCGCTTCGGCTTCGCCGCGGGTCTTCAGGTATCTCGATGCGCGTTCGCCCGCGTTCAGCGAACTCATCTGGTGGAAGCGGCGGATGCCCACCTGTCGGCAAGCCGCGATCAGGGTGGCGGTGAGGTCCACATGCGCATGGTTGAAGGTGGCACCGCCGGTTTCATTGAGGATGCCGACCAGGTTCACCACCGCGTCGTGCCCCAGGAGATGCTTTTCCAGCACCGCGCGGTCGTACACGTCGACGCTGATGCTGCGCACGTTCGGCAGCACGTTGATGGCGCGCCGCTGTTCGCGGTTGCGGCTGAGCACAGTGACCCGGCAATCGACGGAAGCCAGCTCGCCGAGCAGGTGGCTGCCGATGAAACCGGTGCCGCCGAGGACAACGTAGCGTCGCGAACTCATGGTTGAATACTCCCTGCGGGTGCGGGGGCAAGCGGTGCATGGGCCGACATTGCCGGCGCAGCGGATGGTGCGGCCTGCATCCGACACACCACCTGCTTGCGCTCTGGGTCGATGGCCGGATCGTAAGGCGTGCCGATCGCCGGCATGCGTGAGGATACCGGGATCGGCGCACCATGCAGCCGCCAGTCGTAGATCGTCGCGAACGACAGCACCCGGGTCACGTAATCGCGCGTTTCGTTGAACGGAATCAGAAGGATGAAGGTTTCCGGATCGAGATCGCCGCGCGAGTCCACCCAATGTTCCGCATTGCGCGGGCCGGCGTTGTATGCGGCCGAGGCCAGCCACGGGCTGCCGTTGAAGCGCGCCGCCAGGTGCGCGAGATAGTGCGCGCCCAGTGGAATATTGACTTCGGGTTGGTACAGGCTGTCCGCGCCGGGATATGGCAGACCGCTGCGACGCGCGACCAGCTTCGCCGTACCCGGCTGCAACTGCATCAGGCCACGCGCATCCGCACCGGATTGGGCGTCGGCCTGCCACGCGGTTTCGGCGCGGATGATCGCGAACGCCCACGCCGGAGTGATGGCGGCGCTGCGTGCCGCGGCGAGCACACTTTGTTTGTCGGCCAGCGGAAAGCGCAGCGTGTAGTAATGCAGATCGCCCGACTTGCCGAATGCAAATATCGCCCGGTCGTACCAGCCCATGCTCGAAGCCAGTGCCGCAGCCTGTTTTTGCTGCATCGGCGCAAGATTCGCAAACGCGCGGTTCCACTCGCGGCGCGCGGGCCGCAGCATGTCCAGCGCGAAAAACTCGAAGGCGCGGGCGAGGCCCGGGATAGCCTCGAGTTTCGCGTCCATCGCGGGATCGGACGCAAGGGTTGCCGGGCAGATCGAGTACGGCAGATTGGCGCGGTCGGCAGCGAGAAAACCGTAGAAGGTCGCCTGTTGCGCCAATGCGGTGTAGTCGTCCAGCGCGGTATCGGCGTGCCCGAGTCTTTGCGCGATGCGCGCCTGCCAGTAACGCCATTCGTTGGACTGCATTTCATCCGGCGTCAACGCCTCGATTGCGCTTTCGGCCGCTTTCCAGTCAGCTTGCGCAACCGCCACGCGCACCCGCCATCCACGGGTCGCGTCGGTTTGCGCCGCCGCGGGCAACGCAGTGAGACGTGCAAGCGCACCGGGGCCGAGGTCGACTGCGTTGTACAGCGCCAAAGCGGTGAGTATGCGGTCGCGCCAGATCTTGTCCCGATCGAACGTGAAACGCCCCGACAGTGACTTCCAGGTCGTGATCGCCTGCGCGCTGTCACGCCGTGCAAGCCGAATCAACGCGCGGCCCACCGCTTCGCGATTGCGGGATGTGTCTGCGAAAGTCCCGGCCTTTTTCAGCAGCGCAGCAGGTGCACTGAGGGCTTCGGCGATGCGCTTGGCCGCTGCGGCGCCGACGCCCGTCAACCATTGAGCGGATTGCTCGATGGTTTCGGCATTGCCCGCATCGGCAGCGCGCTCGATGCGATCCCACACACGCTGCGACGTCAGCAATCCTTGTGCAGCAGCAGCGTCCAGCACCGGCGTGCATGCAGAAGGCAAGCCGGCCTGCTGCCACAGGGGCGCCAGGTCACGCTCGAAGTCGAGATGTTTGCCTGCGGCGAGGTTCGCCTGCAACGCGTCGCAGCTCAGCGTATCGCCCAGATCCGGCCGGTAGAAATGGCGGAATGTTTTCCAGTTCTTCTGCTCCGCCTGCCAGCGCAACTCGGCCTTGCGCAGGTCGTCGGCCGGGATCATGCCGGCATAGCGTTGGAGGTAGGTGTCGATCTCGGCCGGCGTCGCAGTCTGGATGTCGTGCTGCAACGCAGCGGCCTCCAGGTAGGGATACAGCGGGTAATGCAGAAGCCCCTTGGCGAGCGGACGCCAATCCTGGCCGTTCCGTGCGGCGGCATACGCGGCGCGAAAGGCGCCGCGTTGCTGCTCGATGGTCGACGTGGCTGTGGGTACTTGTGCGAAGCAGGGCGCTGCGATTGCAGCCAGCGCCAGCGCAACGAGGATGTGCGTGAGCGCACGCGAGTGCGTGCACTTCGATGCGGCGATGTGCATGTGCTGATTTTAGCAAGCCGCCGACCAGGTGTTCCCGTGTGCGTCCCGATGCACGGTTTCGCCACGCCGATCTCCGGGCGGGCGCTTGTCCTCACATGGATTGCAGGATTGCAGCAGCTCAGGCCGCCGCCTTCCATGCTGCCGCCGGCACACGCACTTCGGCGGCAAGCGGAAGGTGGTCGGAAAACGCCGCAGGCAGCGTCCACAGTCGTTCGACGGCGAGTTGCGAGGTGACCAGGATGTGGTCGATCGCGCGTTGCGGACGCCAGCTCGGAAAGGTGGCCTGCGGATCGGGGGGCGGAGCCAATGAAGTGTGCGCAAACAGGGTGCGCAGCTCCGGACTGTCAGGCGGGCAATTCAGGTCGCCCATCAGCACCGCGCAGGGACTGTCGTGCAGCAGCTCGGCGATGAAATCGATCTGGCGCTGGCGTGCCTGCACCCCCAGCGACAGGTGCGCAACCGCTATGGTCAGCGCCGCATGTCCTGCACCGTATCTGGCCAACAAAACGCCGCGTCCGCCCAGCCGTCCGGGCAGTGGATAGTCGAGCACCTCGAATGGCTGGGCACGGCTGATCAGGCCGTTGGCGGTGTGCGAAACATTGGATACCTTGCGGTTGGGTTGATGGCTCCAGTACGGCAATCCCGAGGTTTCCGCGAGGTAACGGGTCTGGTTCAGGAAGCCGGAACGGATGCTGCCGGCATCGGCTTCCTGCAAGCCGACCACGTCGAATTTCGCGATGGAGCGTGCAAGCTTGTCGAGGTTGCCGAGCTTGTACTTGCCAGGCAGCACCGCGCCCCAGCTGCGCGTGAAATACTCGTGGTAGCGCGTCACGCTGGCGCCGGCGAGGATGTTGCAGCTGAGGATGCGCAGGACGTTGTCGGGCGCGGGCTTGGAGTTCATGATGAACCGAGACTAGCACTTTGTCCGTCGCGGCCGTGTGTACCGCAACGCGCGGGCATTGCAACTGCGACGCGCGTCTCAGCGCTTTTCGACCTTTTGCACCATCCACAGCCCGAGCTGCTGCAGCTGCGCGTAGCTGTCGACGTCGGCGCTGCGCATCAGCGCGACGAACGGCGCATCGTTTGCGTCGCCGGCGCGGCGGCCAACCACCAGCGTCGGCGTTTCGTTGACGCCCCAGCCGATCTCGGTGCGGCGGTCGGCTGCCATCTGCTGCATGGTTTCGGCGCTGCCGGCGGCCGCAAGGAATTTCTGCGGGTCCACGCCGTGACGGGCGTAGAACCTGGACATGTCCCTGAGCGAGTTGAGCGGGTAGTGCTCCAGCATGGCCTTGAAGAACGCATCATGGGTCTGCTTCAGCACGCCCAGCTGGCGCGCTGCGTAGAAGGCCTGCGCGTACGGCATCCACGCCGCGCTGAACACCACTGGCATGTAACGCACCTCGACGCCCGTCGGCAATTCGGCGCGCAGCTTGTCCATGTAAGGCGCGAACTCGGCGCAATGCGGGCAGCCGTACGAGAATGCCTCGACCACCTCGATGGGACCGGTCGGCGCGGCTTGGCCATTCGGCAGTTTCAGGCGGACATAGTGGTCGCCTTCGCTGAAGTTCACCGGGGCCGTTGCTGCTGCCGCCGGCGACGCGGCGCTGGCCGTTGCGGTTGCGGTGCTTGCAACCGGTGCTGCGGCCGAAGTGTCGGCACTGTTGTGGGCCGAACACGCTGCGGTCAGCAGCAGCCCGCAAGCGATCATGGCAAAGCGAACCAGGCGGGGTGCAGTCATGTTGTCACTTGCCTCCCCTGGCGGCCAGTTCCTTGTTGACCAGGTACAGCGTCAGGTCCACGGCTTGCTGATAGCCGCCGGCTTCAAACGGGCCGGTTCGCCACTTGCCGTCGATGACGAGGGTGGGCGTCCCGGTGACCCCCCAAGCCATGATCTGCTTGTCGGCGCGCTTGATCTCGAGGTTGACCGCGAACGAGCTGGCGGTCGCCACGAACTCCTTCGGGTTGCCACCAAACCTGGCGTAGAACTTCGCGATGTCCTCGATCTTGGGCATGTTGGCGCGTGCCTTGGGACGCTGCGTCGTGGGATCGTAGGTGGCCAGCGGACCGTTGGGCCCCCAGATCGCCTTGAACACCGCGTCATGCGATTTGGGGTTGTCCAGTCCCAGCGCGTTGGCGGTGAACCAGGCGCGCTGGAACACATGCCAGTCCTCGCCGGGATGAAAGGAAGCCGGCACGAACTGCAGCACCGCGCCCTTGGGCAATTCGGCGCGCAGTTTGTCCAGAAAGGGTTCGAACTGGTTGCATGACGGGCACGCGAACGAGAACACCTCGGTCACCACCACCTTGTCGGACTGGCCGGCCGGCCGCGGGTTCGGGATCGCGAAGTAATTCTTGCCCTCGACCCACTGCTGCGGTGTCTGCGCGAACGCGAAACCGGAAACGGCGGCCAGCAGCAGGAACACGGTGATGCGTTTGATCATGATCGGATTCCTGAAGGAGGTCGCGGGGCGGCGGGCAGTGTGCTTCGCCGTCCCTGAACGGACCGCACGCGGCGCCTCGGGTTCAGTCGATGGCTTTGGATGTCGTCGAGGACTCGGGCGCTGGCGCCGCGTGCAGCCCTTCGACGTAACTCGATACGGCCGTGATGTCCTTCTCGGTCAGACGCTGGGCGATGGTCGGCATGATTTGGGCGTGCGTATCGCTGCCCCAGCTCGTGCCGTCATGCCACGCCTGCAACTGTTGCTGGATGTAATCCGCGTGCTGGCCGCCGATGTCCGGCACGCGCCAGCCGGGATTGCCGGCGCCGTCCGGGCCGTGGCAAGCCATGCAGGCTGGGACGTTGCGGCTGGCGTCACCCTCGCGGTAGAGCTTTTCGCCGACTTCCGCCAATTTCTCGTCGGCCACGCCCGGCAGGCGCTTCTGGGTGGCGAAGTACGCGCCGATGTCGTGCATGTCTTGCGGCGACAGGGCTGCGGCCATGCCTTGCATGATCGCGTTTTGCCGCGTGCCGCTCTTGAACCGCAGCAACTGGGTGACGATGTATTGCTCGCTCTGGCCCGCAAGTTTGGGGTATTGCGCGATGGTCGAGTTGCCATCCATGCCGTGGCAGGCGCCGCAGGCCGCGGCTTTGCCCTGACCGGCCTTGGGATCACCGGGGCTGGTCTTCACCGCCTTGAGCTTGGTGAATTCGGCTTCTGCCGCCTTGGCGGCACCCGCGGAACTGGCCGGTGCAGCGGCGCCAGCGCTGCTTGCGGGCGCACTGGAGGAGGTGGAAGTCGAGGTCGCCGGCTTGGCCGAGGCGTGGCTTGCCGGCGGTGCGGACAGCGCCAGCGCAATCGGCGCCGCAGTGGCGAGCGTGACCATGACAGCAAAAGACCGCCGGAAACCCATAGAATCCTCTCTTTCCCTCAAGGCCTGATGCCGGCCAACTGGCCGGCGCGAACCGCGGAATTATCGCCGCGGCGGCAAACCCGGTCAAACATGGCAATACCCGACAACCCGTTGCGCGGTGCGGAGTTCATCCTCGCCGCGCATCGTCCCGACCAACTGCCGCCCGACGCGGGCGCCGAAATCGCTTTTGCCGGGCGTTCCAACGCCGGCAAATCCAGCGCGCTCAATGCGCTGGTCGGGCAATCAGCGCTGGCGCGTACCAGCAAAACCCCGGGGCGGACGCAGCAGATGGTGGTGTTCGCGCTGCCGGATGGTCGCCGGCTGGTGGATCTGCCGGGTTACGGTTATGCGAAGGTGCCGCCGGCGCTGCGTGAGCACTGGCGTCACGCGATTGATGATTATCTGCGCAAGCGACGATCCCTGCGCGGTCTGGTGCTGATCGCGGACCTCCGTCATGCGCTGACGCCGTTCGACCGCCAGATGCTGGCGTTCTGCACGGCGATCGAACGGCCATGCATCGTGCTGCTCAGCAAGGCCGACAAGCTCTCGCGTGCACAGGCATGCACGCGACAGCGCGAGGTCGAGACGGAAATCACCAGGGAAAACTGGTGCGCGCAGACCATTGCGTTCTCGGCCACCGCCGGGACCGGCCTGGATCAGGCACGTGTGGCGGCGGCGGGGTTGCTGGGCTGAACAGACGTTCGCGGCGACATCCCCCGGGGTGCCTGCAGGCAGGCACTCTCGCGCTGCGCGCGCGTTCGCTTCGCTCCGCCCTTCGTGCCGAAGGGGGTGGGAACGCCCGCTTGTCTTCCTCTTCGGAACGAAGGGGTGAGGTGGCCTGCTTGTCTTCCCCTTCAGGACGAAGGGGTGAGGCGGCCTGCTTGTCTTCCCCCTTCCGCAGGAAGGGGGATCGAGGAGGATGGCTTTGCCTCTTGCAGATCAGTTTGCCTCACCCCATCTTTGCAGCCTTGCCTTTGCGAAGGTGCGTGCATGTCCGGTCCCAGCCACGTTGTCGAACAACCGATCGAGCGGCGTGCGCAACTCGTCGAGTATCTGGCCGCCGGCAGCCGTCCCGCTGCCGACTGGAAGATAGGTACCGAGCACGAGAAGTTCGTGTTCCGCACCGATGACCTGAAGCCGCCTTCCTACGCGGGCGAACGCGGCATCGGCGCATTGCTGCGCGGCGTCGCCGGCTGCGGCTGGGATCCGGTCGAGGAAGACGGCAACGTCATTGCGCTCGCGCGTGGTGCGGCTTCCGTGACGCTGGAACCCGCGGGTCAACTGGAACTGTCCGGTGCGCCGCTGGAAACCATCCACCAGACCTGTTGCGAGGTGCAGGAACATCTGCACTGTGTGCGTGTCGCTTCCGAACCGCTGCAACTTGGCATCCTCGGCATGGGTTTCCAGCCGAAATGGCGGCGCGAGGACATGCCATGGATGCCCAAGGCGCGCTACGACATCATGCGCCGCTACATGCCCAGGGTAGGCTCGCTGGGTCTGGACATGATGACCCGCACCTGTACGGTGCAGGTCAATCTCGACTTCGGCAGTGAAGCCGACATGCTGAAGAAGTTCCGGGTGTCACTGGCGCTGCAGCCGGTCGCGACCGCGTTGTTCGCCGATTCGCCGTTCACCGAAGGCAAGCCCAACGGCTATCAGAGTTATCGCTCGTACATCTGGAGCGACACCGACCCCGACCGCACCGGCATGCTCGACTTCGTGTTCGAGGATGGCTTCGGTTTCGAGCGTTACGTCGATTACCTGCTGGATGTGCCGATGTATTTCGTGCACCGGCATGGCAAGTACATCGACTGCGCCGGACAATCGTTCCGGGATTTCCTTGCCGGCAAACTGCCCGCGCTGCCGGGCGAGAAACCCACGTTGCGCGACTGGTCCGACCACATGACCACGGCGTTTCCCGAAGTGCGCCTGAAGCAGTTCCTGGAAATGCGCGGCGCCGACGGCGGACCATCCAACCGCTTGTGCGCGTTGCCGGCGTTCTGGGTCGGTTTGTTGTACGACGCCACCGCGCTGGATGCGGCGTGGGATCTGGTCAAGGATTTTTCGAGGGCCGAACGTCACGCATTGCGCGATGGCGTGCCGAAGCAGGCATTGAAGTTGCCGGTTCGCATCGGAAATGGCCGCGGCGAAAGCGTGCGCGAGCTGGCGCTGCGCGCGCTGGAAATCGCCGGGGAAGGTCTGAAGCGCCGCGCCAGACTCAACCGCAACGGCGTGGACGAAACCATGTTCCTGCAACCACTGGTCGAATTTGCCGAAGCCAACCAGACCCCGGCCGAGCGCAAGCTGGAACTCTTCCACGGCGAGTGGCACGGCAGCGTCGATCCGTTGTTTCGTGAATTCGCGTATTGACGCGGTACGGTACGACCCTTCACGGCCATTTGTTGCACCGACGGGAGGATCGCATGCGCCTCGCAGCCCGATTGTTTTTGCTTGTGGCATCCGGCCTGCTTTGCTTCGGCGCCCGGGCGGCATCCGCCCCTTCGTACGACATCGTCATACGCAACGGACACGTGATCGACGGCAGCGGCTCGCCGTGGTACTCCGCCGACATCGCGATCAGGAATGGGCGCATCGTCGCGATCGGCCGGCTTGGCGATGTCGATGCAACACGCATCATCGACGCGCACGGCATGCTGGTCGCGCCGGGCTTCATCGACATGCTGGACCAGTCGGGCCACACGCTGCTGGTGGATGGCCACGCTCCGTCGAAGATCTTTGAAGGGATCACCACGCTGATCACGGGTGAAGGTGAATCGGTTGCGCCGCTCAACGACAAGATGCTCAAGGAGGAAGGCTCGCACGCACCGGGCTGGCGCACCTTGGGACAGTACTTCAAGCGCCTGCAACAACACGGCATCGCGGTGAACCTTGGCACCTACGTCGGCGCCGCCACCGCGCGCGAGATGGTGATCGGCTACGGCGATCGCAAGGCGAGCCCCGATGAGCTGAAGCAGATGCAGGCGATCGTCGCGCGCGCGATGCGCGCCGGCGCATTCGGCGTTTCGACCGCATTGCAATATCCGCCAGCCACCTACAGCACCACTCCGGAACTGATCGCGCTGGCGAAGACGGCGGCGAGCTACGGCGGCATCTACGCGACCCACATGCGCAGCGAAGGCAACGCCGAAATGGCGGCGCTCGACGAGACCTTCGAGATCGCGCACCGCGCGCACATCCCGGTCGAAATCTTCCACCTCAAGGTGGCCGGGCACAAGAATTGGGGCAGCATGCCGAAGGTGATCGCGAAGATCGACGCAGCGCGCGCCGAAGGTCTGGACATCAGCGCCGACACTTACGCCTACACCGCGTGGGGCAACGATCTTGCCTCGTTCATCCCGCCCTGGGCGCACGCGGGCGGCACTGCCGATTTGCTCAAGAGGCTGCAGGACCCGCAGACGCGCGCGCGGATCGAAAAAGACATGCGGACGCCTTCGGATGCATGGAGCAACGACTGGCTGGAAGTGCCCGGCCCGCACGCGGTCGAAATCACCTCGGTGCACAACCCGGCGCTCAAGCCATTCGAAGGCAAGCGCCTCGACGACATTGCCAGAAGCTGGCATGAAAAACCGATCGACGCGCTGCTCGATATCCTGATCAAGGATCATGCGGCCACCGATGTTGCGGTGTTCGGCATGTCGCAGCCGGATGTCACGCTGGCGCTCAGGCAGCCTTGGGTTTCAATCTGCGACGATGCGGCGGCGCAGGCGCCGACCGGTCCGCTCGGTCAGGGCCATCCGCACCCGCGTGCGTACGCCGCGTTCACCCGGGTCATCACGAAATACGTGAAGGACCAGGTGCTGAGCCTGCCGGACGCGATCCGCAAGATGACGGCGTTGCCCGCGCAGCGCATGGGCCTCACCCAACGCGGGGTCATCAAGCGGGGCATGTGGGCAGACATCGTCATTTTCGACCCGGCCAGGCTGCGCGCGCCCGCGACCTTCGAGAAGCCCAAGCAGCTCGCGCAAGGCATGTCGTGGGTGCTGGTCAACGGCGTGCCGGTGATAGTGCACGGCAAGATGACCGATGCGCTGCCGGGCAAGGTGCTGTATGGGCCTGGGTTCAAGCAAGTCGATCGGTAGTCGTGGGGGTTCGGTGCGACAATGTCCCGTTGGTTATGACATGACGGCGCGCGCGGAGGCGCGATGGCGCACTACGAAAAATTGAATGATGAAATCGTCTGCATCGACACCGAGCAGCAGCGCCCCCGTCTTGCGGCCTGTTACCTGATCGGCAGCAACGGTCGCTACGCGTTCGTCGAGAGCGGCACCAGCCTTTCGGTGCCGTCACTGTTGCAGGTGCTGACCGAACTCGGCGTGCCGCGCGACGCTGTCGATTACGTGATGCCGACCCACGTGCATCTCGACCACGCCGGCGGCGCCGGCGCGCTGATGCGCGAGTTGCCGAACGCACGACTGGTGATCCATCCGCGCGGTGCGCGCCACATGATCGATCCATCGAAACTGATTGCCGGTGCCACCGCGGTGTATGGCGAGGACGTCATGCGGGCGACCTACGGCGAGATCCTGCCGGTGCCGGAAGCGCGCGTGATCGTGGCCGACGTCGCGGCCGATCGCGATTTTTCATTGATGTTGGGCAATCGCCCGCTGCGGTTCA
This sequence comes from Rhodanobacteraceae bacterium, assembly GCA_036279455.1. GTDB lineage: Bacteria > Pseudomonadota > Gammaproteobacteria > Xanthomonadales > Rhodanobacteraceae > 66-474. Next base: position 5,255 of record DASUJD010000062.1, on the reverse strand, counting down.
TCGACGCGCCCGGACACGCGCGCCACCACTACGCGCTGTGGGACGCAACCAGCCGCGGCTGGTTCACCGGTGACGTGTTTGGACTGTCGTACCGCGAGTTCAAGCACGCCGGGCGCGATTACATCATCCCGACCACCAGCCCGGTGCAGTTCGATCCGCCAGCGTGGGCCACGAGTCTCGACCGGATCATGGCAAAGCGCCCCGAGCGTATTTACCTGACGCACTACAGTCGCATCGATGCGGTCGAAACGCTGGCGAACGAATTGCGCGAAGGGCTCGGTGCCTACCAGCGCATCGCGCGTGCCAATGCCGGTTCGGCCGATCGTCACGCGCGCCTGTACGATCATCTGATGGATTTTCATCTTCGGCAGTTACACGAACGCGGCGATCCCCTGCCCGAAACGCGCGCCCGTGAATTGCTGGACCTCGATGTCGAGATCAATGCGCAAGGTCTGGGAGTCTGGCTGGATCACGAGACCAAGGCGACGGCCGACGCGCACGCGAGCGCTTGAGCCGGGCCGCAACGGGACCGATCGTGCGCCGGAGAACTTCAGCGATATGTTGGACCGGGTGCAGAGGGCACCGACAGAGGACCGGCGGAGCACGCTAATGTCACAGGTGCAGCGCGCAGCAGTCACGACCACGGACGATCTGGCCAGCCACTGGCCGGGTTGGCCGGTCTACGGCCTGACGGACGACTTGTTGCCGACCATCGAGAAGTGGACGCAGGCCGGACACCGTGTGGCGGTAGCGACGCTAGTGAACGTCATCGGTTCGTCGCCGCGGCCGCTGGGAAGCGAAATGGCGATTTGCGACACCGGCGAGGCGGCGGGCTATGTCTCGGGCGGCTGCGTCGAAGCCGCGGTGGCCGCCGAGGCGCTCGCCGTGATGCAAACCGGCAAGCCGCGCCTGCTCGATTACGGCGCCGGCAGCCCGGTGCTCGACATCCAGCTTGAATGCGGCGGACGCATCGGCATTTTCGTGCGCGAGCTGGCGGACGCCACCGGGCATGCCGCGCGCTTGCGCGCGGCGCGCGACGGGCGTGCAGCGATCGGAATATCCATCGATCTCGAAACCGGCGACCAAAGCTGGTTCACCGGCGACGATTACGATGCGATGCGGGGCGTGGACGGTCGCGCCTCGGTATTCATCAAGACTTGCCTGCCACCGATCCGGCTGGTGCTGGTTGGCGGCAATCCGGTCGCGCTGGCGCTCGCGCACATGGCGTCACCGCTTGGATACGAAGTCACGCTGCTGCGTCCGTACGGCCCGGCGGAGCCACCACCGGACACCCCCTTGGTGCGCTACGACCGACGCGCGCTCGAACACGCGTTGGCGGATACTCCTATGGACGCATGGACCGCAGTCTATGCGTTGACCCACCATGCGGAGGACGACTTGATGGTGCTGGCGCACGCCTTGCCATCGCCCGCGTTCTGCGTGGGTGTGCTGGGAAGCCGCGGCAAGATCCGCCAGCGGCTCGATTGCCTCAGGGAAGCCGGGGTGGACGCACGTGCACGCGCGCGGTTGAAGGCGCCCGCAGGTCTTGAGATCGGTGCGCATGGGCCGCATGAAATCGCGCTCGCGATCCTCGCCCAGATCGTTTCCCTGCAACCGCAAGCGCCGTCGCGACTGTTGGCCGACCATGCCGGCTTGTTGCCGCGCACGTCGGCTGCATCATCCGCATGCTCGAATGCAGGCTAGGCAGCTGGAGGCGGAATCTGCTGGCGCGATCATCATGGCGGCGGGCGCCGGCCGGCGCATGGGCGCCGTACCCAAATCGTTGCTGCGTCGCGACGGCGAACCGCTGCTGCTGCGTCAGGTACGCATCGCGACGGCCGCTGGCGTCGAAGCCATCACCGTGGTGCTGGGCCATTACGCGGATCAACTGATCACTGCATTGGATCGATCGCTTGCGTCCACACCGGACCGCCATGCAGGGGCACAGGTAAGCCGGGTGGTCAATCCGAACCCGGGCGACGGCACCGGATCGTCGCTGCGTTGCGGGCTCGCGGCGTTGCCGCGCGGACTGTCCACGTATCTCGTGATGCTGGGCGATCAGCCGCTGCTCGAGGCCGAGGATGTGCAAGCCGCGCTGACGGCATGGCGCGCGCGCCCGGCCGGCATCGAGTTGGTGGTGCCGAGGCACGCCGGGCGACTGGGACACCCGGTGTGTTTCGGGCCGCAGGTGTACCGCGAGGTCGTGCACGCACGCGGCGGTGGCGGCGTGCGCGAATGGCGTCAGGTGCATCCGGAGAGCGTGTTGACTCTGGAGGTTTCACACGCGCGGTGCACGACCGACGTGGACACGCCGGCCGATCTCGATCGACTGCATGACGAATTCGGCGTCCAGCTGGACTGGCCGGAAACCTGACCATTTCCACTGCGCTACCTTTATCCCTCTCCCACCGGGAGAGGGGGCCCAGCAGGGGCGGGTGAGGGTCCACTCCCGCAGGGGCGTCGCAGGTTGCCACAACAATCAGTATCCGCGGGACCGAACCCTCATCCGCGCCACCTTCTCCCGAAGGGAGAAGGATCAACCCATAGCCGCTCTCCGCATGCGTTGGGGGTGACGAAGCTTCTTTCGGGACACCATCCTAGGCGCGATCCATTGCCGCCTTGACCCGCTCGGGCCGGAACGGCGTCTGGCGGAGACGCACACCGATCGCGTCGTACACGGCGTTGCTGATGACCGCGGCCGTTGGGCACGTCGAAGGCTCACCGCCGCCGGTGGATGGGTATTCGGGACTGTCGTTCACCAACACCATTTCGATGCTGTCGGGGATCTCGTTGAAGGTGAGGATTGGATAGCTGTTCCAGTCACGGCTGGTGACATGCGCGTGGTTGAAGGTCACTTCCTCGTGCAACGTGCGGCTCATCGACTGGATGATGTTGCCCTCGATCTGGTTGCGCATGCCGTCCGGACTGATGACCATGCCACAGTCATGCGCGACCACCACGCGAGGTACCCGGATTGCTCCGGTCTTGCGATCGACTTCCACATCGACGATGGTTGCGACCCGCGAGTCGTCGCGGTTCACCCAGGCAATGCCGCGACCGGTCGCCTTCGCTTCACCTTGCGACTTGCCCTGAAACGCCGGCCGGCTTTGCCATCCGTACAACTTGGCTGCGGCCTTCAGCACGTCGATGGCACGTTGATCCTTCAGGTACCTGAGCCGGAACTCAAGTGGATCCTGCTTCGCTGCGGCGGCCAGTTCGTCGATGAAGGACTCCATCGCGAAGGTGGTCTCGAACTGGCCCGGTGCGCGCAGCCACGCGGTGATGATGCCCACGCGGCCTTCCCCGTGGCAGGCCACGTCGGCGTTGTCGAACGTGTACTCGTACCCGATCGCACCGTCGCCAAGGTTCTCCTTGCCGACCGGTTTGCCGATCAGCTCGGAAGCCAGCAGGCGGGTGTCGCTCATGGTCGGAATCCACATGTGGTGGCGCCATGCGGCCACGTTGCCGTGATCGTCCAGCGCAGCTTCCAGATCCTGGACGATCGGCGGCTCCTTCGGGTCCCAGCCGTGTGAATCCCAGCGCATCCACTGCACGCGCACCGGCTTGCCCACGGCGCGCGACATGATCGCCGCATCTGCCATCACGTGTTCGAGACCGTTGCGGCCATACTGGCCCGACGCCTCGATCCACCTCACTTCCACGTTTTCGACCGGCAGGTCGAGCAGTTGCGCCATGTCACGACGGGCCTGGTGCGGCATCTGGGTGCCAGCCCAGAACACCGCCTGGTGCTTGCCGACATCGGCGATCGCGCATTCGGGACCCAGCGACGCGTGGCTCTGGAATGGCGTCAGGTAGGTGGCCTTGAAGGTCCGTGCCGCGCCCTTGAGCGCATTGCCCGCATCGCCGTGACGGGCCACCACGGTGTCCTTGCCCGGCGCCTTGCGCACGGCATCCCACACCTCGTCGGTGGCCGCCAGTTCCTGCCAGTCCGACCATTTGGCGAGGCCATCGCTCGGGCCACGGCGCAGCAGCTTCGAGCCCAGCTTCTGCGCGGCCTGGATGGCGCCCCATTCGGTTTCCGCGACCACGCCCAGGAAGTCGCGCTCGCGCACGACCTTGACGAATCCGGGAATGTCCTTGAGGCCGCTTTCATCCACTTCCAGCAGCTTCGATCCGACGCCGTACGGGCGCACCACACGGCCGTGCAGCATGCCCGGAACCTTCACGTCCTGCAGGTACGTGAACTCGCCGGTCACCTTGCCCGGAATGTCCTTGCGCAGGACGGATTTTCCGACCACCGTGTACTTCGACGGGTCCTTCAACTTCGCATTCGGTGCGACCTTCATGCCGAAGCGCTTGCCACTGGCCCCGATGGTGACGTCAAGGCGTTTGCCGTCCACCAATTCGCCATAGGTGATCGCGCGCTTGGGCGAGCCGTTCACCATGATCCGTCCATCTTGCGCCGTGAGTTGATCCACCGGCACGCCGAAATGCTTGGCGGCCATCTCCAGCAAGGTCTGGCGTCCGGCTGCGGCGGCGTGGCGAACCTGCGGCCCGGCATAGCGGACCGCCATGCTGCCATACGTAGGCCCCTGATCGACCGTCTCGGTGGTCGTGCCCATCACCACATGAAACCGTTCGAAAGGAAAATCGAGTTCCTCGGCGGCAATTTGCAGGAGTGCGTTCGGCGAGCCGTTGCCCTGTTCGACCTTGCCGGTGAACAGGGTGGCGGTATTGTCCGGGTGGATTGCAATCCAGGCATCGAGCTTGGCCGGGTCCACCGCCGGAAACGGCGCCGCGCCGCCCGGCGTACCGCCAGCGACTTTCACTGGCCGTCCATCCGCGAACGCCACCGCGGGGCCGAGCAGGCTGAAGCCGAGCACCAGGCCTCCGGAAGTCTTGAGGAACCTGCGCCGTTCCGCGCCGGAGTCGGACAGCCCGGACGTATCCACAACACGATCCTGTCGAGTGCTCATGCCTGCCTCCGCGCTTTCGCGGCGCGCTGCACCGCACGCACGATGCGCATGTGCGTGCCGCACCGGCACAGGTTGCCGTTCAGGGCCTGCTTGATCTCGTTGCGGGTCGGGTTCGGGTGCTGCGCGAGGAATGCGCTGGCGGTCATGATCATGCCGTTGATGCAGTAGCCGCACTGGGCGGCCTGCTCGTCGATGAAAGCCTGCTGCACCGGGCTCGGCTTCTCCACCGTGCCCAACCCTTCCAAGGTGGTGATCTCGTGCCCGACGGCGGCCTCCACCGGCGACACGCACGAGTGAACCGCCTTGCCGTCCAGGTGG
>DASUJD010000061.1:0-16188 GCA_036279455.1 Rhodanobacteraceae bacterium | reverse complement strand
GCTCCCTCTCCCCCATCGCTTGCGATGGGGGAGAGGGTTGGGGTGAGGGGGCATGACCTCATCCGCGAGAATCCTTGTCACCGGCGCGAATGGGCAAGTCGGGCACGAGTTGTTGCGTGCGCTGGCAACGACTGCGCAAGTGCCGGACCCTCACCCGCCCCTTCGGGGCACCCTCTCCCGGAGGGAGAGGGGATCAACAGTGAACCTGAGAGGGGCAGGGGTGAGGGTCCGCACAGGCGAGGTCATTCCCGCGACTCGCAGCGGCGAATGCTCTTCCCCTCTCCTGTTGGGAGAAGGGGTTAGGGTCCGCGCCTGCGAGGCGTTGGACCTTGCCGACCTCGACGGATTGCGCGCGGCGCTCGACCGCATCGCGCCGGATCTCGTCATCAACGCCGCCGCATATACCGCTGTCGATCGGGCCGAAGACGAGCCGGGGCTTGCACAACGTGTCAACGGCGATGCGACGGGCGTGATCGGCGCATGGGCCGCGCGGCACGGCTCGAGGGTGGTGCATTATTCGACCGATTACGTATTCGACGGCAACGCGAAGCGCGCGTACCGCGAAGACGATGCCGCGCATCCTGTCGGCGCGTATGGTCGTTCCAAGCTGGCGGGCGAAACCGCGTTGCGCGAAAGCGGCGCGCGATTCCTGATTTTTCGCAGCGCGTGGGTGTACGCCGCGCGCGGGCACAACTTCATGCGCAGCATGCTCAAGCTTGCCGCCGAGCGCGACAGCCTGCGCGTGGTGGACGACCAGATTGGCGCGCCCACGCCGGCGCGATTGATCGCGGAGGCGACGGCGCGGGTCGTCGCGCAGTGGTGCGGCGACGATGCAGCGACGCGCGACGGGGTGTATCACCTTGTCGCGTCGGGCCAGACCAGCTGGTGCGGATTCGCCCGCGCCATTTTCGAACGTGCATGGCACGCGGGATTGCTCGCACGCGCGCCGCAGGTGCAGGCGATCGGTACCGTCGACTATCCCACCAAGGCAATGCGCCCCGCCTGGTCGGTGCTCGATACCACCAAGCTGCGCGACACGTTCGGCGTTCCTCTGCCTGATTGGCAGATCGCGCTCGATGGCGTGATCGACGAGTTGGCGGCCGCTGGGTAACGGAAAGCCATCCCCCTCCCGCGCTGCGCGCGCGTTCGCTCCGCTCCGCCCTTCGTTCCGAAGGGGGAAGAAAAGCACGATCTTCCACAGGAAGGGGGAAGAAAAGCACGCTCTTCCTATGGAAGGGAAGAAAAGCACCCCCTTCCACAGGAAGGGGGTCGCGCGGAAGCGCGGGATGTGGTCGCGCGCGCGGCCCAAAAGGCCATCTCCTCGGCCGCGCTGCGCGCGTTCGCTTACTCGCGCCATCCTTGGCGCTCGCCCTTTGGGCCGGCCAACGCCGTTCACGACCGGTCCAGTCGGCCGTAGTCGCTCCGCCTTCACAAGCGGGAGGGGAAAACCGCCGCTTGTCGGCCAGTTTCCGCCGTCCGTCGGCCGGCGCTTGGCAAGAGGATGTTTGAGGACGAGGATGCACCCCGCATTGTCGGCTTCGACAGGGGCAAACCGTGGTGCAGGGGAAAGACGCAGGTATCGTGACGCTGGCCTCCTTCCAACGGAAGGGCGGCGCAAAGTGCCGCGCGCGCAGCGCGGTGCCGCAGGCGCGGGAGCACGTTCACTTCACCCCCTTCGGAACGAAGGGCGGCCCGAAGGGCCGAGCGCGAAGCGCTGCCGCGCAGCGGCGGGGGGATGCAAACGCGCGCGGCTTCACGCTCGTCGAGCTGATGATCACGATCGCGGTCGCCGGGATACTCGCGATGATTGCGGTGCCGAGCTTCCGTCATCTGATGCTGAGCAACCGGCTGAACACGTCCGCCAACGCGCTGGTCAATGCGATCAACACTGCGCGGATGGACGCGGTCAAGCTCAACGCCACCACCCAGTTCTGCGGCAACACCACTGGCGCCAACACCGGCGATACGCTGGGCGCAGCCTGCGGCACCGCCGCGGGCGCGGTGTACGCGCTGCCGCAGAGCGCGACATCGGCCAGTGAAGTGCAGGCGGTGCAAACCGACATCTCCTCGCCCATCCAGATTGCCACGGCCGGCATCGGCGCCGTGCGCTTTTCGGGGCAGGGCTTCGGTTACGACCCCAACGTCGGCTCCGACACGCCTCTCACGAACAACAACCTCGCGACGATTTGCACCTCGCAACTCGACAGCGACAACGTGCGCATCATCAGCATAACCGCCGGCTCGATTGTTGCCACCGCGTCATCCACGGGGAATTGCCCATGACAGCGTTCAACTCCACACGGCGCGGCCAGCGCGGGGTCGGCATGCTGGAAGTGCTGATCGCGGTGCTGGTGACATCGATCGGCTTTCTGGGCATGGCGGCCTTGCAGGCCAAGGCGCTGTCCACCAACAACAGTGCGATGGCGCGCAGCATGGCGACCGTCGCCAGCTATTCGATCCTCGATGCGATGCGTGCGGATCTGGCCGACGCCGAGGCCAATGCGTACGACGGGCCCGTTGTCGCCAACAACTGCGCCGCCTCGGGAGGCTCGGGCCTGGCCCACACCCAACTCGTGGACTGGTGCCAGCAGCTCGGTGACCGGTTAGGGGCGCTTGCCACGACCACCGGCACCGTAAGTTGCACCAAGGTCAGCACGGCCACCACCAACACCGCCGATTGCACCGTCACGATCCAGTTCGACGACAGCCGTGCCGGCTCCGGCGGAAGCTCCACCCAGAAAGTCGTCACCAGGGCCAAGCTGTGAACGCGCGCATCAGCCAGCGTCGTTCGCCTTCGCGCCGGAACGGCAGTGCGCATCGCTGCGCCGGGTTCACGCTGGTCGAACTGATGATCGCGATGCTGCTTGGCCTGATCGTGATCGCGGGGGTCACCAGTGTGTTCCTTGCGGGCCAGAAGAGCTATCGCACCAACAATGCGCTGGCCAACGTGCAGGACAGTTCACGCGTCGCGTTCGAGTTGATGGCGCGCGACATCCGCGAAGCCGGCTTTACCGGCTGCGGCACTTCGCGTATCGCCGACCTGCTCAACAATGGCCCTGCCAACGGCGGTACGACGTGGTGGGCCAACTGGGACAACGCGGTGCATGGTTACGCCAGCGGCACGGCCGATCCGGCTGTCACCACCGGCGCGGCGGCCGGAAATCGGGTGTCCGCCGCCACCGGCACCGATTCCCTGGAAGTCCTCAGCGCCAACGTGCTGCCGGTGCGCATCACCGCCGCCGACCCGGTGTCCGCCGAATTCACCTTGAATGCCGCCGCCCCCAGCAACCTGGAGGCGGGCGACGTGATCCTGGTCTGCGACCCCGACCACGTCTCTATCACGCAGACCACTACGGTCAATGGCACGCTGGTGGATCACGCTGCGTCCGGCACGCCAGGCAACTGCACCTCCGAGCTCAACTATCCGGTCGCGTGCGGCGCCAACGACGGCAATGGTTACCAGTACTCGAACAACGCCACCATGGGCAAGCTGGATGCCGTCGACTGGTATATCGGCCACAACGATGACGAAGGCACCTCGTTGTATCGGATCAGCCTTGAAAACGACACCGGGACGCCCACCGCGAGCCCACAGGAAATGGTGCGCAACGTCAAAGGCATGACCATCACTTATCTGCAGAGTGGCAACACCGATTTTGTTGCGGCCGATGCGGTCACCAACTGGGCGGACGTCACCGCCGTGCATGTGGAACTTGAACTGGTGAGCACCTTCCAGCGCGCCACGGTCGATGCGACAAAGCCCATCACGCGCAAGTTCGCGTTCACCACCACCGTACGCAACCGGGTACAGTGACATGAATACCTTGCATCCTGCCTTTTCCCGCCATGCGCACGGCCACGGGCCGGTCGCGCAGCGCGGCGCGGCCCTGCTGGTGGCGCTGATCCTGCTGGTGGTCATCACCTTGGTGGGCCTGGCCGCCATCGGTACCACCCTGCTGCAGAACAAGGCGGCCTCCAATCAGTTCGATCGCCAGGTTGCCTTCCAGAGCGCCGAAGCCGCCTTGCGTGCGGCTACCGCGCTGATCGACGGCAATCCCACGTTCGTCGCGCGCAATTGCCAGCTGGGCGGCGTCGAGTGTTTGCCCAACCCGTTCGACGATTCCAGCCTGCCGGCCGCGGATATCCACAACGTCGCTGCCGGCAGCGTAGCGGGTGATTTCTCGGCCGGCGCGTTGTCCGCATCGACCCCGCAGTATGTGATCGAAAGCCTTGGCAACTGGGTGGATTACACCAACGACACCGGCTGCAGGCAAACCGCCAATGCACACAACACCCCATCGGGGTGTCCGCCCGGCAACGCTGTGTATTACCGCATCACTGCGCGCAGCGGCGATCCCGCCGTGGTGAAAAACCGCGCCGTGGTGACCTTGCAAGTCATCGTCAAACAGGGGTGATGGAGATGACCGAATTCCGCATGCGGCCACGCGCTGATTCTCCGGAATCCGCGGGCACACCACGTGCAGCCCATCCGCACACAGGGCGTTTCTTCGGCATCGCGTTCGGCGTGATGACGGCGCTGTTCGCGTATGCCGCGATGGTGATGCCGCCCGTCATGTTCGTCGCCGGCGCTGCTGTCGCGGCGCCGGTGGTGGTGCCGACGGGTTCGACGTTGCCGGCGGTCAGCTCCACTGTGGTCAGCAATTATCAGGCGGCCTGCAATGGCGTGGGCACCAGCACCGACGCCGTGCCCATTTGCCAGCAACCGTTGACGATGCAACCGCCGATCCCGCCGAACATCGTGCTGATGTTGGACGATTCGGGGTCGATGAGCTGGAACTTCATGCCGGACTGGAGTTTTCTGGAGAACAACGACAACAACGATGCCGTTATCGATGCCACCAACAACGGGGTGTACTACAACCCGACGGTCACTTACACGCCACCGCCGCAGGCGAACGGAACGAGTTACACCAGCTACACCGACATGAGCGACGTCCCGTTCGACGGCCTGGATTCATCCCCGACCGATGTCAACCTGTTTGCCTACGACGGCAGTCTGGACAAAAATGAATGTGGCGGCGGCGTATGTAGCGGCAGTGCCATCGAATACACCACTGCCAGTAATCTGGATAGTTTCACCTATCCCAGGGACTATCACGATAGCCATTGGGGCCATGATTTGACCTCTTGGCCGGGCAAAAACTATGATTTCAAGACTCAGGCCGGTTGCGACAACTGGTACGCCGATTTCGATACCAATCGTGCATACAAGCCGTGGTATGCCTACAAGGAAGTTTATGATTCGCACGACGAAACCTGCACGATTTACTACGCCTCGAACCCGCAGCCGTATTTCTTCCAGTATTCGACCGGCCCGGCGGACGGTCCGTACGTGGTCCATTACATTGCACCGACCACCGCTGATTGCACCAGCGCACCCGTCCCGGCCAATTGCGTGGGCGCGGATGACACGTCCGGCACGTCAGCGCCTGCTGGTGTTTCGGTCGGCCAGAACATAGCCAACTGGTTCGCCTATTACCACACGCGCATCACGATGGCCAAAACCGGGCTGATGACGGCGTTCAACAATTTGAATCCGGATTATCGTTTCGGCTTCGGCTCGATCGATGGCAACAATCACAGCTACATCACCAACAACCTGAGTTACACGAGCAAAAGCAGCACCTACATTGCCAACGTGGCGGTGTTCGGTGACGGCTCAAGCGGTACCCAGCGGGCAAATTTCTGGAGCTGGGTCCTGGGCGAGTCCCCGAACAACAGCACGCCGTTGCGTTCGGCGTTGCGCGGGGCGGGCGAGTATTACCAGACCAGCCAGCCGTGGACGACGATGTCCTCGGACCCCGGTTACGGCACCGCCGACCAGCCGTCCAACATCGCCTGCCGGCAGGCTTACACCATCCTGACCACCGACGGCTTCTGGAACGGCGACTTTTCTTCCTCGACCATTGCCGGGGCCAGCGACGCCACGGGGCCGAAGATCACCGGCCCGAACACCGAGCAATACCAGTACAGCCCGACGCAGCCCTTTTCCGGCGGCGCTGCCGACAGTGGGCCCTCGCTGGCCGACGTGGCCATGTATTACTGGGAAAACGACCTTCAGAGCGGGATCGACAATGAAGTGCCGACCAACTCCGCGGATCCGGCGTTCTGGCAGCACATGGTCACCTTCACGCTGGGCCTCGGCTTTACGCCCAGCGGCATCACCGGCACCTCGCCGGGTGGCAACAACCCGCCGACCACCACCGACATTTTCAATTGGGCGCAGTCCGGCGGTGGCACCACCAACGCGGACGGAACCCCCAACCAGAATGCGATCAGCAGCTTCGGTTGGCCGACACCTTCGGGTTCGGGTGGCAGCGGTGGTTCCATCAACAACATCGCGGACCTGGAGCACGCCGGCGTCACCGGTCACGGTCAGTTCTATTCCGCCAAGGACCCGCAAAGTTTCGTGAGCGGACTGGAAGATGCATTGAAGCGCGCGGCTTCGCGGTTGGGCAGCAGCGCCAGCCTCGCCGCCAACTCCACCCAGTTGAACACGGGCACCGTGATATATCAGTCCACCTACCACACCTCGGTATGGACGGGCGACCTGCAAGCATTCGCCGTCAACCAGGATACCGGCGCCGTCGACACCAGCAGTCACACCTGGTCCGCATCGGACACCTTGGTCGCCAGTGCGACCGTCACGGGCAACGTGAAGACCTACCCCGACCGCAACATCATGACCTACAACCCCGGTGCGGCAGCAGGCTCGCAGTTCGTGGCGTTCAAGGATGATTCTTCCACCGGCGCACCGCCCGCGCTGTCGAGCGCGGAACTTGCCGCACTCGGCAGCACCACCGCCGGACAGGCTGCAATGGTCGATTACCTGCGCGGCGACAGCACGCTGGAAGAAAGCAACGGCGGCAGTTTCCGCAATCGCAGCACGCCGCTGGGCGACATCATCGATTCGCAACCGGTGTACGTCGGCGCCCCCGATGGCAACGCGTTCGTGGGCGAGACCTTCACCGGCACCGACACTTACAGCACATTCGTCTCCGCCCATGCCAGCCGCACGCCGCTGTTGTACGTGGCTTCGAACGACGGCATGTTGCATGCGTTCAACGCCGCGACCGGCGCTGAAGTATTTGCCTACCTGCCGGCCGCGGTGATCGAGGCAGGCATCTCCAATTTGGCCAATCCGGACTACGGCAGCGACACCGACCCGCATCAGGATTACAACGACGGTCAATTGACGGTCGCCAATGCCTATTTCTCCGAGGGCAGCGCTGCGGCGGCGTGGCACACGGTACTGGTGGGCACCACCGGTCGCGGTTCGGCCAGGGCGGTGTATGCACTCGATGTCACCGACCCCTCCAGCATCAAGTTCCTGTGGGAACGCTCGGCTGGCGATGGCCTTTCCGATTCCGGGTACCTTGGCCAGATGGTGGGTACCCCTGTGATTGCGCAAACCTCGACCGATTCCACCCAGGGGCCGACCTGGTCGGTGTTGATTGGCAACGGCTACAACAGTGCTGAGAACCAGGCTGCGTTGCTGCAGTTCGACCTCGCCACCGGCACGTTGTACTTGCACACCGCAGGTACGGACACCAACAACGGGCTGGCAGCGCCGGTCGCGTGGATAGGCACCGCCGCCAACGGCCTCAGTACGGATGCCTACGCCGGCGACCTGCTGGGACACGTCTGGAATTTCCAGTTGAACAGCCTGGTCTGTTCCGGCACCCCGCCAGTTTGCGCCACCACCGCCACGCCCAGCAGCGATGGCACCCAGGAGTTCACAGCCGAAGACGGAAGCGGCGCCGCGCAACCGATCACTGCAGGACTTATGGCGGGCAAGGACCCGAACAGTGGCAACGTGTGGGTATTCTTCGGCACCGGCAAGTATCTGCAATTCGACGACCTCCACAATACCCAGGTGCAAAGCTGGTATGGCCTGATCATGCAGACGGGCGCCAACAACCCGCCGCTGCCCGCCTTGCCGACCACCACCGGTGGCGGCGATCTGGTGCAGCGGTTCATCACCGCGCAAACCGACGCATCGACGTCCTCACTGGGCGCGCGCACGATTACGCCCACACCCTCGCCCAGTGACATGTCCGGCAAGCGTGGCTGGTATCTCGATCTGCAGGCACCGGATGCAGACGGCGATTACGTCGCACAGGGTGAAATGATGGTCGATGCCAATCAGTTCCAGGCCGGTCTGTTGCTCGGTACCACGCGCATTCCGGTGGTGACCGACATCTGCAATCCGTCCGGCAGCGGCTGGATCATGGCGCTCGACCCGTTCACGGGCACCGCTCCCGACAGCGACTTCTTCGACGTGAACGGCGACGGGTCGATCAACAGCGGCGATGAACTGAATGGACATCCGGCGGCCGGCGTCGGCTTCACCTCGATGCCCAACCCGCCGATCTTCGTGGGCGGCCAAATGGAAGTGGGTCTGCAAAACGGCAACATAGTCAACGATTCCACGGCCGGTGCGACCGGCAGTTTCAAGCGCATTTCGTGGCGCGAAGTCGTCAATCCGTGATGCGTGCGATGAACAGGGGAAAGACCATGCCAGTTTCAAGCGCAAGACGAACCAGGTGGAAGGCAATCGGCAGGGTGCTCCGCAGTCGCGGCTTCACCCTGCTGGAACTGATGATCGTGGTGGCGATCGTCGCGATCCTGGCGGCGGTGGCCTACCCGACGTACATCAAGTACATCACCCGGACGCACCGCGCCGCGGCCACCGCCTGCCTTACCGAGTACGCCAACTACATGGAGCGTTACTACACCACCAACCTGCGCTACGACCAGGACACCGATGGCACCGCGATCTCGTTCCCGGATCTGGATTGCAAGTCGAAGTCGCAGACCGGCGACTCCTACTCGTACGCATTTTCGGGAACGCCGACGCAGGCTGCATACAAGATTCTGGCAACGCCGATCGATCCGCAACTTTCGCGCGACACCGAGTGCGGCGTGCTGGGCATCGACCAGTCCGGGCAGCGTTATTACAAAAGCACGCTGACTGATCCGGCTGGCCTGAATACCTGCTGGAAGAATTGACGGTCATTTCCGCCCAGCGTAGGGCGGACACCGTCCGCCGTTGTCGTGTGCATTTGGCATACCGGTCGGCGGGCAATGCCCGCCCTACGACACGTGTAGGGCGGACACCGTCCGCCGTTACCAACCCGTAGGGCGGCACCGTCCTGCCGTTGGTGCCGATGGGGTCCGTCTGGATGGCTTTACGCTTGCATGCGCCGCCGCGCGTGGCACGATGGTGTTTTGTGCTGCGCAGGGATCCCGCCATGCAATACCGTCGTCTCGGCTCGTCCGGCCTGCAACTTTCCGCGTTGTCGTTCGGCGCCTGGGTAACCTTCGGCCGACAGGTTGATCGCGGCAAGGCACGTGATCTGCTGGCTTGCGCGTTCGATCACGGCATCAACTATTTCGACAACGCCGAAACGTATTCGGCAGGCCTCGCCGAAACCATCATGGGCGACGTGCTGGCCGACCTGCGTTTTCCGCGCGACGCGTTCTGCGTGTCCAGCAAAGTGTATTTCGGCGCCGTGGCCGACCCGAAGCCCACCCAGCGCGGCTTGTCGCGCAAACACGTGATGGATGCCTGCCATCAGGCGTTGAAGCGCCTGCGCGTGGATTATCTCGACTGCTATTTCTGCCATCGCCCGGATCCCGACACGCCGGTCGCGGAAACGGTGTGGGCGATGGATACGTTGATCCGGCAGGGCAAGGTGCTGTATTGGGGCACCAGCGAATGGCCGGCCGAAGCAATCCGCGAAGCGCACACCGTTGCGGCAAAGCACAACCTGCATGCACCGACGATGGAGCAGCCGCAGTACAACCTGTTGCATCGCGAGCGGGTGGAGGTGGAATACGCATCGTTGTATCGCGAGTTCGGTATGGGCGCCACGATCTGGTCGCCGCTGGCCTCGGGCATCCTGACCGGCAAGTACGCGCGGGGTGTGCCCGGGGATTCGCGGCTTGCGCTGCCCGGTTACGAATGGCTGCGCGAGCGTTTCGAATCGGCGGAAGGCCGTGCCAACATGGCGCGCGTCGCGAAGCTGCTGCCGATTGCGAAAGACCTCGGGGTGCCACCCGCGCAGTTCGCGATCGCCTGGTGCCTGAAGAATCCACACGTCTCGACGGTGATGCTGGGCGCAACCAGTCGTGCGCAACTGGAGGAAAACCTCGGCGCGCTGGATGCACTCGGCAAGTTCGATGATGGCGTGATGCGCCGCATCGACACCGCGCTGACGTAGGGCGGACACCGTCCGCCATTGCCGTGGGCAGCGTCCGCCAGCGTCTTCGATTATTCGCCAATGGGGGTGGATGGAAATGCGGGTTCGCTTCCGCCCCAATCGGCAGGATACAAACCTTCGCGTACGTATCGATGGAAGCTCGAGTATGGCCAATCCTGCACCCGCGTGACCAGACCGTGTTTCACCGGGTTGAAATGGAGGAAATCCATGTGTGCAGCCGCGTCGCGTTCATTGCGAATCAGGTGCTCCCGAAAACGCGGTTGCCACACGTCGGCATGCAGGCCGCGGCCAGAAATGTGCTGGATGCCGGAGCATCGCGTGAATTCTGCCTTGATTCGTCCCCACCGCGTGGAATAGCCGCTATCGCCATCAGGCAATACCCATATGGCATGCATGTGATCGGGAAGAACGACCCACGCATTGATCGTGAAAGGAAGAATGTGGCGAACAGTTGCAATGCTCTCGCGCAGCGTTTGCACGGCGCTCGGTGAAGCGAGGAGCGGCTTGCGCCGGCAAGTGACCACCGTGAAAAAGTAGACGGCGCCGGGAACCAGAGCGCGGCGGTAGTTCGGCATGTCCGGCAGTGTGACGTTCGTGGCATCAAGCATCTGTCGGTGAAAGCAGACGCGACTTGTGGGTGGATACCCCCTGCCGTCGCCGTGCGCATTTGGCATGCCGGTTGGCGGACAATGCCCGCCCTACGACGCGGCGTGACCATTTGGCGTCGAGGGCGGCGGTGGTGGTACAGGCGGCGGTGGGGGTGGCTGAGGCGGCGCGGATGGCGGCGCTGGCGGTGGCGGGGGTAGCTGGGGCGGCGCTGGCGGCGGGGGTGGAATCACCGCCCAGCGTTGCGGCACTTTCATCGCCAGCGTGATGGTCTTGCCGTGACGGCGCAGCGCCACGTTCACGCTTTTGTCGCCGGATGCATTGCGCAGCGCACGCTGCACATCCTCGGGTCGTTGCACCGATTGGCCGCCGACTTTGGTGATGACGTCACCGGGTCGCAGTTCCGGGAACTGCCTGTCGCTGCGCGACAGCACCAGTACGCCCCGGTCGGTTCCGAAGTAATGCCCGAGATCCGGGTTCAGCGGCGCCAGGTTCAGGCCCCACCACGGCGACATGAAAACGGCCCATGCGTGGCCGTGCCTGCCGGCCTTGGCGAGCTCGGCACGCGCAATCTTGGCGCTTTTCATGGCGTCGTCGATGCTTTGCTGGATCTGCTTTTGGAATTCGGGCGAACGCACCGAAGCCAGTGATGCATCGATGCCTTGCCGGAGTTGTCTCCGGAACTCGGGTGACTGCACCGAAGCAAAAGCTTGATTGGCGGCACGTTGCGCCGCGCGCAGTGTGACTTGCCAGTCCACGGGCCGCAAGCGTTCGGGGGTAAGGTCGAAGTGCAGCGTTTTGCCGCCGCGGTTCACGTCGAGCCTGAGGGGTTTGCCCGCTTCGGCGCTCCACAGCACATCTTCCGATGAATCATTGAACGAGCTCACCGGATTGCCGTCGACGGAGGTGATCGTGTCGCCGGTTTTCAGCCCGGCGTGTTCGGCCGGGCCGCCGGGGGTTACGGCGTACACATGCAGACCCTTGGCTCCGGCGCCGACCGCCATGCCGAGCATGCCGCGCTTGTTGTCGGACAAATAATGCAACGCGCTGGCGCTGGCTTCGTCGCCGATCTTCGTGGACAACGCAGCCATGCGCGCGGCGAGCTGGCTCATGCGCGCCTGCAAGTCGGCCATTTGTTGCTGGGTGACCGCATCGGTTCGTGCGTTGCTGGAGGACGGGGGCGCGGCGACCAGTGCGCCGGCAACCGAAAACAGCAGACAGAAGGTGAGTGTGCGTTTCATGATGACCCTCTCGTTCACATGGGGATGGCGTGGGTAGCGGCCGGTCGTGCCTGTTCGGCGACCGTGTACGGTTGCAGGTGCAGCAGGCCCAGTTGTTGCAACAAGGTGATGCGCTGCTGCCAGAGGTCGGCGACCGTCGCAGGCTTGCGCGCGGCGCTCAATTGCAGGTCGACCAGCGCGATGTGGTCCTGCAAGGTTACGGCCTGGGCCAGGCGCCGGCCGTCCAGTGGTGCGCCGTTGAGGTCGAGATTCTGCACCCACGCCTGCCATTGTTTCGAGCTTGCCTGCAAGGCGGCGATGTCCGTGGTGGCAACGGTCTTCTTTGCAGGTGCACTCGTTCGTGCGACGGCAACAGGCGGTTGCGTGGTTGCGTTTGGATGCAGATGAGGCCATGCCAATGCAAACGCGATGCCTGCGGCGAATGCAGCGGGCAGGCTGAACCAGACGGCCTTGCGCACGCCACGCCGACGTCGGATACGCGCGGCCAGCTCGGGCCAGAGGTCCTTGCCGGGCGTGATGGCCGGCAGTGCGCGCAACGCCGCGGCCAGCGATGCGTCGTCGTTCATGCGGTGGTGATCGAGCCGATCGTGCATGGCGTGTCCTCCGCCTGGGGTCGCAAAAGTTCGCGCAGGCGTTTGGTTGCGCGCGCGAGCTGGGATTTGGAAAAACTCACGGATCGTCCGAACTGGTTGGCGATCTCGATGTGGGTATAGCCTTCGACGTGGTACAGCCACAGCACGGCACGCGCGGTGTCGGGCAGGCGGTTCAACGCGCGGTCCAGGGTGGCAGCGTCCGCCAGTGCCCAGGGCAGCGGCGCATGCTCGTCGCTGGTCGAGTCGTCGAATACCTCGATCACATGCAGACGATCGTGGCGCATTTGCATGAGCGCCTCGTTGACGACCAGCTTGCGCAGCCATGCCGCGAACGGTGCGTCGCCGCGATACTGGCGTGCGCGCTCGAAGGCCTTCAGCATCGAGTCCTGCAACACTTCCTGTGCGACATCGGCGCGTCCGGTCAGGCGCAATGCCAGTGTCCACGCCGCGCGTTCGAATTGTCGGTACAGCGTTTCGAATGCGGCCAGGTCGCCTCGCTGCAACCTCGCGATGAGCTCCGGTGCGACCTGCTGCTGGAAGCTGGCGGCTGTGTCCACAACACTAGGATGCGTCAGGGCGCAAAATGGTTGCAGTGTGCTCCCCTCTCCCATCGGGAGAGGGCGGTCGTAGGCCGAGCGCGTAGCGCTGGGGTGAGGGTACGCATACGCGCATGGATCGATGTTGCGCGAACCGAACCCTCACCCGGCGCTGCGCGCCACCACGGAGCTCTTTGCCATGGATGGCGGATTTACCCGATGGGAGAGGGGAACGGAATCCGGACACCGGGTATCCGCGGTGTCCGCGTACTGTCCGCGGACACTCTTCCCGGTTCAGCGAAATTTTCAAGCTATTGAATCTGCGAAACTAATTTTGAGGCGTCGGTTGGCATCGCACTTGCTCCATACAAGGCGTGGCCGCAACGGTTGCGGTGAGGAAAAAGCATGAGCATTCGTGACACATCTGCAACGGACCGCCTCATCGAGAAGCATGTCAGCAAGAAGAAGCTGGCGATCTTCGCCGGTATCGGCGTGGTGGTGATCGTCCTGCTGATCTGGCTGGTGCCCGGCGCGGCGCGGCTGTTTTCGGCCGGCGCCTCGGTGAGTTCGTCGCGCCTCCAGATCGCCACGGTCGAGCGTGGCCCGTTCGTGCGCGATATCGCGGCCGACGGTCGCGTGGTTGCGGCGGTCAGCCCCACCCTGTACGCGCGGGCGGATGGTGCGGTCACCCTGAATGTGCACGCCGGCGACAAGGTCAAGAAGGGCCAGGTGCTGGCGGTAATCGCCAGTCCCGAATTGACCAACAAGCTGGCGCAGGAAGAAAGCAACGCCGACGCGCTGCAGGTTGCGTACCAACAGGCCAAGGTCAATGCCAACCAGCAGCGTGCCAAGCTGCAGGAAGCGTACGAGAACGCGAACATCGACGAGCAGAGCGCCGCGCGTGACCTGAAGCGCTATCAGGAAGCGTTCAAGAAAGGCGCCGTTTCACAGCTGGAGGTCGACCGCAACCATGACGCGCTGGAAAAGGCCCAGATCCAGTTGCGTCACGCCAAGTCCAATCTCGGCATGGACGACTCCAGTCTGGCGCTTGAAGTGCAGGCCAAGAAACTGGCCTATGAACGCCAGAAGCTGCTGGTCGCGGGCTTGCAGCAACAGGTGGACGACTTGAACGTGCGCTCGCCGGTGGATGGCCAGGTCGGGCAGTTGTTCATCGCGCAGACCGCCACGGTTCCGAAGGATGCCAAGCTGTTGACGGTGGTCGATCTGTCCGCGCTGGAAGTGCAGGTCAACGTTCCCGAAAGTTTTGCTCGCGATTTGGCGCCGGGCATGCCGGCGGCCATCAGCGGCAACGGCAACGACTGGAAAGGCGCGGTCAGTGCGATTTCACCCGAGGTCGTGAACGGCGAAGTGGTCGCGCGGGTGCGCTTCGAAGGCAACAAGCCCAAGCAGTTGCGCCAGAACCAGCGGCTGTCGGTTCGGATCGTGCTCGACCAGCGCAAGAATGTCCTGACCGTTGCACGTGGCTCGTTCGTGGACGAATCCGGTGGCCGCTACGCCTATGTCGTGCGCGACGGCATCGCCTACAAGACACCGGTCTCGCTGGGCCCGAGTTCGGTCGACAAGGTTGAAATCCTGCAGGGCCTGAAGGCCGGGGACAAGATCGTCATTTCCGGCACCAGCAACTTCAACGGCGCCGCGCGCGTCGCAATCAGCAACTGAAGCGGCAAGCGGGTCCGGGTACCGGGATGAACAGCCAAACCTCGACCGCCTTCCACGCAAAACGAAGCTAAACCATTCACTCGATCCGAAACTCCAACAACGCAGAGGAAATTGAAATGCTCAAGATGACCCACCTGTCCAAGGTCTACCGCACCGAAGTGGTGGAAACCTACGCCCTGCGCGATTTCAACATCGACGTGAAGGAGGGCGAATTCGTCGCGGTGATGGGGCCCTCGGGTTCCGGCAAGACCACCTTTCTGACCATCGCGGGCCTGCTGGAAAGTTTCACCGGCGGCGAATACCTCCTGGACGGCGTCGACGTCAGCAACCTCGGCGACAACGCGCGTTCGAAAATCCGCAACGAGAAAATCGGCTTTGTGTTCCAGAGCTTCAACTTGATTCCCGACCTCAACGTGCACGACAACGTGGAAGTGCCGCTGCGCTATCGCGGCATGAAATCCGCCGAACGCCAGCAGCGCATCCAGGACGCGCTGGAACGCGTGGGCCTGGCGTCACGCATGAAGCATTACCCCGCCGAACTCTCCGGCGGTCAGCAACAGCGTGTGGCCATCGCGCGTGCGCTGGCCGGGTCGCCGCGCCTGCTGCTGGCGGACGAACCGACCGGCAATCTGGATACGCAGATGGCGCGCGGCGTGATGGAACTGATGGAAGAGATCCATCGCGGCGGCGCGACCATCGTGATGGTCACCCATGACCCGGAACTCGCCACGCGCGCACAACGCAGTGTGCACGTCATCGACGGCCAGGCCGTGGACATCGCCGAGGAACCGCGCTTCCACGCACGCGGCGATCGTGCCGAGGCCCACGCCGGCGCATGAAAGGTTTCGAGGGGGCCGGGGCCCACCGAACTTCGAGGACTGCAACCATGATCCGCAAACTCATCGCAATCGTCGCCGCCATCGCCATCAACTGCGCGGTGCTCGCCTGGTTCCATGCGTGGAGTTCCGCCGCGGTCGCAAGCGCCGCGGCGGCTTCCGCGCAAATGCCAACGGTCGTCACGCTGCCTGTCATCAATGTTCACCCGAGCGCCAAACAACTGCGCCAATTGCGACAGGCATCCGGGACCTCCGCGCCTCCGCAGGCCGGCATCGGCATCGGCATCGGTGCCGCATGCCTGGTAATGCCGTACTACTCGTTTGCCGCGCAGTGCGACGCGGCGGCGAGCGGCTGACGTTCGGTGGTGGTGGCGAGGAGCGCTTGATGGTTTTTCCTTCTCCCTCCGGGAGAAGGTGCCCCGGAGGGGCGGATGAGGGTTCGATTTACG
>DASUJD010000060.1:0-11109 GCA_036279455.1 Rhodanobacteraceae bacterium | reverse complement strand
AAGACCACCCAGCAGCCTGGCGACAACGGCTTCTCGTTCATGCGGCTCATCATCGACTGGCTGCCGTTCATCGTCGTGTTCGGGCTGCTGTTCTATTTCTTCCGCCAGATGCAGTCGGGCGCGGGCGGGCGCGGGGCGATGAGTTTCGGGCGTTCGCGCGCCAAGCTGCAGGGCGAAGACCAGATCAAGGTCACCTTCAATGACGTCGCCGGTTGCGAGGAAGCCAAGGAAGAGGTTTCCGAACTGGTCGACTTCCTGCGCGATCCGTCCAAGTTCACCAAGCTGGGCGGCAAGATTCCGCGCGGCGTGTTGATGGTAGGGTCGCCAGGCACCGGCAAGACGCTGCTGGCCAAGGCCATCGCGGGCGAAGCCAAGGTGCCGTTCTTCTCGATTTCCGGTTCCGATTTCGTCGAAATGTTCGTCGGTGTCGGCGCCGCGCGCGTGCGCGACATGTTCGAGCAGGCCAAGAAGCACGCACCATGCATCATCTTCATCGACGAAATCGACGCGGTCGGTCGGCATCGCGGCGCCGGTCTCGGCGGCGGTCACGACGAGCGCGAGCAGACGCTGAACCAGTTGCTGGTCGAAATGGACGGTTTCGAGGGCAGCGAAGGTGTGATCGTGATCGCGGCGACCAACCGCCCGGACGTGCTCGATCCTGCGTTGCTGCGTCCGGGTCGTTTCGACCGGCAAGTGGTGGTGCCGTTGCCGGACCTGAAAGGCCGCGAGCAGATCCTGAAGGTGCACATGCGCAAGGTGCCGGTCGCCGCCGATGTCGAGCCGCTCACCATCGCGCGCGGCACGCCGGGGTTCTCCGGCGCCGATCTGGCCAACCTCGTCAACGAAGCCGCGTTGTTCGCGGCACGCGAGAACGCACGCGACGTGCGCATGGATTTCTTCGAACGCGCCAAGGACAAGATCATGATGGGCTCCGAGAGGCGCTCCATGATCATGAGCGAGGACGAAAAGAAGCTTACGGCGTACCACGAATCGGGCCACGCCATCGTCGGCCTCTCGGTGCCCGACCACGATCCCGTGCACAAGGTGACGATCATTCCGCGCGGCCGCGCGCTGGGCGTCACCATGTTCCTGCCGGAACAGGATCGTTACAGCCACAGCAAGCTGTCGCTGGAGAGCAAGCTGGCCAGCCTGTTCGGCGGGCGCGTCGCCGAGGAACTGATCTTCGGCGCCGAGAAGGTCACCACCGGCGCGTCCAACGACATCCAGCGCGCGACTGCGCTCGCGCGCGACATGGTCACCAAGTATGGCCTCTCGTCCGCGCTCGGCCCGATGACGTATTCGGAAGAAGAGGATGAAGTATTCCTCGGCCGCTCTGTCACCCAGCACAAGAACGTGTCGGATGAAACCGCGCGCAAGATCGACGTCGCGGTGCGTGAAGTCATCGATACCGCCTACAACCGCGCGCGCCAGATCCTCACCGGCGACATCAAGAGGTTGCACGCGATGGCCGCGGCACTGCTGCAATACGAGACCATCGACAAGGACCAGATCGCCGCGATCATGGACGGCCGCGAGCCCGGTCCGCCGCGCGACTGGCATCCGCGCGACAGCAACACCGGCATGGGTGGCGGCAAACCTGCCACGGCACCCGAAGTTGCGCCGGTGTCGCCGTCGAGTCATCCGGCAGGCCAGCACTAGGCATCTTTTCGAAGACTTGCTCGCGCGCGCCGTCGCGTCCCATGTGGGGTGCCTGCGGCGCCGGGGCGTGCCGCGGCCGGCCACCGCTGCGCCGTCGACCAATTGCCGACGACCGATCGAAAGGCTCATCGAAAACGAACCAGCCGCCTCGCATCGACGCAAGGAAGTGTCGGCACGTCGGCCGTTCTCGATTGTGTCGCCCGGCGCCAAAGCGGGATCGTTCGTGCATCTTCCGACCTCGAGGTCGGGCCGCCTTGGGGGTTTTGCTTTTGTCCGGGTGGCTCGGGTCGATCCGCCGATGACCACGCCGTGCTTGCAACCTGACGGAAGAACACGGAAACTCCGCCACCGGAGGCCGGCATGGTGCCGGCGAGAGCGTCGCATGCCGTGGCGGATCGTCGGTCCTTCTTCTCGGAGTTGAGGCGGCGCAAGGTACTGCGCGTGGTGGTGCTGTACGTCGCTGCGGCGTGGGCATTGTCGCAGGGCGTCTCGCAGTTGACACCGGCGCTGGATCTCCCGGACTGGGCGACGCGTGCGTTCCTGATCGCTTGCGCGATCGGTTTCCCGATCACGCTGGCCATGGTGTGGCATTTCGACAGCATCCTGCGCGAAATCCGGCTGATCGTGGCTGCCATTCCACCCACGGCGGAGGAGATCGCGGCGGCGCACGCGGCCACTGCGACGAACACGGCCACGTCCCCAGAAATCCCGCACAAGTCCATCGCGGTGCTGCCCTTCGTCGATCTTTCGCCGGCCCATGACCAGGAGTATTTCTCCGATGGCATCGCCGAGGAGATCCTCAACGCGTTGGTCAAGCTCAAGGGCCTGAAGGTCGCGGGACGCACTTCGTCGTTTTCGTTCAAAGGCAAAAACGAGGATGTCCGCGGCATCGGCAGGACGCTGACCGTGGCACACGTGCTGGAAGGCTCGGTGCGCAAGCACGGCGAACGGGTGCGCATCACCGCGCAGCTGATCCAGACCTGCGACGGTTACCACCTGTGGTCGGACAATTTCGATGGCGACCTTTCCGATGTGTTCGAGTTGCAGGAGCGCATCGCTCGATCGATCGCGCGCGAACTTGATGTGCTGCTGCACGGAGAGCAACGGCTGGTGCCGGTGGCGACCACCGATCCGGAAGCCTACCGGCTGTACCTGCAGGCCAGCGATATCTGCAACCGGCGCGACATGGTGCACATGGCGCAGGCGATCGAACTGTTGCGGCAGGCGATCGCGCGCGATCCCGGGTTCGCACGCGCGCACGCGCGGCTGGCTACCGCCTATGCGATACAGCCGAACTATTCGCCGGAAACGGCGGACACGGCGCTTGCGAACGTCGCCGCGGCGGCGGCTTGCGCCAGTGCGCTCGATCAGGGCTTGGGCGAACCCTACTCGGCGATGGCGCTGGTGTTGACCAGTGCGGTGCCCCGATACATCGAAAGCCGCGAGGCCATGGAGAAGGCGCTGCGGGTGCAGCCGGAAGACACCGCGGTCCGGTATTGGGCCGGGTCGCCATCGATATTGCTTGGCTACGTGGACTGGGGATGTGCGCATCTCGATCACCTGCTGGAGATCGACCCGCTGTATCCGGCCGCGATGCTATGGCGTGGTGTCGGCCATCTCATCAAGGGCGACCTTGCGCGCGCCGAAGGCCTGTTCCGCACGGCAACGGACCTCGGACTGGCGCACGCGGGGTTGGGCATGCACGACGTGCTGGCTGCGCGTGGCCAGTTCGACGAGGCCGCCGCACAACTGGCACGTGGCCTGGTGATGCTTTCGGAGGGCCTGTCAGGCGAGCAATTGAATATCCTCGCGCAGGGCGCCTATGGCGATGCCGCGGCGCGCGCGCATATGCAGGCATTGATCGATGGCATCGTCGCTTCGCAACCGCGCTGGTTGCCGGGTGCGATTCCGTACGCGCTGCTGGTGAGGGGCGAAGCCATGCGCGCGCTGGAGCTCGGCATGCGCTTCCGTTCAATCACCGGCACTCTCTATTTTGCACGGTTCTGGATGCCTTCGTCCCGGTCGATGCGCGGGTCGCCGGAGTTCCACGCGTTCGTGCGGCATGCAGGGCTGACTGCCTTGTGGGATCGTTACGGGCCGCCGAACGGCAGCCGTCGCGACGCGGCGGGGAAATACACCTGGGAGTGAGGAGAAGAACATGACGGCTGGATCCGATCGTACCGGTGCGCTTGCGTGGCCCGAGTTGGCACAGGCCATGCGCGGCGGCTTGTTGCAACCCGGGCAGCTCGAATACGAGGAGCGCCGCCGCGTCTGGAACGGCGCAATCGACCGGCACCCTCTGGCGATTGCGCAATGCATGGATGCCGAAGACGTCGCGGCCGCGGTCAGGTTCGCGGCTCGTGAACACATCCCGATGACGGTGCGCGGCGGCGGACACAACGTGGCCGGGCTGGCCGTGCGCGACGACGCCTTGATGCTGGATCTTGGCGGAATGAACCACATCGAAGTCGACGCGGCATCACTTGTTGTTCGCGTCCAGGGCGGGGCGCTGTGGCGTGACGTGGACGCCGCGACCCAGCCGCACGGATTGGCCACGACCGGCGGTTTCGTTTCGACGACCGGCGTGGGCGGCTACACACTGGGTGGCGGTGTCGGCTGGTTGATGCGTCGTTGCGGATTGGCAGTCGACAACCTCCTCGAAGCGGAAGTGGTCCTGGCTGACGGACGCATCGTCGTTGCGGATGAACGCCGGCACGCCGACTTGTTCTGGGGCTTGCGCGGTGGCGCAGGAGGCTTGGGCGTGGTTACGCGCTTCACCTGGCGGCTGCACGCGGTCGGCGAGGTGTACGCCGGGGTGGTGTTTCATCCGGTGGAGGCTGCGGCGGGTCTGTTGCGTGCCTTTCGTGCGTTCACGCCGAACGCGCCGAACCCCCTCACCGCGATGCTGGTGTTCACCAGCATACCGCCGTTGCCTTTCATGCCTGTCGAAACCCATTTCCGTCGTGCGATCGCGCTGGCATGGTGCTGGAGCGGTGAACCGGCGGACGGCGAGAAAGCGTTGGCGCCGATCCTGGAATACGGCAAGCCGCTGGGTCTGCACGCAGGCATGGTGCCGTACGCCGCGTGGCAGCAGACCTTCGATCCGGCCGCACCGCCCGGCGATCATTACTACTGGACGACGTTGCAGCTCGATGCGCTTGATGACGCGCTGATCGATGCACTGGTTCCGATGGCTGTCGCGTCGCCCGATCCGGTCTGCGAAGTCCACGTGCACCACCTCGGTGGCGCCGTGGCCTCCATCCCCGGTGCCGCGACCGCGTTCGCGCATCGCGATGTGCCGTTTTTCATCAACGTGATCGGCCATGCCGGTGCGCCGGAGCGGTTCCCCGCAGTGCGGGACTGGGTGCGCGGATTGCGCGCGGCGCTGGCGCCGCACGCGCGCACCGGGATGCAACCGAATTTCGCCGGCGACGTTTCCGATTTGAAATCGTGCGCGCACGACGCGAAGACAGGCGCAAGATTGGCGGCGTTGCGTGCGCGGTACGATCCGGAAGGGTTGCTGGCCCCCGTGCGTGGCGGCTGAGCTGCGGAGCGTCCAGGAAGGGGGACGCCCGGCGGCATCGAGTGACACGCCGGGGTTCCTGTCGCTGTCTTAAACTGTGCCGATGTTCGATACGGTTCCCACGCTCGATTGCAACGGTCGCGCTCTGCGGCTGGACTGCCCGCGCGTCTGCGGGATCCTCAATCTTACCGACGATTCGTTTTCCGGCGACGGACTTGCCGGAGATATCGAAGCGGCGGTCGCGCAAGGCGTGGAGATGGTTGAGCAGGGCGCGGACATGCTGGATGTCGGTGCCGAATCCACGCGCCCCGGTGCGAGGCCGATCGATCCCGATGGTGAAATCGCGCGCGTGGTACCGGTGATCGAGGCGCTGGCGCAACGCGTACAGGTGCCGGTTTCGATCGACACATCCAAACCCGACGTGATGCGAGCAGCGGTAGCCGCAGGCGCGGGCTTCGTCAACGACGTGTATGCGCTGCGTCGTGAAGGCGCGCTGGATGCTGCAGCGGAATTGAAGGTTCCGGTGTGCCTGATGCACATGCAGGGCGAGCCCGGCACCATGCAGCGCGATCCGCGCTACGACGACGTGGTCGGCGAGGTGCACCGCTTCCTCGCCGAGCGGGTGTTCGCCTGCGCGATGGCCGGCATCGACAAGCGCCGGGTGCTGGTCGACCCCGGTTTCGGTTTCGGCAAGACCCTGGAACACAACCTTGCGCTGTTGCGCGCGCTGGATCGTTTCCGTGACCTTGCTGCGGGCGTTTTCGCGGGCCTGTCGCGCAAAGCCATGATCGGCACGCTGACCGGTCGCGAGGCTGGTGCGGATCGTGCGACGGGCTCCGCTGCCGCCGCGTTGATCGCGGTGCAACGCGGCGCCATGATTGTGCGCGTGCATGATGTCTCCGCCACGCGCGACGCGCTGGCTGTGTGGCAGGCCGTGCACGAAGGCGATGCGCCTGCAAAATCCGAACCCAGGCCATTCGGTTCGCAGCGGTTCGGCGACGATTGATTGCGCGGCCTCGGCTGAAATGCCTTCGTCATTCCGGACAAGCCCGCATGAGCGGGCGTGATCCGGAATCCATTTTTGGCTTTCCTGGCGGAATACGATCAAAATGGATCATGCGCCGCTCCTGCGGCGCGCCCTCCGGACCATTGGCTTCACCAATGTTCGCTCCGGCAACTGCCTCCGCAGTCCGGGTGCCGACCCTTCAGACCGGCCCTGGAATGACGACAGGTTATTATTCAATCACCACCTCATCTTCCGAACCCCATGCCCGAGTCCCGAGTCCCGAGTCCCGCGTCCCGCAAATACTTCGGCACCGACGGCGTGCGTGGCCGGGTCGGCGAGTGGCCGATCACCGCCGAGTTCATGCTGAAGTTGGGGCGCGCCGCGGGCACGGTGCTTGGCGACGGCAAACGGACGCTGGTTCTGATCGGCAAGGACACGCGGGTGTCCGGCTACATGTTCGAATCCGCACTGGAAGCGGGGCTGGTCGCCGCTGGTGCCGACGTGGGCCTGCTCGGGCCATTGCCGACGCCGGGAGTGGCGCAACTGACGCGCGAACTGGGCGCGAACGCCGGCATCGTGATCAGCGCTTCGCACAATCCGTACCAGGACAACGGCATCAAGTTCTTTTCCGCCGACGGCGAGAAACTCGATGACGAAGTCGAGGCCGCGATCGAACGCGAAATCGATGCAGCATTCGTCACGGTTGCACCGGAACGTCTCGGCAAGGCGCGCCGCATCGACGATGCAATCGAACGCTACGCGCGCTTTTGCCTGGGCACGCTGGCGGCGCCGCCCGATCTTGCCGGCCAACACATCGTGCTGGACTGCGCGCACGGCGCCACCTACATGGTCGCGCCCAGGGTTTTCGAATCATTGGGCGCGAAAGTCACCCGCATTGGCTGCGCGCCGGACGGCTTCAACATCAATCGCGAGGTCGGTTCCACCCATCCGGCCACACTCCGCGGCGCGGTGATCGAGCAACACGCTGATCTCGGGATCGCCTTCGACGGCGATGGCGACCGCGTGCAGATGATCGACCGCAACGGCGAACTCGCGGACGGCGACGACCTGCTGTACTTGCTGGCTCAAGACTGGCTGGCCGACGGGCGTCTGCGCGGGCCGGTGGTCGGCACGCTGATGAGCAATTACGGATTGGAACGCGCGCTGACAGGCGCCGGCGTGCGTTTTCTGCGCGCCAATGTCGGCGACCGCTATGTGCTGCAGCAATTGAAGCAACACGGTGGCGTGCTGGGTGGTGAGACTTCCGGGCACATTCTCTGCCTCGACCGGGCGAGCACGGGCGACGGCATCGTGTCGGCATTGGCGGCGCTGGACGCGTTGGCGCGCGCGGACAAGGATCTTTTCGAAGCGCGAAGCGGGCTGTCCAAGCTGCCGCAGATCACGCGCAACGTGCGGGTGGCGGGTGCGCGCGAAGTGGTCGCCGCGGGGTCCGTACAGGATGCGCTGGCCGAAGTTCAGCGCACGCTGTATGGTCGCGGCCGCGTGGTGTTGCGGCCGTCCGGCACCGAGCCGCTGGTGCGGGTCACCATCGAGGGCGAAAATGCCGATGAAGTACAGGCACTGGCCGCGCGGCTGGCTGATGTAGTCATGGCCACAGCCGCTGCTGGAATCGCTGCGGACAAATGACGGGATGAAAATGCAACCACCCCGAGGCACTTGCCGGCGGGGTGGCCGTGACGTTTACGCCATCTGGGTGGCCGCGAAATCCCAGTTCACCAGGTTCCAGTACGCGTCGACGTATTTCGCGCGCGCATTGCGGTAGTCGATGTAATACGCGTGTTCCCACACGTCGCAGGTCAGCAATGGGCGATCGCTTCCGGTGATCGGGGTGCCGGCATTCGAGGTGCTGACCAGACCCAGCGAACCATCGTTGCGCTGCACCAGCCAGGCCCACCCCGAACCGAAGGTGCCGGTCGCGATCTTGGCGAATTCGTCCTTGAACTTCGCGACGCCGCCGAACGCCTTGGTGATCGCGTCGGCCAGCTTGCCGGCGGGATCGCCGCCGCCCTTGGGCGACATCGAGTTCCAGTAGAAGGTGTGGTTCCATGCCTGCGCGGCGTTGTTGAACATGCCGCCGGTGGCCTTCTTCACGATGTCCTCGAGGTTCATGTCGGCGAAATCGGTGCCGTCGATCTGCTTGTTGAGATTGTCGACGTAGGCCTTGTGGTGCTTGCCGTAGTGGAAGTCCAGGGTTTCCTCGGATATGTGCGGCGCAAGCGCATTGCGCTCGTAGGGGAGCGGGGGAAGTTCTATCGCCATGGGGTTCTCCTTGTAATTCGAAGGGCGGCAGGAAGGCATGTGTGGAAAGCGCGCCTGATACAATACGCTGCATCCGCACGACACCACACTCCATTCTAGACCCATCTCGAACTTCTGAATGGTCCGTCCCGGCGCGAAGTTTCGCTTTCATTAAATCTCGCGCGAAGGCTTCGCCGCTGAATCATGGATATTGGCGTGCCGTCGGGCGCAGAGATGGCGAGGATTCCGATCAATCAGGAACACGTCAACCAGGAGCACGGATACCAAACACCATGGACATCATCGAACGCATCAAACACACGCTCGCCGAGCATCCCATCGTCCTCTACATGAAAGGCACGCCCGATTTTCCGATGTGCGGCTTTTCCATGCGCACATCGCAGGCGCTCAATGCCACGGGCGTTGAATATTTCTCGGTGAATGTGCTGGAAGACCCCGAAATCCGCGCCAACCTGCCGCGCTATTCCAACTGGCCGACTTTCCCGCAGCTCTACATCAACGGCGAGCTGATCGGCGGTTGCGACATCGCGCTGGAGCTGTACGAATCGGGCGAATTGCAGCGCATGGTTGTCGAAGCCGGCAAACAGACGGCCGCTCCGTGACGCTGCCCGTCGCGCGCCTGCCGGCGGGCTGGATGCCCACCGCGGCGCTCCTGGCGGGCAGGGTGGTACTGATCACCGGCGCCGCCGGAGGCTTGGGGCGCGCGACCGCGCTGGCCTGCGCGAAAGCCGGCGCCACCGTGCTGCTGGCCGATCGCAAGGTGCGTTCTCTGGAACCGGTTTACGACGAAATCACGGCGCTTCCGGGTGCACCCCAACCGGTGCTGCAGCCGATGGATTTGCGGGGGGCGTCGCCACTCGAATACCAGACTTTCGTCGACTCGGTCGAACAGCAGTTGGGACGGCTCGATGGCGTCGTGCATGCCGCCGCGAAGTGCGAGGGCCTCACGCCGCTTGCGATACTCTCGCCCGAGGAGTGGATCACGACCCTGCATGTCGATTTGTCGGCTCCATTCCTGTTGACCCAGGCCTGCATGCCGTTGCTGCTGGCGCGCGAGGACAGCGCGGTGGTGTTCGTGCTGGATGATCCCGTGCGCATGGGCCGCGCGCATTGGGGTGCCTATGGCGTCGCCAAGGCGGGGCTGCAGGGCCTGGCTTCGATCCTGCACGAGGAAACCGACGTGACCAGCTTGCGCGTGCACGCGCTGTTGCCGGCGCCGATGCGGACCGTGTTGCGGCAAGCGGTGTGGGCGGGCGAAGACCCCGGCATGATCCCCACGCCCGATGCCGCCGCGCAGGCCGTACTCTATTTGCTGTCGCCCGAGGCGAAGGCCGCGCGCGGCAAACTGCTGGACCTGCGTGGCAGCGAACACAACGGGGATTGACCGATGCATCAGCAGATGACCATCGTGTCGGCTTGCATCACCCTGTTTCTGGTGCTCGACGCGCCCGGCAACGTGCCGTTCTTCCTGTCGATCCTGAAGGATGTTCCGCCGAAGCGGCGGCGCTGGGTGATGATCCGCGAACTGCTGATCGCGCTGGGCGTGCTGGTCGCATTCCTGCTCGGCGGGCGCGAGCTGTTGTCGGTCATGCAATTGCGGCAGGAAGCCATCAGCATCGGCGGCGGCGTCGTGCTGTTCCTGATCGCGATCAAGATGGTATTCCCACCAAAAGACGGCGGCATCTTCGGGCCTGCGGGCCAGGGCGAACCGTTCATCGTGCCGCTGGCGATTCCGGGCGTCGCGGGTCCGTCTGCGATGGCGACGCTGTTGCTGCTGACCAGCGCGCAGCCGGGCCGCGAGGTTGAATGGGGCGTGGCGCTGCTGATTGCCTGGCTCGCCACCGCCGTGATCCTGCTGGGTTCGACCTGGCTGTTCAAGTTTCTGGGCGAAAGCGTGCTTGCCGCGGTGGAGCGGGTGATGGGCATGCTGTTGATCGCGTTGTCGGCGCAGATGATTCTGGGCGGGGTCGAGGCTTACCTGAGGGCTGGTTAGAAAGCTCTGAACAACCTGCTGCGCTACTCGCCAAGTCCATGTGGCTCGCCCGTCGGGCCGCCTGCGGCGTTCAAATAGGCAATCCTGTCGATTTGGTCGGCAGCTTGCGTGCCGGCGATGCTCGCACTGCGCAGGCAGGATGCCGGAGCGAACATTCGCGCAGCGAATGGCCACGGAGCTCTTGGCCAAGGAGGGCAGCTTTCGGGCGCGCGGCGGATGCGGCGAGTAATGCTCATGTCCTGACGTGTACACTCCCCTTCCTGCGCTCCGCTGACGCGCAATCTACCATCGCTCGCGACGCTTTCATTCCGTTCGTGTGTTCGCTGCGAGCGGATGCTCGGGAGAGCCTCGTGATGTCGAAGCGCGCATGTCGCTGAACTCGCCGTTCGTGGACGTGCCGCACCGCGGCCACGCGCATCCGCGCTGGGTCACGCCAATGCTGGTGGTGACCTGCGTTGCCTGCTACCTGTGGTTGATGTTGTCGGCGCCGTCGTTGCGTTACGCAGTGCTGGCCGACTGGGGCACGGTGCCTGCGCATCTGTTCCGTGGCTGGGAAACCTTGCACAGCTGGTTGTGGCTGCGCCTGTTCACGTCGCTGTTCATGCATGCCGACTGGATGCACCTGCTCGGCAACATGCTGTTCCTGGT
>DASUJD010000059.1:0-13051 GCA_036279455.1 Rhodanobacteraceae bacterium | reverse complement strand
GCCGGTGCCGCTGATCTGAATGGTTTCGTTGGGGGCAACCGGAACGGTTCCGTGGATGGTGCCCGTGGTGGCCTGCGCGAATGCGCCGCCCGCGAACGCCAACGTGATGGAACCCCCGATCGCCAAAGCCAGCGCCTTGCGCCGGAACATGCAATTGCGCGAACCGCGCCGAGACTTGTCGCTCATGAGACGTGCACCCCCGAAGGTAGCAGCCAATGCGGTTCCCGTCACGTTTCTCCCTCGAACGATACGGGACAATCCGCGGTCGATACCCCCGACAACCTGAATATTGCCGAGAGCGGTTTTGCACTGTCCCTCGTGACAGTGCGTTCGCGACATTAACTGCGAATTAACCTAAAAGCAAGCGTCGGTTTACATGGTGCTTCAGCAAAATGACAGAAAGCTGTCGGGCGCATTCCTGGCGCGTCGGCACAGGTGCCGGCACCGTGTTCGTCGCAAGCACGCTCGCTCCTGGCATCAGCGATATCGCGTGGCCCGTGGCCGCTCACTGCTGCGCGACAGCCAACCCTGCGTCATGCAGGCGCTGCCGCAATCGGTCGAGTGAGTGACCGTAGCGCGCGGCGCGCGCAGTGGCACTTTGCAGGGGCTGGCGCACCTGTCCTGCGCTCGCGGCACTGTTGACGGTTCGCTGCGTCTGATGGAAGGCGAGGCATGCCGGATCGAACGGCAGGCCACAAAAATCGAGCAAGCGGCGGATCACTGCTTCCGGATCGGCGAGCAGCGCTTCGTACTCGAGGTCGAACACACGATCGGGATACCGCTGCAACCAGAACCGGGTCAGCCTGAAGAAGTCGATGCAGTAATCCGCCATTTCATCGAGATCATAGGCAAACACGGTGCCGCTGGAGAACCACTGCCGATAACAGGCAAGGCAGGTTTCAACAGGATCGCGACGCACCACCACCACCCGTGCTGCCGGCAGCATTGCCAGCGCCGTGCCTGCCCGCATCCAGTTGCCCAGATTCTTGTCGGTGAATCGCGGTTTGCGCAACCGCCAGCGTGCGGTGACATCAAGGTATTTGGCTCCCAGCCTGTGCCAATCGCCCGCGGTCATCATCGGCACCCACAGCGGAAACGCATCGTGGCGCCGCCGGGATTCCACATCGATCAGCTTCGGCAGATCCTCGATTTCGTTGGCGCCTTCGACCTCGGGGTGTGAGGCCAGGATCTGCTCCACCAGCGTCGAACCCGAACGCGGGGTGCTCGCGATGAACACCACTTCCTTGCCCAGCTTCGGGTCCAGCGGGTCCGGCAACGGCGCCGAGAACGCCTTCTCGATGGCTTTGACGTGCGCGTGGTGGGCCGATGCATCCCAGTGCAGTTGTTCGCGCTGCAACCGGTTGGCGCGCTTCAGTACCTTGAACGAGGCAGCATGGTCGCCTTGATCTTCCAGGGCGCGCGCCAGCGCAAACCCGAACAGCACGCGGTCTTTGGTGGAGCCGGCTACGCGTTCGAAATTGCGCTGCAGCAATTCCACGTCCTCGCCGGAAAACGGCGCCACCTTGACATTGGCCAGCGCGAACCAGGCGTGCGCCTGACCGGGATGCGCCTTCAGCACGCTGCGCAATTCGGCGACGGCTTCGTCCACTTGTCCGATGCTTGCCTTGGCATCGGCCAGCGTGATCCGTGCGGACACGTGCGCCGGATCGAGTTGCAACGCCCGCTGCAAGGCGGCGATTGCCTCGTCGGTATGCAGCTGCAACTTGAGCGCCCGCCCGAGGTTGAACCACGCGCCTGCCACGTTCGGA
Source organism: Rhodanobacteraceae bacterium (assembly GCA_036279455.1). Classification (GTDB taxonomy): domain Bacteria; phylum Pseudomonadota; class Gammaproteobacteria; order Xanthomonadales; family Rhodanobacteraceae; genus 66-474. Next base: position 11,282 of record DASUJD010000059.1, on the reverse strand, counting down.
GCCAATTCGCAGGCACTCCGCAGGGCCACGACCGCACCCGCGATATCACCCCATTCGAACAATGAAATCCCGATCCCCGCGTAAAGCTGCGCGTCACGCGGCTTGAAAGCCAGTGCCTTGCGGAAAAGTTCGACCGCCCGGTAATGCTGGCCCTGCATTTGCGCGGCCACGCCGGCCATGCCCAGCACGGAAGCATCATCCGGCGCCATGGCCAGCGCCGATTCCAGCGATGCCGCGGCGGCATCGAACTGCCGCTGTCCCAACTCTCCCCGCGCTTTTTGCAGCAGGGTCGCAACATCGGTGGCTGGCGATTGAACAGTCATGGCTTGTGGAATCGATGCTGGAACATGCTGCAAAGTGTACAGCCGGGCCTCGGGTCACCACGCGGGAAGTGCCGTCACGCTGTTTTCGGGGCGATCGCGGTGCGCGCAGCTCCGGGAGCCTCTTGCATTCCGGCCTGGCCTTCCCCACGTCAGGGAAAGAATGACCGATTACCGCAAAACCCCCGAAGCACTTGCCCGTTTGACGCCGCTGCAGCACCGCGTGACCCAGGAATCGGCCACCGAGCAGCCATTCAACAACGAATTCAACGAACATTCCGAACCCGGGCTGTACGTGGACATCGTTTCCGGCGAGCCGCTGTTCACTTCACTGGACAAGTTTCCGAGCCATTGCGGCTGGCCCAGTTTCAGCCAACCCGTCGGGGCGGGCAACGTCATCGAACGGCACGACGCGAGCCATGGCATGCAGCGCACCGAAGTGCGTTCGAAACACGCCGACAGTCACCTTGGACATGTATTTGACGATGGCCCACGCGACAAGGGCGGCCTGCGTTACTGCATCAATTCCGCGTCGCTGCGGTTCGTGCCGTTGGCGGATATGGAAAAGGAAGGCTACGGCGAGTACCGTCACCTGTTTACCTCCCCCTTCCAAGGGAAGGGGGAATGAGGGGGATGGTTTCACCTCGGCAACAGCGTCATCCCCCCGATGCTTCGCATCGACCCCTTCCTTTGGAAGGGGGTGGCAAATTCAACCTTCCAGCAAGAGGCAATACCCCATGACTACCGAACGCGCCATTCTTGCCGGCGGCTGCTTCTGGGGCATGCAGGACCTTGTCCGCAAGCAACCCGGCGTCATCTCCACCCGGGTCGGTTATTCCGGCGGCGACGTGCCGAATGCCACCTACCGCAATCACGGCAGCCACGCCGAATCCATCGAGATCGTGTTCGACCCCGCGCGAACAAGTTATCGCAAGCTGCTGGAATTTTTCTTCCAGATCCACGACCCCACCACGGTGAATCGCCAAGGCAACGATCTCGGCAGCAGCTACCGTTCGGCAATCTTCTACACCAGCGAAGAACAGAAACGGGTCGCCGAGGACACCATCGCCGACGTGGACGCTTCGGGGCTCTGGCCCGGCAAGGTCGTTACCGAAGTCGCGCCCGCCGGCGATTTCTGGGAAGCCGAGCCCGAGCACCAGGATTATCTGGAACGCATTCCCGACGGTTACACCTGCCACTTCGTCCGTCCGGGTTGGGTATTGCCGGTGCGTGAGAAGGCTGCAGGTTGATTCTGCGTTTTCGGTCCATTGGACCAATGCGCAGCGATGATTCGGATGCTACATCAGTCACGCACCGTTTCTCCCTTCTCCCTCCTGGAGAGGGTGGCGCGTAGCGCAGGATGAGGGTTCGGGCATCGCGAAAGTCGACCATGGTTGACCTGTCGTCGCCGTGCGTGTGCGTACCCTCACCCGCCCCTGCGCTCGCGCTGCGCGCGCGTTCGCTTCGTTCCGCCTCTCCCGATGGGAGAGGGAATATCTGTTTTTGATTCGTCAGGAGACCCTCCATGACCCAAACCCCCGCCTACGCCGCGCAGGCCGCCGACAAGCCGCTCGGCCCGTTTTCCATCGAGCGCCGCACGCCCGGGCCACACGATGTGGCAATCGAAATCCTGTATTGCGGCGTATGCCATTCCGATTTGCACACCGCGCGCAACGAATGGGGAAACACGATTTATCCTTCGGTGCCCGGCCACGAAATCGTTGGCGTCGTCACCGCGGTTGGCAAGGAAGTGAAGGGCTTCAAGGTCGGTGACACCGTCGGCGTCGGCTGCATGGTGGACAGTTGCGGGCATTGCGGACCCTGCAAGGCCGGCGAGGAGAATTATTGCGAGAACGGCTTCACCGCCACCTACAACGGGCCGATGTTCGGCGGCGAAAACACCTACGGCGGCTATTCCACGAACGTCGTCGTGGATGAAAAATTCGTACTGCGCATCCGCCACGAGGACAACCTCGCCGCGGTCGCGCCGCTTTTGTGCGCAGGCATCACCACCTATTCGCCATTGCGACACTGGAACGCCGGCCCCGGCAAGAAGGTCGGCATCGTGGGTCTGGGTGGCTTGGGCCACATGGGCGTCAAGCTGGCGCATGCGATGGCCGCACACGTGGTGCTGTTCACCACCTCGCCGAACAAGGTGGCCGACGGAAAACGCCTCGGCGCCGACGAAGTGGCGATCTCGAAAGATGCCGATCAGATGGCGAAGCACGCCGGCAGCTTCGATTTCATCCTCAACACCGTCGCCGCGCCGCATGATCTGGACGCCTATCTCAATCTGCTGAAACACGACGGTACGATGTGCCTGGTCGGCGCGCCCGCCACGCCGCATCCCTCGCCCACCGTATTCAACCTGATCATGAAGCGCCGCAGGCTTGCCGGCTCGCTGATCGGCGGCATCCGCGAAACCCAGGAGATGCTGGATTTCTGCGCCGCGCACGGCATCGTCTGCGACATCGAGACGATCGCGATGCGCGACATCGATACTGCCTACGAGCGCATGCTGAAGAGCGACGTGAAGTACCGCTTCGTGATCGACATGCAGTCATTGAAGGACGAGGCAAAGGCTGCCTGACGGATCACCGCAGTCGCTTCATGCCATGCCGGGACTCAAGCTGCCGGTTGTTCCGGCGGCTGCAGTCCTTGCCAGACCTTTTCGAGATCGGTGATCGCCGATTCCAGCGCCTCGTGCAACTGGCCCTGGCGGTTCATCAGATCGTCGATCTTGTCGGTTTGCTTCAGCTTCGACAGCTCGCCGTCGAACAACATCCAGATCGCGGCCAGCCGTTCCACGTTGTTCTTCGCGTAGTGGTGCATTTCCTTCAACTGGGCGAGCGCGTCGGCGACCAGATCGGCCTGCGATTTGGCATTTTCATCGGCCATGTCAGCTCCCTCCGTTACGGGCTTTTGCATCTTACGATTCCGTACTCAACCGCAGCGAAACGCCTGTCGGCGATGCGAACTCCCGCTACAGCAACCCTTCCGGATAGCCCGTGACCGAACATTTGATCGCATGCGTGCTGGGCGGCGGCGCACCCCGCGCAAGAACCGAACTGCACGACGTGGCCTTTGCGGTCGGCGCGTCGCTGCAAGCCGTGCATGGCCAATTGCTGAATAGCTGGTTCGGCGACCCGCACGGCCTGCACGTGGATGCGTGGTGCTTCCTCGACAGTGTGAAAGGTTATCGCGTGCATCTGGCGCGAACGCCGCCCGATAATGGCTTGCACCTGTACTTCATCAATATCGGCGGTTACCGGCCCGGTGTTTTCGCCGAACACCATGCGTGGGGATTTTTCGCCGGCAAGAACAAAGCCGGCGCCAAAGCGCGCGCAAAACAGATGTTGCTGCAAGATCACGAACAAACCCATAAGGACGACCTGTACGACATCGATGACTGCCTGCAGATCGGCCATATCGGTGAATGGCATGTGCACCTGACACCGGATGCAAGCACAAGCGATCCGCACATCGTGAACGGTTATTTCCCGCTGCCGAAACCTGTGATCGACGACTGGATCGCGCGGCGCGGCAACGATTGAACGATCACGTCGAATTCAGTAGTGCACGCTGGCGTAGCGCTGCAGCAGTTGCTTGAAACGGGGCGTACCGCGGATCGGATCCAGATCCACGTCGGTGCGCACCGTGGCAATCGAAATCGTGCTGCCGTGATCGGTTGAAACCAACGCATCCAGGATCGGCACCGCCTTGTCGGCATGCCCCAACTGTGCCTCGATGCGCGCAAGATTCGTCAGCATGTCGGCCCCGCCCTGCCAATTCTTCGAAACCGGCAGGATGGCAACGGCACGCTGGCCTTCCCGCTCGGCATCCTGCTTGCGCCCCAGCCGCACGTAGGCCCACCCCAGCTGCGCCGATTCATAGGCACGGGATTCGTGATCGGGATCCGCCAGGATCAAATCCACGCAGTGCCGGTACTCGGACAGCGCTGCGTCGTGCTGCCCGAGCTGCCATTCGGTATCGGCCCGCCATGCACACAAGGCCTGTTTACCGTATTCCGAGTCCCGGCTCGTGGCGAACAGTTGCAAGGCCGCCGTGTAATCGCGCGAGTGGTACAGCGCCATCGCATGGTCGACAAGATGGGTGGGAATCGCCCGCACGTCGGACGGCGCGGCCATGATCATCGCCAGCTGCGCGGCGCCACTACCGGTGGACACGTAGGCCAGCACATCGCGCATGCCCCAGGTGAGCCCGGCGTGGTAGTTGACGTCGAGTGCCTTCAACAAATTCCGATCGGCCTTCGCATACTCATGGCGTTCGCCTTCGAACCATGCCAAGCCCTGCAAGGCCAGCACGTTGCGCGGGTCCAGATTGACCGCACTCTCGTAGGCCACGTTCGCATCTTTCAGATGCCCCAAGTGGTATTCCGTATCGGCCAGCGCCAACTGGGCATCGGCGTCCTGCGGGCGCAGCGCCAGTGCTTCCTTGAACTGCTCCTGTGCAGCGACGTTGTCGTCCTCCGCCCACACGTGATAGAACCCCGCGGCAACGTGCGCTTCCGGCAAGTTCGGATTCAGCGCCAGCGCACGGCCGAAAGCCTGCTTGCTCTTGGCTGCCATCGTCCGCGTGTCGACGGATGGAACGAAGTTGATCGTCCATGCGTAGGCGTAGCCCAGCCGCGCCCAGGCCAGCGCGAATTGCGGATCGGCGGCGACGGCCTCCTGATACGCAGAGATCGCCGCGTCGATGTCCGGCTGTTTCCAGCTCACGTCGGCGCGTTGCTGTGCCGCCTCGCCACGCAGCAGGGCCTGATAGGCATATCCATTGCGGGTCGGCGCCCGCGTCAGTGCCAGCTTTTCCTTCGGCAACAGTTTCACCTGCAGTGCGTTGGCGACCTGCCCCGCAACTTCACTTTCGACGGCCAACACGTTGTCGAGATTGCGATCATAGGTCTCCGCCCAGATCTGACCGTCGGTGTTGGTGTCGATCAATTGCAGGCTGATGCGAGCCTCGTCACCGGCCTTCTGGACGCTGCCTTCCAGCACGTGGCTGACGCCCAGTTGCTGGCCGATGGTCTTCACGTCCTCCGGGTGGCTGGCGTACTTTTCGGTCGACGTGCGCGAGATCGTCTTCAACCCGCTGAGCCGCGTCAGTTGCGTCAGGATCTGCTCCTGCATGCCATCGGCGAAATAGGCGTTGTCGCGATCGGGCGACAGGTTTTCGAATGGCAGTACCGCGATCGATTTGGCTTCGTCCGCGGGAATGCTCGTCGCGGCCGCGCGATGACCAGGTGGCAGGAACGTTTGCGCGCGCCACAGCACCGCCGTCAACGCGATCGAGAGCACGACCAGGCCGAAGATGGCGAAATCGATGCGACGGAAGCGCCCGTGCACGCCCTTCGTATCATCGCGCGCATCGCGGCGCGGCCCCGCCGGACCGAGTTCATAAAACCACGCGCCCAGCAGCGCGGCCGGAAAGCCACCGAGCACGATCAGCACGGCCAACCGCTGCACCCAAAGCGGAGATTCGAAAACCGGAAGGACCTGTGTGACGACCTGTACCAGCAGCCACCCGATCGCTGCATAGGCTACCGCGACACGATAGACGTGGCGTCGTTTGAGTTCGCCGAGAAAGGAACCGAAAGCGCCCATGCCTGCATCCCGGAAGTGGACTTCCGTGGTGGCGAATCCGCGTCGGCCGATCCGTGCCATTGGTTCCTTCCATGGAACATGAACCTGCGGTCGGGCACTCTAGCGCCGCCCCCTCCACAACGAAAGCACCGAGCGGACAACCGGTGCGGCATCGATCCGCGCATACTGGGCGTCCGCAAACCTGCCGGAATCGTCCATGACCGAACTCCCGCCCTTCCACCTGGCCTTTCCCGTCGCGTCACTGGGCGAAGCCCGCGGGTTCTACGGCGGCCTGCTCGGTTGCCCGGAAGGCCGATCCAGCGACACCTGGGTGGATTTCGATTTCTTCGGTCACCAGATCGTGGCGCATCTCGCACCGGAAGAACTGCGCGCGTCCGCCGCACACGACGTGGATGGCGACGAAGTGCCGGTACGCCATTTCGGCGTGGTGCTGGACATGAAGGACTGGCACGCGCTGGCCGACAAATTGCGCGCGGCCGGCACGCGCTTCGTGGTCGAGCCGCACGTGCGCTTCAAGGGCCAATCGGGCGAGCAAGCCACGATGTTTTTGCTGGATCCCAGCGGCAACGCGCTGGAATTCAAGGCGTTCGCGGATCGCGGGCAAATGTTCGCCAAATGACCGAACTTGCATGTGTCGGTCGTGCCCGCGGGATCGCGAGCTTCTTTTGTCTTTGCCGGTGATATTCTCGCCTGCCACGGAAAGCATGGTGTGCCTTGGATCCAGCTCGAGCCCGAACCAGGCTGCTGACCGCCTTCGAGCGGGCCGATTGGCCGCGGGTGCATTACCTCGCCGAGCAGGTGCTGGCGGGCTCGCCCGAGGATGCGTCCGTCCACTTCATGCACGGTGTGGCCTGCCTGGAACAGCGGGACGAGAGTCGTGCGGTATCCACCCTCGACGAAGCCTGTCGGCTCGAACCGAACCGGCCCGACTACCTGGCGCACTACGCGAGGGCCCTTGCCACCGTCCAACGCATGTCGGAGGCCTGTGCGGTGGCGGATCGCGCGATGGCGCTTTCCCCGCGGGATGCATCGGTGTTGGCCATGCTGGGGGTCACGTACATGAACGCCCACGCGATCGATGCGTCGGCCGACGCACTGCAGCAGGCCGTGGCGCTCTCGCCGGATCGCGCGCCCTTGCATTTCCTGCTCGCACGCGCCCTGACCGGGCTTGACGACAACGCGGGCGCCGAACGCGAATTGGAAACCTGCCTGCAGCTCGAACCGCGGTTCTGGCCCGCGCACCTGAGGTTGTCGATGTTGCATCGGCAAACCCCTGAAAGCCAGCACCTCGGGCGCCTGCGCGCCCTGCTTGAACGACACGGCGACAATCCGTCCGCCCGGATTTTCCTCAACATGGCGCTGGCGAAGGAGAGCGAGGATCTCGGCGACTACGCGACAGCCTTCACGCATTACACGCTCGGCAAGGCGGCAGCGCGCGGCACCCGACCGGCTTCGGCCCAGCGCGATGCCGGCATGTTCGAAGCGCTGATGCGCTGCTTTCCCGATGCCGAATCCACGCCGGCGGAGCACGACTCCGACGCACCAATCTTCATCGTCGGCATGCCGCGCACGGGCACCACCTTGCTGGATCGCATGCTGTCCAACCACCCGGACGTTTACGCCGCGGGTGAGCTCCGGAATTTCCCGACCGCACTGCAGCGGGCTTCAGGCACGCAGACAGCCTTGCTTTCGCTGCCCGACATCGCAGCCCCGACGCGCCACATCGACTGGCGCCAACTCGGCAGCGCGTACCTCGAAAGTACGCGGCCCCGGACGGCCGCCAAACCGCGATTCACGGACAAACTGCCACACAACTTCCTTTACGCCGGTTTTATCGCCCGTGCCTTGCCCGGCGCCAGGATCCTGTGCCTGCGGCGCGATGCCCTCGACACCTGCATGGGAAACTTTCGCCACCTGTTCGAACTGGAATCCGGCTTTTACGACTATTCGCTGGACCTGCTCGATATCGGTCGCTACTACATCGGGTTCAGCCGCCTGCTCGCTCACTGGCACCAGGTTCTCCCCGGGCGCATTCTGGAGGTGGATTACGAGCAACTTGTGCAGGCGCCCGAACCAATACTTCGAAGCGTGTTGGCATTCTGCGGCTTGCCGTGGAATGACGCGGTCCTGCGCCCGCAAGACAACAAGGCTCCGGTCAGAACCCCCAATGCATGGCAAGTACGCGCTCCGGTATACACATCTGCAATCGGCCGCTGGCGTCAATACGCGCAACAGCTGCAACCCCTGCGCGCGATGCTGGCCGAAGGGGGGATTCGGCTCCCGGACCAGCTGTGACGGCAACCCGTCCATGGCAGGCGGACGCGCGCGGACGCTGCCCGTGACCTGCCATGTTCGCCACGGGGAACCGATTTGATTCGAAGCCGAAAAGTCCTTGCAGAAATGCTGGCCTGTGAATACGGAATTTGCGGGGTCAGCAAAAAAATTCCAAGTCTCCGAGAGAAACAAAGGAGACGGCCGTGAAAGCAATGCGCAGAGTGTTGTTGGGCAGTGTCCTTAGGAGTGTTTTCGCCATTGCACAGGGCACTTCCACGCCGGTTTGCCGCTACAAGTTGCTGATTCAAGGGCGAAAAAATGTCCTTGCACGTTGATAACCCGCAGAGTACAGTAATATTCACAAGACCGGGGGAATGTCCACCGGCCCTCCTGAAAAACCAAGGAGGCATCATGAAAGCGCTGCACACATCATTGCTCGGTTGCGCAATCGCCGCATTCGCCGGTACCGCGTTTGCAGCCTCCGGAATCCCGGTTCAATCCAAACCAGAGGTCATGCCTGTGGTAGTCCGCGTCAACGCGCAAGGCAAGGTCACCGAAATTCTTCCCTCGCAACACATGACGCCGCGATGGCGTTCGCTTCTGCGCGCGCAGCTTGACGCGTGGATCACCAAACCCGCCACCGAGAAAGGCAAGCCGGTGGCCAGCGCGTTCATCGTCGAGGTAGCAATGCAGGCGAAACCGCGCAAGGACGGCAAATACGATGCCAACTTCGTCTACGTGAAGAGCCTTCCGATGCCTGTCTACGGCGCGGTGTACTGGGAACATACCAACTTCCCGCCGCAATTGGCGCTGGTCGGGTCCAACTGGTTTCCGGCGACAGGTCCGGTGTTGTTCAGGGTGGACCCTCCGGTGAACTACTGGGCGTTACAACATCGCGCCCAACAACAACAACAACGGGAAAATGGAAACTCGCAGTCGGCGCCTGGATCGAATCCCCGGGTCGCGACCAGGCAGGTTCGCCCCGCAGTCCAAGCGGTCCGCCAGGTACAGTCGATGCCTGCCGCCCCAGCATCACGACCCTTCACCGCCACCATGACTCCGCGCACGGAAACGTCGAGCCGTCCCCGCATTCATTGAGGGATCACAGCCGGAAATGCCTTGCGCTGCGAGGCAACGAAACAAGGGGCCAATGGCCCCTTGTTTTTTTGCGGGGTGTGCAGATGGAAGGAAGAATCGCCACGGGTGCGCGGGCTCGTTCACTCATCGGTTGACTCAACGGTCATCCTTTCCACGCGCGAGCCGCAGGAACCTGCGTGCAGGCGAGACCGCGATGAGCAACCAGCCTTAAAAGGGGACGGAGGCAATCAAGCGGTATCAATTGCCTCCGCCCCCACTTGGCCTCAACCCTCCGCCTCCGCCAGCTCGCGTCCCCGCTGGCGAATGATGGCCTCTTCGCGGGCATCGATGATCGATTGCATCACGCTGTCGACGTCCACCTCGCCCTCGTCGAACACGAAGTCGCCGGTCAGTTCGCTGTCCGGCCGCAGTGTGCCTTGCTCGAACAGCGCCCACATCTCCTCGGCGTAATGGGTATCGAGCAGTTCCGGCGCGAAGCGCGACAAAGTGATCGTGATGTTGCCCACGTCCCGCCGCAACATGGTGCGCGCGGCATTGTTGCCCGCGGCGCTGACCACCTGCGGCAGATCGATGATCACCGGACCATCGGGCGCCACCAGCACGTTGTATTCGGACAGGTCGCCGTGGATCAGTCCCTCGCACAACATGCGCGCGATCTGGCGAACCAGAACGCGGTGGTATTCGCGCGCCATCTGCGCTGACAGTTCGACCTTGCCGAGTTGCGACGCCGGATAGCCGTCGGCATCGGCGACCAGCTCCATCACCAGAACGCCGCCGAAATAGCCGTACGGATGCGGCACCCGCACGCCGGCGCCGACGAGCTGATACAACGCATCCACCTCGGCATTTTTCCAGGCAGCCTCGGCTTCCCTGCGCCCGAACTTGCTGGCGTTGCCCATCGCGCGCGCCTGGCGGCTGCCGCGCACCTTGCGGCCTTCCTGATATTGGGCGCGTTGCTGGAAGCTGCGCTGGGCCATGTCTTTGTAGACCTTGGCGCAACGCACCTCGTTGCCCGCGCGCACGACATAGACCGACGCTTCCTTGCCGCTTTTCAGCGGACGCAGGACCTCGTCGATCACACCGTCGTCAATCAGCGCCTGCAGGCCAGTTGGGGGAATCATGCTCGGGAAAGCCCGTTGACCAAAAAATGATCGTGCATTATGACTGGTGCGTCCGTTTCGAAAGTGAACCGGACCCCGCGCTCGCCCGATGTGTCCCTGGAGGGCCCATGTCAAACCTGACCGTCTCCGACCTGCGCCCCTTCATCCCTGCCAGGGACTTCGCGCTGTGCAAGCGCTTTTATGCCGAGCTCGGCTGGGAGACGCAGGATGTCGGGGACGGACTCGCGCTGGTACGTCTTGCCGACCAACAGCATTTCTACATCCAGGACTATTACAACAAGGAGGTGGCGGATAACAGCATGCTGCACGTGACCGTGGAGGACGCACAGGCCTGGTACGAGCATGTGTCCGCGGTGCTGCGCAACGACGCGTTTGCCGGCGCGCGCGTGCAGGCGCCCAAGCCGCAACCGTACGGCGCGACCGTGGCCTTCGTGCATGATCCCAGCGGCGTCCTGCTGCACCTTTGCCAGTGGAACGATTGAAGATCCGTACCGCTTGCGCGGCAGAAATTGTCCCTGACACCATTTTTTGACGGAGCTGTGCGCATGACGCGTCCGAAATCGGCACTCCGATCCCGCGTGTTCACGGCCGCCGCGTGGTGCCTGCCCCTGCTGCTGGCTGCGTGCGCCACCAGGCCGACGTCGCAGGCTCCACGGGTGTCGCCGTCACAAATACGCGCCGAGATCGTGGATCGCATGCCCGTCGACGTGCCGGATCGCGATGGCTGGGCCACCGATATCCAGGCGGCATTCACCACACAAGCCATCAATCCGAATCCCGAGAACATCTGCGCGGTCCTGGCGGTGATCGCGCAGGAATCCGGCTACCACGCCGACCCGAGCGTGCCC
>DASUJD010000058.1:0-68848 GCA_036279455.1 Rhodanobacteraceae bacterium | reverse complement strand
AGGCTTCAACTGGAAGCCGAACGATTTCGTGGTCATGGGCGTACTGATCTTCTGCGCGGCATTCGGCCTTGGCGTTGCGGCAAGGCGGATTGCCGGGACGCGCAGCCGATACGCGGCCCTGGCGGCGATCGTGCTGTTGTTCCTGCTGGTGTGGGCCCATCTTGCGGTCGGGATCGTCGACAGTTGGCCCTTCGCGGGTTCCTGATCTTCCGTGGCGCCGCGCAGTTGGGCGGCGGGATCGCGATACGGCGGGATGAAACCACCGCGGATCCTGGGCCGAAGCACGGGGTCGGGTTCACCTGCCACTTGTGGAGAAAGCGACTCTGCTCCGTTCCCGGTGGGTGAACCCGACCCGGTTCTTACCTTGGCGTGAGGTGGTACAGGCCGCCGCCCCTGGCGTCTTCCAGCATCCAGAGGGTGCCGTCCGGCGCCTCCTCGATGTCGCGCACGCGTTTGCCGACGTTCCAGCGCTGCACCGCGGTGGCGCCGCCCTTGCCGTCGAACGTGACGCGGACGATGGCTTCGGCAGCCAGGGCGCTGATCAGGGCGCTGCCGTTCCAGGGAAAGACGTTGCCCTTGTAGAACATGAGATTGCCCGGCGCGATCACCGGCGCCCAGTAGATCACGGGCTTGGCGAGATCGGGCCGCGTATCGGGATTGGGGATGGGCACGCCGTTGTAGTTGACGCCATAGGAGACCAGTGGCCAGCCGTAGTTCTTGCCGGGCTCGATCAGGTTCAGTTCGTCGCCGCCACGCGGGCCGTGCTCGAGTTCCCACAGCCGGCCATCGGGCGCGAAGGCGAGGCCGTAGGGCGTGCGAAGGCCGGTGGCCCAGGTTTCGGCCGGCGTCAGGTTGGGGCCGGGAAACGTATAGGTGCTGACCACCGGTGCGGTCTTGGCGGCCTCGGTATCGGCAGGCGGATCGATCAGCGGAATGGTGCGCGCGCCGACCTTGCCGGCCCACGGATTGCCCGGTGCGGGTTTGCCGTCCAGGGTCAGCCGCAGGATCTTGCCTTCCGGCTGGTTGATGTCCTGCGCGGGGGTCATTCGCTGGCGGTCCCCCACCGTGAGGAAGAGGTACTTGCCGTCTGGTGAGAAGGCGATCTGGCCTCCCGGTTGGCCGCCCTTGCCCGGCGGCACCTGGCGCCACAACACCTTGAAGCCTTCCAGCCGGGGCTTGCCGTCCAGCACGAGTTTCCCCCGGCCGAGCGCCACGCCGCCACCGTAGGCGCCCGGCTCGACGTAGGTGAGATACACATTGTGGTCGGTGGCGTAATGCGGCGAGAGGAAGACGCCCAGCATGCCGTTCTGGCCTTCGTAGTAGCTGGGCGGGACGCCGCCGAGTTCGGTCTTGGCACCCTGCGGGGTGACTAGGTCGACGCGGCCGACCTTCTCGGTCACCAGCATGCGGCCGTCGGGGAGGAACGCGATGCGCCAGGGCAGATCGAAGCTGGCCACCTTCGTGATGTTGAAGGGAAGGTTGGGATCGGCTTTCTGTTCGCCGGCGTTGGTCTGCGCGTGTGCGGCGCCCGTCAGCAGCGCCATGACAAGGACGGCGATGGCCAGCTTCGTCATTTGCATGTTTCCTTGCGTCACGGTGACCCGGATCATCCTAGTACGCCAAAGTCATCCGCTCATCGCGCTTGGCGCGCGTTCGCTTCGGTGCGCCCTTCCATTGGTCGAAAAGCCATCCCCCTCGATCCCCCTTCCTTCGGAAGGGGGAAGAAGAGCGAATGCTTAGAAACCCGGGTCAGAGTGCACTTTTGGGACGACCACGCCAAGCGGGAACATGCGTCGTCGATCACCTGGTGCCGGCGACGGCGGTGCTGCCGTAAGCCAGCACGGGATGGTCGTCGCTGGTGAGCAGGCGGACGAAGTTGGGGTGGATGAATACTTTCTCGCGGCCGACCTTGTTTTCGCTGAGCATGCCCAGCGCAGCCAGTTGCTTGAGATATACCGATGCGGTCTGGCGCTTGGCGATGCCGGCCTCGATCAAATTCTGGATGCGGCAGTACGGCTGCACGAACAGCATGTCGACCAGCTCGCGCGAATAAATGCCGGGCGCGCGTGCCTTGACGAAGACCAGCGCATTGGCATGCAACTGCTGGATGGCCTGGATCTTGGCGGTGGTCCAGCGAGCCGTGTCGGTAATGGCGGCCAGCATGAAGCCGACCCAGGCTTCCCAAGCGGCATCGGTGGTGACCGCCAGCAGGCCGCCGTAGTAGTCGGCACGATGACGCAGGATGTAGCGCGACAGGTACAGCACCGGCATGTCCAGCAGGCCCTGCTCCACCAGCAACAGCAGGTTGAGCACGCGACCGGTGCGGCCGTTGCCATCGCTGAAGGGATGGATCGCCTCGAACTGGTAATGCGCCACGGCCATGCGGATCAGCGGGTCGATGTCGGTCTGGTCGTGGACGAAGCGCTCCCAGTTGGCCAGTTTGTCGCGCAGCAGCGCCTCGCCTTCGGGTGGGGTGTAGATCACGGCGCCACTGCCGGCATGCGCCAGCGCGGTGCCGGGCGTGCGCCGCACCTGCATGTCGGCATTCTTCAGGCGGCTGCAGACTGTGACCGCAGTGTTGGTGCCCAGCGGTCGCTGGCGCAGCGAGGCATAACCGTCGGCCAGCGCGCTGCGGTAGCGCAGCGCCTCTTTGGTGGCCGGATCGACGGCCTGGCTTTCCAGTTGGGCAAAGCGGAACAGCTCGTCGCTGGTAGTTACGATGTTCTCGATCTCGCTGCTGGCTTGGGCTTCCAGCAGCGGGATGGTGTTGATGAGCACGGCTTGGTTGGGGATCAGGTCGCCGGCGCTTTTCAACTCGGCCAAGGCTGCGCGGGCCTCAATGCAGGCCTTCAGCAAGGGCTTGCTCTCGATATCGGCCGCGGGCGGCAGATCGGGCAGGTCGTTCCAGGGTCTGCGTGGATCAAAGCTCATGAGTCGTCAGGGCGGCGGAATCGACAGGTTCGAAGAATACATTGATTGTATCGACATTACAGTAATATATGTCGATTTGCAATGCATTAATCGACATTTACAGGGGACGTAAGGACAAAATCGACATGTTCCATGCACATGTCCACAAAAACGCCATTTTGTCGACATCACGCCAAAAACCCTCAAGTTACTTTTCCTGCAAGCGAGTCAGCAAAAGCGGGGGCTTCAGCGCGGCGGCCGCCGAATTGCCCCTCCTCCCGATGGGAGAACGGTTTAGGCGGCAGCCGAACCTCAGCGCCAAGCAGTTTATCCAACGTCGGAAACGGTCACTTTGGGTGAGCATTCCGCCATGCCGGTAAACTCGGGCGGTGGCCGGACAACCGGTCGGGGGCGCCACAGGGGGCAAGCTTGAAGGAAGACCACCTCGAATCCGCCTGCCTGGACTGGCTGCGTGAATTGGGCTGGACCTGCGTGCACGGCGATGATGTGTCGCCGGGCGGAGCGCAAGGCGCCCGCGCCCGATATTCGGACGTGGTGCTGGCGCCGCGATTGCGCGAGGCAGTGCAACGGCTGAACCCCGGGCTGGCGGCGTCGGAAATCGACGAGGCGGTGGACAAGCTGGCCGGCTACGGCGCGCAGTCGCTGGTGGACGGCAACAAGGAGGTTTACGACTGGCTGCGCAATGGCGTGCCGGTGCAGCGCATCGAACCCGATGGCCGGCGCACGGTGCTGCGCGTGCGGGTGATCGACTTCGACGGTGCGAACGATCTGCTGGCGGTGCAACAGTTCACCGTGCACGGATTGAAGGTGCGCCGGCCGGACATGGTGCTGTTCGTCAACGGCCTGCCGCTGGTGGTAATCGAGCTGAAGAATCCGGCCGATCTCAACGCCGACATCGAGGCGGCGTGGAACCAGATCCAGACCTACAAGGCGGATATCCCGCAACTGTTCTGGTTCAACCTGCTGAACGTGATTTCCGACGGCACGGTGGCGCGCTACGGTTCGCTGACGGCGGAGTTCGGGCGCTATTCGCGCTGGCGCCTGCTGGGCGGCGAGAAGGTGGCGAAGGGACGGCTGGAACTGGACGTGCTGATGCTGGGCCTGTTCGAACCGCGCACGCTGCTGACGTTGTTCCGCAGCTTCGTCGCGTTCGGCGGCGCCGATGGCGGCGCCAGTTTCAAGATCATCGCGCAGTGGCACCAGTACCACGGCGTGCAGAAGGCGGTGGCGCGCGCCGTCGATGCCTTGCTGCACAAGAAGGACGGCAAGGGCGGCGTGATCTGGTTCACCCAGGGCTCGGGCAAGTCGCTGCTGGCGCTGTTCTACGTGATGGCGCTGCGCGACCATCCGGCGTTCCGCAACCCGACCGTGGTGCTGGTGACCGACCGCAACGACCTGGACGGCCAGTTGTACGAGACGTTCGCCGATTGCGCGTGGTCGCTGCGCGGCACGCCGCAGCAGGCGCAAAGCCGCGACGACTTGCGCGACAGGCTTTCGCAGGTGCAGGCCGGCGGCATCATCTTCACCACCATCAACAAGTTCGCGCCGGACCCGGGCCAGGCCACGGCGCCGGTGCTGTGCGAGCGTTCCAACGTCCTCGTGATCGCCGACGAGGCGCATCGCACGCAGTACGGTTTCAAGGCGGACCTGGATACGCAATCCGGCAAGACCCGCTACGGCCTGGCCAAGTACATGCGCGATGCGCTGCCGAACGCAATCTATCTCGGCATGACCGGCACGCCGGTGAGCCTGGACGATCGCGACACCGAGGCGGTGTTCGGCACCTATGTCGACGTGTACGACATGATCGCCGCGCAGGACGACCACGCGGTGGTGCCGGTCAGCTACGAGTCGCGCATCATCGAGCTGCGCTTCAACGAGGCCGAGAAGCAGGCCCTGATGGATGAGTTCCTGGAAGTCACCGACGACGAGGACGAAACCCAGCAGGATCGCACCGTAAGCCGGCTGACCCGGCTGGAGGCGCTGGCGATGGCCGAGGGCCGGCTGGACGCGCTGGCCGCCGACCTGGTGGCGCATTGGGAAGCGCGCACCGAATCGGTGGCGGGCAAGGCGATGATCGTGGCGATTTCGCGCGAGGCGGCGATCCGCCTGTACGACGCCATCGTGAAATTGCGGCCGGACTGGCACAGCGACGACATCAACGCAGGCCGAATCAAGATCGTGATGACCGGCAGTTCGGCTGACCCGGCGCATTTCCAGCCGCACCGCACCGACAAGGCGCAGCGCAAGTTGCTGGAGAAGCGTTTCAAGGACCCCGACGATCCGCTGCAAGTCGTGATCGTGCGTGACATGTGGCTGACCGGTTTCGACGCGCCACCGGTGCATACGCTGTACGTGGACAAGCCGATGCAGGGCCACGGGCTGATGCAGGCCATCGCGCGCACCAACCGCATCTGGAAGGACAAGCCCGGCGGCCTGATCGTCGACTACATCGGCATCGGCGAGGAATTGAAGAAGGCCATCAAGCAGTACACGAAGGATGCCGGCGCCGAACGCGAGCCGGTGGATACTTCCGGCGCGGCATTGCAGGTGTTGCTGGACACGCTGGACGTGATCCGCAAGGAATTCTTCCACGGCTTCGACTACGCAGGTTTCGGCAATCCGAAGAAAGCGCTGGCGCTGCTGGGCCCGGCGATGGAGCACATCCTGCAGGTCAATCCCGAGCTCGACGACAAGGGCCGCAACCTCGGCGTGCGCAGCTACCTGGATCAGGTCGCCAAATTGACCACCGCGCAGGCGCTGGCCGGCACGCAGCCGAAAGCCATGTCGGTGCGCGAGGAGATCGCGTTCTTCCAGGCCGTGCGCGTGTCGCTGATCAAGCTGACCCGCGCCGGCAGCGGGCGCTCGCGGCTCGAGAAAGAAGCGGCGCTGCGCCAACTGGTGGCCAAGGGCGTGCTGGTCGAAGGCGTCAACGACATCTTTGCCACGCTGGGCCTGGGCAAACCGGACATCTCGCTGCTGGACGAGCATTTCCTGAAACAGATTCGCGAGATGCCGACCCGGAATCTCGCCGCCGAGCTGCTGGAGCGATTGCTGGCCGACCAGATCAAGTCACGCGGCCGCAAGAACGCGATCCAGGGCAAGGAGTTCACGCAGAAGCTCGAAGAAGCCATCGCGAAATACCGGAACCGCGGCCTGACCACGGCGCAGGTGATCGAGGAACTGATCAAGCTGGCGCAGGAAATCAATGCCGCGCGTCCGCCCGACGGCATGAGTGACGAAGAGTTCGCGTTCTACCTGGCCCTGAGCAGGAACGAATCGGCGGTGCGCGAAATGGGCCACCCGGTGCTGCGCGCGCTGGCGCAGGAACTCACCGACAAGCTGCGCCGCTCGGCCACCATCAACTGGCAGAACCGCAAGGATTCGCGCGCGCGCATGATGGCGATGATCAAGGTGCTGCTGGCCAAGTACAAATACCCGCCGGACAAGCAACCCGAGGCCACCGAGAAGGTCATCGAACAGGCGGAATTACTGGCCGATACGTGGGCCGAAGAAGGCCGATAGACA
Organism: Rhodanobacteraceae bacterium; assembly: GCA_036279455.1. Classification (GTDB taxonomy): domain Bacteria; phylum Pseudomonadota; class Gammaproteobacteria; order Xanthomonadales; family Rhodanobacteraceae; genus 66-474. The sequence goes on along the minus strand of DASUJD010000058.1, from coordinate 62,389 downwards.
GGCACGCAATCATGCGGGCGATCAGGGACGACCGCTCAAAAATGGCCGAAGGCCGCCTGGCACCATGCGTACAACACACCCGAAAACCCGATCATCGCGATCAGGCCCAGCGCGTTGATCGACAGCAACCAGCGCAATGCAAGGTCCGGCTTGGGCGCAAGCGGCTCCGCACCCTCGACCGGCTCGCTGAAATACATCACCCAGACCACGCGCAGGTAGTAGAACAGGCCGATGATCGCGCAGACGATCGCGACAATGGCCAGCCACAGCATGCCGCCGTCGATCGCGGCTTTCAGCACCAGCACCTTGGCGGCGAAGCCCCACAGCGGCGGGATGCCGGCCAGCGAGAACATCGCGATCGCCATCATGCCGGCGAACCACGGTGAACGCCGGTTGAGCCCCTTCAGGTCGTCGATCATCTCGCACTCGAAGCCCTTGCGCGCCAGCGCCAGGATCACGCCGAAGGCCACGGTTTCCATCAGCGCGAAACATACCGCATAGAACAATGCAGCCGAATAGCCTTCGGGGCTCGGATTGGAAAGCGCGAGGAACACGAAACCCATGTGCGAGATGGTGGAATACGCGAGCATGCGCTTGAAGTTGGATTGCGCGATCGCGACCACGTTGCCGACAAGAAGCGACAGTGCGGCCATGATCGCCAGCATCATCCGCCAGTCATGCGCGAGCGGCCCCAGGCCCACTTGCAGCAGTCGATAAGCCAGCCCGATCGCGGCCAGTTTCGGCACCGCGCTGATATACATCGCGATCGGCGTGGGCGCGCCCTCGTACACATCGGGAAGCCACATGTGGAACGGCACCGCGCCGAATTCGAAGCCGATCCCGACCACCAGAAACACCAGCCCGAACTGCAACAGGTGCAGGTGCGTGGTGGTACCGACTGAGGCGAAAATCCTGTGCAGGTCGAGCGTGCCGGTGGCGCCGTAGATCAGCGACATGCCGAACAGCAGCAGCCCGGACGCCAATGCGCCGAGCACGAAGAACTTGATCGCGGCTTCCGACGAGAGCTTTGATTCGCGGTTCAACGCAACCAGCGCAAACGCGGGCAATGAAAAAAGCTCGAGTCCGAGGTAAACGGTGATCAGGCTTCCGGCGGACACCAGCAACATCACGCCCAGCACCGAGAACATCGACAACGAGTAAAACTCTCCGATGAAGAGCTTGCGGTCCTTGAGCCAGGGCCGCGCCATCACGAACATCAGGATGGTGGCAATCAACACCGTGACCTTGAGTATCTCCGCCATGCGGTCGCGCACGAACATGCCGCCGAACGCGTGGGCGGTTTGCGGTGGCTGGCCGTGGATCACGAGGAAGATCGCGACCAGCATCACGATGATCGCCACCCAATGGGTCAGGTCGCGGTGCCGGTCATCGAGGAATACATCGAACAGCAATACCAGGCACGCCGCGGCCGTCAGGTACAACTCGGGCAGCAACACGTAGAGGTCATGGAAGGAGATCACGTGCGCGCCCTCATCCGAGCTTGCTGGTCATCAAATGGGTCACGAGTTGCGCGACCGAGGAATCCATCAGGTGCATCAGCGGCCAAGGGTCCACGCCCATGGCCAGCACCGCCAGCGCGAACGCGCCCAGCACCAGGCCTTCGCGGGTATTGATCTCCGGCATCGCCGCTGCCTCTTTCGTCGGCGCGGTGCCCCACACGATGCGCTTGATCAGCCACAGCGTGTAGCCGGCGCCGATGATCAGCGAGTATGCCGCGAAGAATGCGATCCACGGATTGGCGGTGAAACTGGACAGGATCACCATGAACTCGCCGACGAAACCCGACGTGCCCGGCAGGCCGCAGTTGGCCATCGCGAACAGCACCCAGAACGCGGCGAACCACGGCATCACTTTCGCGAGTCCCCCGTAGGCGGAAATCTCGCGCGTGTGCAGGCGGTCGTACATCACACCGATGCAGGTAAACAACGCGCCCGACACGAAGCCGTGCGAGATCATCTGCACCACCGCGCCCTGCACGCCCAGTTCGGCCATCTGGATATCGTGCTGGTGGCGCGCCAGCATATAGACGATGAACAGGCCGATGGTGACGAAGCCCATGTGCGCTATCGACGAATACGCGACCAGTTTCTTCATGTCCGGCTGCACCAGCGCGACGTAGCCGATGTAGATGATCGCGACGAGACTGAGCACGATGACCAGCCACGCGAAATGTTGCGAGGCGTCCGGCACGATCGGCAGCGAGAAGCGGATGAAACCGTAGGTGCCGACCTTCAGCATGATCGCGGCCAGGATCACCGAACCGCCGGTCGGCGCCTCGACGTGCGCGTCCGGCAACCAGGTGTGCACCGGCACCATCGGGGTCTTCACCGCGAACGCGATCAGGAACGAGAAGAACAGCCACGCCTGTTCCTTTGACGTCAGCGGCAGTGCCCACAACGTTTGCAGGTCGAAGGTGCCGGCACGGTGGTACAGGTACAGCAGACCGATCAGGAAGAAGATCGACCCGAAGAATGTGTAGATGAAGAACTTGAGCGTCGCGTAAACCCGCCGCGGACCGCCCCAGATGCCGATCAGGAAGAACATCGGAATCAGGATGGCCTCGAAGAACAGGTAGAACAGCAGCGCATCCATCGCGCAGAACACCCCGATCAGCAGGCCTTCCAGCACCAGCATCGCGGCCATGTACTGGTGCACCTTGTCCTTGATCACCTGCCATGCGCCGCCGATCACCAGAATCGAAGTGAACGTGGTCAACACGATCAGCGCAACGGCAATGCCGTCCACACCAAGGTGGTAACTGGTGCTGATGCCGGGAATCCAGCGCAGTTTTTCCTGCAACTGGAAACCACCGGGACCAATGTGGTATGCCGACAGCATCACCAGGCTCAACGCGAAGGTGACGACGGTGAACGCCAGCGTCAGCCAACGCGCCAGGCGTGGGCGCGCGTTTCCGGCCAGCAGCACGACGATCGCACCGGCGCATGGCAGCCAGATCAGGATGCTGAGGATGGGCCAGGTGGTCATGCGTGGTTCTCCCGGGACTCGAGACTCGGGACTCGGGACCCCGACGCATGCAGGTTGGGCTGAGCGCGTAGATTGGGCTGAGCGGCTCCATGCGAAGCCCAACGCCGCAACGGGAATGTTGGGCTTCCGCCGATGAATCTGGCGTCAGCCCAACCTACAAACGTCTCCCGGGCCTCGTCGTTCATTGCCAGCGCGCGTAGGTTGGGCTGAACGGCTGCATGCGAAGCCCAACGGGAGAACGGACGTGTTGGGCTTCCGCCGGGGAACCCGGCATCAGCCCAACCTGCAAACGTCTCGCGGGCCTCGTCGTTCATTGCCAGCCTCATCGCAGCCCCCAGAACCACAGCCCGCCCAGCAGCAGGATCAAACCCACGATCATCGCGAATGCGTAGTGGTAAAGGAATCCCGTCTGCAAACGGCGGAACACGCGCGAGCTTCGCTCGACCACCGACGCCGAGCCATTGACCATCGCGCCGTCGATCAACGCGGCGTCGCCGCCCTTCCAGAATGCGCGGCCCAGCTTCACGCCGCCGCGTGCGAACAGGTTGTAATAGACCTCGTCCACCCAATACTTGCGGGTGAGCATCTTGAATATCGGAAGGAACGTCCGCGCGGCGCGGTCAGCGATGGACGGATTGAAAAGGTACACGTAAGTCGCAACCAGGAACCCCGCCACCGCGATCCAGAACGGCGCGCTCAGGAACGCGTGCCAGAACATCGGCACGGTGCCGTGGAATTCATCGGCCATGTGCGCCAATACGTCGTGGCCCGGCAGCACCTTGATCGCGCTGCCGAACCAGCCGCCGTACAGCAGCGGCTTGATCGCGACCCAACCGATCATGACCGACGGGATCGCCAGCAGCACCAGCGGTACGGTGATCACCCACGGCGATTCCCTGGGTGGATGTTCGAGCACACCGGGCTGGTGATGGTGTTCGCCGTCGTGGCCGTGCTCGACGCGGAAACGCTCCTTGCCGTGGAAGGTCATGTACAAGAGACGGAAGCTGTACAGCGTCGTCACGAATACGCCGAGCAGCACGCACCAGTACGCATACGTCGAACCGAAGATGTGCGCATCGCCTACCGCGTCGATGATCTGGTCCTTGGAAAAGAAGCCCGAAAAACCCGGCGCCGCGCACAACGCTAGCGTGCCGACCCACATCGTGGCGTAGGTGACCGGCATGTATTTGCGCAGCCCGCCCATCCGGCGCATGTCCTGCTCGTGGTGCATGGCCACGATCACCGAACCCGCACCGAGGAACAGCAGCGCCTTGAAGAACGCGTGGGTCATCAGGTGGAAGATGCCGGCGGCATAAGCCGATGCGCCCAGCGCCACCACCATGTAGCCAAGCTGCGACAGCGTCGAATACGCGATCACGCGCTTGATGTCGTTCTGCACGATGCCGACCAGGCCCATGAAGAATGCGGTGGTCGCGCCCACGATCAGCACCACCGACAGCGCGGTCGTGGACATCTCGTACAGCGGCGACATCCGCGCCACCATGAAGATGCCGGCGGTGACCATGGTCGCGGCGTGGATCAGGGCCGAGATCGGGGTGGGGCCTTCCATCGAATCGGGCAGCCACACGTGCAACGGCACCTGCGCGGATTTGCCCATCGCGCCCACGAACAGCAGCAGGCAGATCAGCGTGGCGATCGACCACGGATGGCCAGCGACCACCTCGATGGTGCGGCCCGACAGGGTCGGCGCTTGTGCGAACACGGCGGAGTAATCCAGCGTGTGGAACGCATACAGCACGGCTGCAATGCCAAGGATGAAGCCGAAATCGCCGACGCGGTTCACCAGGAACGCCTTCAATGCGGCGAAGTTGGCGCTGGGCCGGTCGAACCAGAATCCGATCAGGAGATACGACACCAGCCCCACCAGCTCCCAGCCCACGAACAACTGCAGAAAGTTGTTGGCCAGCACCAGCGTCAGCATCGAGAACGTGAACAATGCGATGTAGGCGAAGAAGCGCTGGAAGCCGGGGTCGTCGCGCATGTAGCCGATGGTGTAGATGTGCACCATCAGCGACACGAAGGTCACCACCACCAGCATCAATGCCGTCAGGCGATCGACCAGGAAACCGATACCGATGCTGAGCTTGCCGACCTCGAGCCAGGTATAGATGTTGTGGTTGAAAGCCGGCACCCCGCCCCACACCAGCTGGTAAAACACCACGCACGACAATCCGAACGACAGGGCCACCGACGCGATCGCGATGCCGGCGGCACCGGCACGACCGATCTGGTTGCGCAGCAGCCCGGCGACCAGTGCGCCAACCAGTGGCGCGGCGGCCAGCACCATCAGCAAGCTTTCGCTGATCACGGTTGCACCTCATGCACAATGAATCTCCGGTTGGCCGCGCCGAGGGAGGCGCGGCATCGCTTGCAACGATTTGGCACCGGCCTCTCCCTAATAGCGCAGCGAATCGATTTCGTCGACGTTGATCGTGCGACGGTTGCGGAACATCAATACGACGATGGCAAGCCCGATGGCCGATTCGGCCGCCGCCACCGTCAGGATGAAGAACACGAACACCTGCCCTCCGGGGTTGCCGAGGAAGCGCGAGAACGCGACGAAGTTGGTATTGACGGCAAGCAGCATCAGCTCGATGCACATCAGCAACACGATCACGTTCTTGCGGTTGATGAAGATTCCCGCGATCGAGATGCAAAACAGCACCGTCGCGAACACGATGTACCAGGAAAGGGGAATGCTCATGCCTGCGGCTCCTGCCTGGCCGGCGCCGGCTTGGTCGGCGCCACCGCGCTCATCTTGACCATGCGCACGCGACCCGGCGCACGCACCGCGGACTGCGCGGCCGGGTTCTGGCGCTTGGAAAAACTGCGTACGCGCAGCGCCAGCACCACCGCCGCGACCAATCCGACGGTCAGGATCACCGCCGCTATCTCGAACGGCAGCAGGAAGCGCGTGAACAGCGCCTGGCCCAGCCACTCGATATTTGACGTGCCCGCGGGGTTCGGCCCGGCCTGCACGTTGAACGCCTTCACGCCGATGATGCCAAGCATCTCGATCAGCATGATCACCGCGGCGCCGATGCCGACCGGCAGGTACTTGATGAAACCTTCGCGGATCGGTTCGAGATCGATGTCCAGCATCATCACCACGAACAGGAACAGCACCATCACCGCACCGACGTACACCACCACCAGCGCCAGCGCGAGGAATTCGGCCTCGGCCAGCATCCACAGGCAGGCAGTCGAGAAGAATGTCAGCACCAGCGCCAGCACCGCGTGCACGGTGTTCTTCACCGATATCACGGCCAGTGCGGCACCCACCGCGACCACGGCGAAAGCGATGAAGCAGACCATCTGGAAGATCGAATGATTCATGTGGGGCTGCCCATCAGCGATATGCCGCGTCTTGCGCGCGATTGGCCGCGATGGACTTCTCGAAACGATCGCCCATCGCGAGCAGTTGCGGCTTGGTGATGATGTTTTCGCCGCGGCGTTCCATGTGGTATTCCAGGATGTCGGTCAACACGATCGAATCGACCGGGCAGCTTTCCTCGCAGAAGCCGCAGTAGATGCATTTGAAGAGGTCGATGTCATAGCGCGTGGTGCGGCGCTGGCCATCGGACGCGCGTGGCGCGGAATCGATGGTGATCGCGAGCGCCGGGCACACCGCCTCGCACAGCTTGCACGCGATGCAGCGCTCCTCGCCATTCGGATATCGGCGTAGCGCGTGCAGGCCGCGGAAGCGCACCGAGCGCGGAATGGTTTCCATCGGGAAACGCAGCGTGTACTTGGGCTTGAACAGGTACTTCAGCGTCACCCACAGACCCGCCGCGAGTTCCAGCAGCAACAGGCTCTTGAGATAGTCAACGATTCGCTTCATCTCAGTGCCCTATCGTCACCACGCCGAAGAAACGGAAGATGCCCGCCACGAAAATCCACGCGATCGAGATCGGGATGAACACCTTCCAGCCCAGCCGCATGATCTGGTCATAGCGGTAGCGCGGGAAGGTCGCGCGCAACCACAAGAGTGACGTCGCGAACACGAAGAACTTCGCGAACAGCCACCACCATCCCGGCTGCGAGAACCAGCCGAGATGCCAGCCCTGAAACGGGCTGAGCCAGCCGCCCATGAACAGGAGCGAGATCAGAAACGACATCAGGATCATGTTGGCGTATTCGGCGAGGAAAAACAGCGCGAACGCCGAACCCGAATACTCCACATGGAAACCGGCCACGATTTCCGATTCACCCTCGGCCACGTCGAACGGCAGGCGATTGGTTTCGGCCACGCCGGAAATGTAGAAGACGAAGAACATGGGCAACAACGGCAGCCAGAACCAGTCGAACAGCCCCTTGCTTCCCGCCTGCGCCTCGACGATGGCCGTGAAGTTGAGGCTGCCGGCCAGCACCAGCACCGTCACCAGCGCCATGCCGATGCAGATTTCATAGGAGATCATCTGCGCGGCCGAACGCATCGAACCGAGCAGCGCGTAGCGCGAATTGGAGGCCCAACCCGCCAGGATGATCCCGTACACGCCAAGCGAGGACATCGCGAGCACATACAGGACTGCGGCGTTGGCGTTCGACACCACGAATCCGCCGCCGTTGAACGGGATCACGGCCCACACCGCCAGCGCCGGGATCACCGACAGCAACGGCGCCGTGAAAAACAGGAAGCGGTTGGCGTTGGTCGGAACGATGATTTCCTTGATCAGCAGCTTCAGCACATCGGCAAACGCCTGCAACAGGCCGAACGGACCGATCTTGTTCGGCCCCATGCGCACGTGCATCCAGCCGATCACCTTGCGTTCCCACCACACGTACATCGCCACCGCGATGATCAGCGGCACGGCAACGGCCAGGATCTTGCCCAGCGTGAGCCCGAATATGAGTGCGTCGTTCATGCGCCCACTGCCTTGATGGTCAGCGCCGCGCCGTACGGCGGCAGCGATCCGGTGCCGGCGTGTCCCGCTTCGATCCAGGCGCAGCCTTTGGGCACCGCGGCATCGACAACCACCATCAATTGCACGCCATTGACGTCGGCCTTGATGCCGCTCAGCAGCGCCAGTGCACGCGCATCGTCCGCACAGATGCGCAAGGCCGGCGCGCGATTCAGCGGGTGCGCCTGCAGCGCCTTGGCGCGACGTACCACCGCATCGGTGCGGTAGATGCCGACCGTGGCGACGCGCGTCACCATGCCATTCGGTATCGATGTACGCGTCGGCAATCGCTGCCCCGATTCCTGGTCCCCGGTCCCCGGTCCCGACACGTCCCCCACAGCGTCACGCACCTCACCGATGTCAGAGAAGTCGAACCCTTTCACGCCCAGCGCCGCCCCCAACGCGCGCAATACCTTCCAGCCCGGCCGCGCATCGCCCGGCAAGGTCGAACCCGCCGCGATTACCTGTACGACGCCATCGACGTTCACGTAGGTGCCGTCGATTTCCGGAGGCAAGCCCAGTGGCAGCACGGCATCGGCGGTGTGCCTGGCGCCTTCGCAGACGTAGGCGCCCGCGTGGACGTAAAACTCCGCAGCCTCGCTGGCCTTGTCGTAGGCGACCGGCGAAAACGCATCGTGGGGGCCGGTTTGCCAGGTAATCAACGCCTTCGGCGCATTTTCCAGTATCGCTTTCGCCCCACCGGGCGACTGCGCACCCACACGTGCCAAGCCGACGGCGTTGGCGCCCGACGGCAATTCGTTGAACGCACTACCGGTGGCCCTGGCGATGCCGCGCGCCAGCACGCGCAGCCATGACGCCTGCGGATGTTGGGTGGCCGCGTCGCCCAGGATTACCACCGAGGATGCCGCATTGCGCAACGCATCTGCCCACGAGCGCGCATCGGCGTCATCAGGGGCCGCAGCGACGGCATCGGCCAACGCATGCTCGTCCAGCGACACGCCCGACCCCTTCGCCATCCGCAACGTAGCATCCACCAGATGTTGCGGCGCCACCGCGACTTCGCCGGCGAGGTCGAAGTTGAAATCGAAGTGCACGGGGTTGATCGCATGGATCTTCGCGCCCTGCACCGCGGAAATATCGTAGTGCGCCGGATTCGATGCCGGATGCTTCGCCGCGTCGTGGCGGCTGGCGTGGCGCAGCCGATGGCCAAGCAGCGGCATTTCATGGCGCGGATTGCAGCCGATGATCAGTGCCGCCGATACCTTGCCAACGTCCGCCACCGGCATTTCGAATGCGGCACCGGACGGACCACCGTCGCTGAAGTCCTGCACGCGCAGGCGATGGTCGATGCGCCCGCTGCCGAGCCCGCGCAACAATTGCGCAAGCAGCGCACCTTCCTCGCACGATGCCATCGAAGCGACCAGCGCGGCCACATCGCCGCCGACCTTCTTCAAACCGTCCGCGACGAACGCGATGGCTTCATCCCATTCGACTTCGACCAGCTCGCCGCCCTTTCGGATCATCGGCCTCTGCGCGCGATCCTCCGCGTACAAACCCTGGTGGCTGTAGCGGTCGCGGTCGGACAACCAGCATTCGTTGATGGCTTCGTTGTCGCGCGGCACGGCACGCAGCGTCTGCCCGTACTTGGTATGCAGCCACAGGTTGGAACCCAGCGCATCGTGGTAGCCGATCGACGGCTTGGCGATCAGTTCCCACGCGCGCGCCTTGAACTGGAACACCTTGTCGGTGAGCGCGCCGACCGGACACACGTCAATCACGTTGCCGGACAGCTCGGACTTGATGGTGCGGCCGATGTAGGTGCCGATCACGTGGCTGTCGCCGCGGCTCATGTCGCCAAGCTCATGGGTGCCCGCGATCTCGCCCACGAAACGCACGCAACGTGTGCAGTGGATGCAGCGGGTCATCTCGGTCGCAACCAGCGGACCAATGTTTTCGTCGGTCACGCTGCGCTTGCGCTCGGTGAAGCGCGTCACCGAGCGTCCATAACCCATCGAAACATCCTGCAGCTCGCACTCGCCGCCCTGATCGCAGATCGGGCAATCCAGCGGATGGTTGATCAGCAGGAACTCCATCGTGTTGCGCTGCCACTTCATGGCATTCGGCGAGCGCGTGTAGACCTTCATGCCCGCCGCGACGGGAGTCGCGCAGGCAGGCTGCGGCTTCGGCACCGGCTTGCCACCCATCTCCACTTCCACCATGCATTGCCTGCAATTGGCGGCGATCGGCAACTTTTCGTGATAGCAAAAACGTGGCACCGGAATCTTCGCGGCATCGGTGGCCTGGATGATCGTCGAGCCCTTGGGCGCGCTGACCGGATGGCCGTCGATCTCGAACTCGACCATCTCCACGGGCGGAGCGGTGTCTTTCGGTTGGGCGCTCATGCGAAAACTCCGGGACCGGGGACCGGGGACCGGGGACCGGCAAAGTCACGCAAGCTGGCAGATTTTTTATTGATGCCATGTATCAAGCGCACCAACCACGAGTGCGCGTACGCATCACGGCAGCTCCGGTCCCCGGTCCCCGGTCCCCGGTCCCTGAAGTTATTCATGCCGCAATCTCCACGCGTGAATCCACCATCGAACGCCCGTTCTTGCAGTAGTACTCGAACTCGTCCCAGAAATTGGCGAGGAAGGCCTGTACCGGCCACGCCGCCGCTTCACCGAAGGCGCAAATGGTGTGGCCTTCGATCTGGCCGGCGACGGCTTTCAGGCGATGCAGATCTTCCGGTGTGCCGCCGCCATGGACGATGCGGGTCAACACGCGGTGCATCCAGCCGGTGCCCTCGCGGCACGGTGTGCACTGGCCGCAGGATTCCATGTGATAGAAGCGCGCGATGCGCTCGCAAGCGCGCACCATGCACGTCGTCTCGTCCATCACGATCACGGCGCCCGAACCCAGACCCGATCCCGCGGCACGCAGCGAGTCGAAGTCCATGTTGCATTCCAGCATCTTGTCGGCCTTCAGGATCTTCATCGACGAGCCGCCCGGGATCACCGCCTTCAGCTTGTGGCCGTTGCGCACGCCACCCGCCATTTCGAGCAGTTCCGCGAACGGGAGGCCGAGGGGGACTTCGTAGTTGCCCGGCTTGTTGACGTGACCCGAAACCGAAAAAATCTTGGGACCGCCATTGTTGGGCTTGCCCAAGTTCAAGAACCAGTCGGCGCCCTTGCGCAGGATCGCCGGCACCGACGCATAGGTTTCGGTGTTGTTGATGGTGCTGGGCCGGCCGTACAGGCCGAAGTTGGCGGGGAACGGCGGCTTGTAGCGCGGCCAGCCCTTCTTGCCTTCCAGCGATTCCATCAACGCGGTTTCCTCGCCGCAGATGTAGGCACCCGCACCCAATGCGTTGTGGATCGTGACGTCGATGCCGCTGCCCTTGATGTTCGTGCCCAGGAGCCCGGCGGCTTCCGCTTCGTGCAGAGCCTGCTCGATGTGCTCGAAAGGTTCGTGGTGGAACTCGCCGCGCAAATAGTTGTAGGCCACGGTGGAACCCGTCGCGTAACAGGCGATCGCGATGCCTTCCAGCACCGCGTGCGGATTGAAGCGCAGGATGTCGCGGTCCTTGCAGGTGCCGGGTTCGGATTCATCCGAATTGCACAGGATGTATTTCTGGCCCGGCGCGTTGCGCGGCATGAACGACCATTTCATGCCGGTCGGGAAGCCGGCGCCGCCGCGTCCGCGCAGCGAACTCTTCTTCAGCTCGTCCACGATCGAGGCCGGATCGGTCTTTTCGGCAAGGATCTTCTCCCACGCCTGCCAGCCGCCGGTCTTGCGGTAATTCTCGATCGTCCACGGCTCGTCGAAATGGAGCGTGGTGTAGACGACCTGGTGTTCAGCGGGCTCGGGACCGTATGCCATGAGTTGCCTTTGTTGAGCGGGCCAGCGCCGAAGGCACGTAACCCGCCGTCTGGATTTCGGCGGCTACGCCGCTGCGCGGCTGACCCGCCCTACAACAGTTCATTTCAATTTGTCCAGGATTTCATCGACCTTCCCGGGCGTGAGGTGCTCGTGATAATGGCCGTCCACCACCATCATCGGCGCGCCGCAACACGCCGCGAGACATTCCTCTTCCTTCTTGAGATAGAAGCGCCCGTCCGCGGTGCTCTCGCCCAGCTTCACGCCCAGTTTCTCTTCGCAGTGCCGCACGATGCCGTCGGCGCCGTTCAACCAGCAGGAAATGTTGGTGCATACCGCGACGTTGTGACGTCCGACCGGCTCGGTCGAGAACATCGAGTAAAACGTCGCGACTTCGTAAGCCCACAGCGGTGGCAACTCGAGATATTTCGCCGTGGCGGCCATCAATTCGTCGGTGATCCAGCCACCGTTCTGCTGCTGCGCCGCCATAAGGCCCTGGATCAGCGCCGAGCGCTTCCGCTCGGGCGGAAACTTCGCGGCCCAATGATCGATATGCGCGCGCGTTTCGGCCGTCAACACCTGCATCGGATCGACGTCTTTTACCTTGTCGAAATTGCCGGTGGCCTTCATCGATCCACCTCCCCGAACACCAGATCGTAGGTTCCGACCATCGCTACGACATCGGGCAACATGTGGCCGGCGGTAATTTCGTTGATCGATGACAAATGCGCAAAGCTGGGCGCGCGCAGGTGTACCCGGAACGGCTTGTTCGCACCGTCGGAAACCAGATAGCAACCGAATTCGCCCTTGGGCGCCTCCACCGCGGCGTAGGTTTCGCCAGCCGGCACGCTGTAGCCCTCGGTAAACAGCTTGAACCAGTGGATCAGCGCTTCCATCGATTCCTTCATGTCCTCGCGCTTGGGCGGCGCGACCTTGTAGTTCTCGACGATCACCGGACCGGGATTGCGTTTCAGCCAATCCACGCACTGGCGGATGATCAGCGCCGACTGGCGCATTTCGGCCACCCGCACGAGATAGCGGTCGTAACAATCGCCATGGGTGCCGACCGGGATGTCGAAATCGACCTCGGCGTATTTGGCGTAGGGCTGCTTCTTGCGCAAGTCCCATTCAATGCCGGATGCACGCAGCATGGGGCCGCTCATGCCCCACGCCATCGCCTGCTCGGGGCTGACGATGCCGATATCGACCGTGCGCTGTTTCCAGATCCGGTTGTCGGTCAAGAGTTCTTCGTAATCATCGACCTTGTGCTGGAAGTCTGCGCTGAACGCATCCAGGAAATCCAGCATCGAGCCCTCGCGCCATGCATTCATGCGCGCGAGGTCCTTGCCCTTGTGCCAGGGTGATTCCTTGTACTGGATCATCTTTCCCGGCAGGTCGCGATAGACGCCGCCGGGGCGATAGTAGGTCGCGTGCATGCGCGTGCCCGACACCGCCTCGTAGCAGTCCATCAGTTCCTCGCGCTCGCGGAACGCATACAGGAACACCGCCATCGCGCCGAGGTCGAGCGCATTGGAGCCTACCCACATCAGATGATTGAGGATGCGGGTGACTTCGTCGAACAGCGTGCGGATCCACAGCGCGCGTTCGGGCGGCTCGATGCCGACCAGTTGTTCGATCGCACGCACGTAGGCGTGCTCGTTGCACATCATCGACACGTAATCGAGCCGGTCCATGTAACCGATCGAATGATTGAACGGTTTGGACTCGGCGAGTTTTTCGGTGGCGCGGTGCAGCAGCCCGATGTGCGGGTCGATGCGCAGGATGGTTTCGCCTTCCATCTCCATCACCAGCCGCAGCACGCCGTGCGCGGCCGGATGCTGGGGGCCGAAGTTCATCGTGTAGCTGCGGATCTCGCCGGGACCGGCCATTTCAATTGTCCTTCCAGTCGTCGGCGGCTTCCTCGTGCGCGGTCTTCCAGCGCGAGTCCTCGCGCACCACGCGCGCCACGGTCACCCGCGGCGTCACCGAGGTGACGGGTTCGTACACGACACGCCGCGCTTCCGGGTCGTAGCGCACCTCGACGTTGCCGATCAGCGGGAAATCCTTGCGGAAAGGATGTCCGACGAAACCGTAGTCGGTGAGGATGCGGCGCAAATCCGGATGGCCTTCGTAGACGATGCCGTAGAGATCGAAAGCCTCGCGCTCGTACCAATCCACCGACGGCCACACGCCGATCAAGCTCGGCAGCACCGGCAATGCGTCCTCGGGCGCAAAGCAGCGCACCCTCAGGCGGATGTTGTATTCGAACGAAAGCAGGTGCGCCACCGAAGCGAAACGGCGCAGGAATTGCGGGTGTTCCGGATGGTACGACCAGTCGAAACGGCCCGGCCCGGCGGCGCCGGTTACGCCGCGACCGAAGCCCTGCGACGTCGCGGTGTCCGACCCCGCCCATTCGCCCTCACCGAACATGAGGAAATCGACGCCGCAAAGGTCGGTCAATTGCGCGAAACGGAACTCCGCCCCGTCGCGCAGCGCGGTGCAGATTTCGACCAGATGCGCCGGCGTGACTTCGATGGTTGCCTGCGCATGCGAAACATCGACGTTGTCGATGCGATCGCCGAAGCGCGAACGCAGTTGTTCGGCCAACTGTTCGGGGGTCGTCTGGCTCATGGGTCAGCCGGCAACCGTGTTGGTGCGGCGGATTTTCTTCTGCAGTTGCAGAATCCCGTAAACCAGCGCCTCGGCGGTCGGCGGACAGCCCGGCACGTACACGTCGACCGGCACGATGCGGTCGCAGCCGCGCACCACCGAATACGAATAGTGGTAATAACCGCCGCCATTGGCGCAACTGCCCATCGAGATCACCCACTTGGGTTCGGGCATCTGGTCGTAGACCTTGCGCAACGCCGGCGCCATCTTGTTGACCAGCGTGCCGGCCACGATCATCACATCACTCTGGCGCGGCGAGGGCCGGAAGATCACGCCGTAACGGTCCAGGTCGAGACGCGCCGCCCCTGCGTGCATCATCTCCACCGCACAGCAGGCAAGGCCAAACGTCATCGGCCACATCGAGCCGGTGCGCGCCCAGTTGAACAGCGCGTCCACCGTGGTGACGCCGAAGCCGCGCTGCATGATCGGGTTGTCGGCTTCCGGACGCAGGATGTCGTCCACCTTGCCGATCGGTACCGGGTTGTGCATCACCTTGTCGACGGCGGAGATAAGGCCCATCAAAACACCTCGAAATATTCAGGCGCACGGGTGATCGGACTACCATGCGCGGCGGCATTGCGGTCGTCGCGGCCAAATCGGCAGGATTGCCGATCTGAACGCCGCAGGTGGCGCGTAGCGAAGGCGAATCGAGTGATGCCGCAGCGCGGCCGGCGCAGCGTACACGCCAGTACGTGCGCATGGCGAGCAGCGCCGGCGCGCGAGCCGGCAAGCGCAGCAGACCGGAATGTCGCCGCTAATCCCATTCGAGCGCACCCTTCTTCCAGACATACACATAGCCCACCACCAGCAGCAGCAGGAACGTGAACATCTCGATCAACGCGGTGATGCCGATTTTCGAAAACACCGTCGCCCACGGAAACAGGAACGCAATTTCCAGATCGAACAGGATGAACAGGATCGCTATCAGGTAATAGCGCACGTCGAACTTCATGCGCGCGTCCTCGAACGCTTCGAAACCGCATTCGTAGGGCGAATACTTTTCGGCGCTGGGACGACGCGGCCCCGCGATCCAGCCGACCACGATCAGCGCGACGCCGATCGCGCCGGCAACTATGAGGAACAGGAGGATGGGCCAGTAACCAGTCAGCATGCGTTCGATCCGCTTTAACCGCAGGATTTTCGCACGCGCTGGCGCACGTCGCAATCGCTCTTCTGCAAACACACGCGCCTTGCGCATTCCGTGTCGCGGCAATCGCACCGGCCATGAACCAAAAACGCGCGGTGCGAATGCCTCGCAGCCGCGCGTTGGTCAACTGGTGCCCAAGGGGGGACTCGAACCCCCACGGAGTTACCCGCTACCACCTCAAGGTAGTGCGTCTACCAAATTCCGCCACCTGGGCAGGGGGACCCGTCCCTGGGAAACACTCGGCACATCCATGTGCCGAACTTTTCACGAAAGCGAAAACCCCTCGATCAATGCGAACTGGCTGGCGCGCTGCTGGCCGGTGCGGAACTCGCAGGCGCGGATGTTTTCGCGGGCGCGCTTGGCACTTCGGATTTCCCGGCGTTTGCCGAAGTCGGCGCGACCGGCACTTCCGAATGCTGCACCGGTACGGATGATGCCGGTGCGCTGCTGACCGCCGGCGCACTGGCTGCCAGCGGGTGCAAGTTCGGCGAAGTGGCGGCCGCTGCCGAGGCAGATGAAGCGGGCGTCACCACACCGGCCATCACGCCGAGCGTCTGCTTGGGCGAGGGCGCGACGCCGTGATGGCTGAGATAAATACCCATGCCCAGGCTCAAGATGAAAAATATCGTCGCCAATGCGGCCGTGGTACGGGTGAGAAAACTGGCCGAGCCACGCGCGCCGAACACCGTGCCCGATGCGCCGCCACCGAAGCTGGCACCGGCATTAGCGCCGTCGCCGCGCTGCATCAGGATCAACACGATCATCGCCGCGGCGATGAGCACGTAGAACACGCTGAATATCGTGAACAGCATCTTGATATTCCCGCGCGGCCGCGAGCTTCAGCCAGCCGCCGCGCAAATCGAAAGGAAATCGGTGGCCTGCAAGGCCGCTCCACCGATCAGGCCGCCATCGATATCGGCTTGGGCGAACAACTCGGCGGCATTGCCGGGTTTGACGCTGCCGCCGTATACGATGCGGGTCGAACCGGCAATTCTAGCATCGTCCCCGGCAAGCTGGCTACGCAGGAGCGCATGGACCTCCTGCGCCTGCGCGGGTGTGGCGCAAAGGCCGGTGCCGATCGCCCAGACCGGTTCATAGGCCACCACGATGCGCTCGAACGCGGCGATGCCGCAATGTGCCACCACCACGCCAAGCTGGCGCGACACCACTTCGGCTGTCTGCCCCGCTTCGCGCTCGTCAAGCGTTTCGCCCACGCACAACACGGGCACGAGTTCGTGCGCGAGCGCCTGCGCGACCTTGGTCGCAACCTGCCCGTCCGATTCGTGGTGGTACTGGCGGCGTTCGGAATGACCGGCAAGCACCGCACTGCAACCAACGTCGCGCAACATCGCCGCCGACACCTCGCCGGTGAATGCGCCCGATTCGTGTTCGCTCACGTCCTGGCCGCCGACCGCGACGTGCGAGCCGGCGCAGGCTGCGCACACCTCGCCCAGATAGGGAAATGGCGGAAACAGCGCGACGTCCACCGTCTGGGTGTCCGCCTTGACGATCGCGCCGGCCAGCGCCGATGCCAGCGTGCGCGATCCGTTCATTTTCCAGTTGCCACCTATCCACTTGCGGCGCATGGCGCGCTCCATGTTCATCCAAGCCAGCGAGGATAGAAGGCCGCGGCACGGAATCAAACTGTCGCTTTCGAAGGTGATGCTTCAATTCGCCGTTCGAGCTGAGCCCTTCGACTTCGCTCAGGACAGGCTACGGGGCCGAAGGCCGCGAAGTCGAAGCGCCGCACCGTTTGTCCTTCGACTTCGGCGCTGCACGCCTATGCTCAGAGCCTGCTCCGGCCTGCTCTCAGCCGGGGACAAACGGGAATTTCGAATTCAGCTTCCATCGTTTCGTGCTGGGGATACATCCATGACAACTCCACAACGTCACCGCGCACTCGTCACCGGCGCGTCCGCAGGCATCGGCGCCGAGTTTGCGCAGCAACTGGCAGCGCGCGGTTGCGATCTGGTGCTGACTGCGCGGCGCGAGGAGCGCATGCAGGTGCTTGCCTCCGAATTGCGTACGACACACGGCATCGATGTCCATGTGATCGCCGATGATCTCGGCGATCCCGCCGCGCCGGGGCACATCGTCGAACATGCGAGCCGGGGCGGCCGCGTCATCGACATCCTGATCAACAACGCAGGTTATGGCGTGCCGGGTCGCTACGATCGGGTGGACTGGAATACGCACGCGCGCTTCATGCAGGTGCTGGTGACGGCGCCGCTGCAACTTTGCCATCTGCTGCTGCCCGCGATGCGCGAACGCGGGTTTGGCCGCATCGTCAATGTCGCCTCGCTGGCCGGACTTGTCCCCGCCACCCCCGGCAACACGCTGTATGGTCCAGCCAAGGCATTCCTGATGCGGGTCTCGCAGGCGCTGGCTCTGGAAAACCGCGTGCACGGCATCCACGTGTGCGCGCTGTGCCCCGGTTTCACGCGCTCCGAATTCCATGACGTCAGTCAGGCGCGCGAACTGGTTTCGAAATTGCCGCGCTGGATGTGGCTGGAAGCGCCGGAAGTCGTCCGCGCAGGCCTCGACGCAGTCGAGCGCGGCCGTGTGGTATGCGTACCCGGTCCCGTCAACCGCAGCATCAAGGTGCTGATGGACTTGCTGCCGGACCGGCTTGCACTTGCGCTGGTCGCGCGTCGCGCGAAAACCTTCCGCGTGCAAGCTCCGTAGGTTGGGCTGACCGCAGCTTTATCGCGGGAAGCCCAACTGGTTTTTGCCGCGATGCTGGGTTCGCCCAGCGGGCAGGTTGGGGTGGGCGGCGTTTCGCGAACCCCGACATGCATATTGCGCGAGCGTTGGGCTTCTCGTCGGATAAAACCCGGCGCTCAGCCCAACCTACACGCCAACGCCGGCATCGCCGCGCGGATCAGTCTACGAGGATCTTCACCACCCGCGATGCGGAATCAGCGGCCGACTCCTGATCCGAATGCAGATGGATCTCGGGCGACTCGGGCGATTCGTAGGGGGAACCGATGCCGGTGAAGTTGGCGATCTTGCCGGCACGCGCCTTGGCATACAGGCCCTTGACGTCGCGTTCCTCGCATACCGCCAGCGGCGCATCCACGAACACTTCCATGAATCCGGACCCACCGATCAGGTCACGCGCAAGCCTGCGCTCGGCCCGGAATGGCGAAATGAATGACACCAGCACGATCAGGCCGGCGTCCATCATCAGCTTGGCGACTTCCGCCACCCGCCGGATGTTCTCGACGCGATCGGCGTCGGTGAAGCCGAGGTCACGATTCAAGCCGTGGCGGACGTTGTCACCGTCCAGCAGGATCGTATGGAAACCATCCGCGAGCAGCCGGCGTTCGACCAGATTGGCTATGGTGGACTTGCCGGCCCCGGACAAACCGGTGAACCACAGACAGCGCGGCGTCTGGCCCTTGATCCTGGCACGCGCCACGCGATCCACGTCGAGCTGCTGCCAGTGCACGTTGCGGTCGCGACGCAGCCCGAAATCCAGCGTGCCGCAACCGACCGTTGCATTGGTCTCCCGATCGATGAGGATGAAGCCGCCCAGGCGCCGGCTGTCCCTGTACGGCCGGTACGCGATGTCCTCATCCAATGACAGATTGCAGTAGCCGATCTCGTTGGCGGTGAGGCGCGTCGCCGCGAGCTGCGCCTGGGTGTCCGGATCGACGCGGTGCTTGATCTCGGTGACCTGTGCGCCGGCAACGTGGGTTGCCAGCTTCATCAGGTAGCGGCGGCCCGGCAGCAATGCGGCATCGTCCAGCCACAGCAGGTGACAGGCGAACTGGGCGGCGACTTCCGGCGGATGTGCGGGATCGGCGATCACGTCGCCGCGTGCCACGTCGATCTGGTCGGCCAGCGTCAGCGTGACCGCTTGCCCGGCTTCGGCGGTTTCCAGCTCCGCGTCTCCGCCCAGCACGCTCACAACCCGCGAGTGCTGCCCCGAGGGCAACACCACCACTTCACTTCCCGGCGCAATGCGTCCGCCCGCAATCGTCCCTGCGTAACCGCGAAACGCGTGGTCGGGCCGGTTGACCCACTGCACCGGCAGCGCAAAGGCAGCCTCCACCGGGCGTTCGACCTGCACCGATTCGAGGTATTCGAGCAACGGCTTGCCGGTAAACCACGGCGTATTCGGTGAACGCGCAACCAGGTTGTCCGCGTTGATCGCCGACACCGGGATTGCGTCCGCGTTTTCGATGCCGAGATCGTGCGCGAGTTTCGCGCACTCCTCTTCGATCGCGTGGTAGCGCGCGTGGTTGTAGTCGATGAGATCGAGTTTGTTGACCGCGAACAACACATGGCGCAATCCGAACATCGCAAGGATCGCGGTGTGGCGACGGGTCTGGGTCACCACGCCCGCACGCGCATCCACCAGCACCACGCCGAGTTCGGCGTTCGACGCACCGCTCGCCATGTTGCGGGTGTACTGCGCGTGGCCGGGGCAGTCGGCGACGATGAAGGCGCGCCGGTCGGTGCCGAAATAGCGCCATGCGACGTCGATGGTGATGCCCTGCTCGCGCTCGGCCTCGAGCCCGTCCAGCAGCAGCGCGTAGTCCGGCGCGCCACCACAGGTGCCGTGCTTCCTGCTGTCACGGATCATCTGCGCCATGCGGTCATCCGGAACCATGCCGGCTTCGGCCAGCAGCCGCCCGAGCAAGGTGCTCTTGCCGTCGTCCACGCTGCCGCACATCGCGAAACGCAGGGTGTCGCGGTTTTCCAGCGCGGACAGGCGTCCGGCAAGCGCGGGAGCAGCCGCTTCCACGGCACCGGCCATCGTGTCAGAAGTAGCCTTCACGCTTCTTGCGCTCCATGGAATCGGAAGGATCGAGGTCGATGATGCGGCCTGCGCGCTCGGATTCGCGGGTCGCCAGCATCTCGGCGATGATCGCGTCGAGGTCGACGGCGCCGGATTCGACCGCCGCGGTCAAGGGCCAACAACCGAGGGTGCGGAAACGCACCATCTTCGGGACCAGTTTTTCACCGGGCTCGAGCGACACGCGCTCGTCGTCGCGCACCAGCAGCGCGCCGTTGCGCACGAAGGTCGGCCGTTCCTTGGCGAAGTACAGCGGCACCACCTCGATGTTCTCGCGACGGATGTACAGCCACACGTCCAGTTCGGTCCAGTCCGAGATCGGAAACACCCGCAGCGTTTCATCCGGCTCGAGTCGGGTGTTGAACAGACCCCAGGGCTCCGGTCGCTGCTTGCGCGGTTCCCAGCGCTGGCCGGCGCCGCGCAGCGAGAACACGCGCTCCTTGGCGCGCGCGGGGTCCTCGTCACGACGCGCGCCGCCGATCGCGGCGTCGAAACCGTGTTCGGCCAACGCGGCGCGCAGGGCCTGCGTTTTCATGACGTAGGTGTGCCGGGATGCGTCGTGGACCGGATCGGTGTGGCCCACGCCTTCCTGGTTGATGTACTCGATCAGGTCGACGTTCTTTTCGCGCGCCGTGCGATCGCGGAACTCGATCATCTCCCGGAACTTCCACGTCGTATTGACGTGCATGATCGGCAACGGAGGCCTGGCGGGATAAAACGCCTTCAGCAGCAGGTGCAGCAACACCGAGGAATCCTTGCCGATCGAATACAGCAGCACCGGCTTGCGGCATTCGGCCACCGTCTCGCGCAGGATGCGGATGGCTTCGGCTTCAAGCCTGTCCAGATGGGTATGCAAACGGGTCACGCTCATGTCGGAAGGTTCGCGATGAAAAAAGGCGACCGGGTATCGTCGCCAGGGAACAAGAATAGCGGAACCGTGTGGAACGCGGAGATGGGGAATCGCGATCCGTTCATGCCGGATTGCATGCTGCCGCGGCAATGCCCGGCATCGAAGCCATTGCTCCCGACGGCACCCGCAACGCCGCACGGCTCGCGCTCACGCACGCCGCGCGCGGCAATGACGATTCATGTCCCTGGCGCCCCAAGCAGCTCCCGCAAAAACGGAATCGTGATGCGCCGCTGCGAGGCCAGCGATGCACGATCGATCCGTTGCAGCAACGCGACCATTGCCGCCGGTTCACGTGGCTGGCGTGCGAACCACCAGTCCAGGACTTCGTCGTCCAGGCGCAAACCGAGCCGGCCGGCAAGCAGGCGCAACATCGCACGTCGGCCGGCGTCGTCCAGCGGCCGCAGTGCGTACTGCGAACACATGGCCAATCGCGAAACCAGATCGGCAAGACGGAGCCCGAGCTTCGCCGGCGCTGCGTCGGCGGCAAACAGCATCCGCGCATGCGCGGCCCGTGCACGGTTGTAGAGATCGAACAACGTGCGCTCGGCTTGGTCATCGCCGGCAACGGCCTGCACATCGTCGATCGCGATCAGGCCGTCCGCATCGATGCCGGCAAGCAATCGACTCGGCTGCCCCGGCGCCGACGCGAACGACACGTAACGCGCGGCACGACCGGATTCAAGCGCGACACGACAGGCGCCGATCAGCAGATGGCTTTTGCCGGTGCCGGATGCGCCCCGCAGATACAGCCACGCGTCGCCACCCTTCGCGACGTCGAGTACCGCTTGCAGCGCGGTCTTGCTGGCGCCGGGCCAGAACGCATCCAGGCGCTGGTGAGACGGCCAGCGCAGGTCCAGGGGAATTTGCCGACTCATGGCTGGGGTGGCGGTTTTCGCTCGTCCGGCGATGGATCGTCTTGATCCTCGGTGGCGGCACTCGAACCCGACAGCATCCCGCGCGCTCCCGAACCCGCGTACAACGGGCTCGCCTGATAGCGTTCGCGCAGGAACCGCAACAGCACCATCGCGATCGAAGCCATCGGCAATGCCAGCAGGATGCCGATGAAGCCGAACAGCTCACCGAACGCCAGCACCGCGAAAATCACTGCGACCGGATGCAACCCGATGCGATCGCCGACCAGCTTGGGCACCAGGATGTAGCTTTCCAGCACCGAGCCTACGCCGAACACCACCAGCACCAGCACCAGGTGAAACACATCGTGGAACTGCACCAGTACCGCGATGATGCTGGCGACGATGCCGATGATGAAGCCGAGGTACGGCACGAAGCTGACGAGGCCGGCGATCATGCCGATCAGCGGGCCGACCTGCACACCGACCAGCCACAGCGCCAGCGCGTAGTAGATCGCAAGGCCCAGCATCACCAGCAACTGCCCACGCACGAAGGCGCCGAGTACGTTGTCGGTTTCGCGTGCGAGGCGGCGGATCACGGGCTGCGCCGCGCGAGGAAGCAACATGTCGATATGCGTGACCAGCTTGTCCCAATCGCGCAGCAGGTAAAACGTCACGACCGGCACCAGCACCACCGCGACCCCGACGCCGATCAGTGCCAGGCCCGAACGGGTGGCGTAGTGCAGCAGCGTGGCGGCGACGCCGCCGACGGTGCCGAGATGTCCGCGCGCGCGCCCGATCAGGGTGGAAGCATCGAACTGGCTGGCGGGAATGTCCAGCTGGTGTTCCAACCATGGCACCGCGGTGTGCGTGACCCACGCCGCGTAGGCAGGCAGCGCCGCGACAAAGCGCGCAACCTGGCGTTGCACCAGCGGCACCAGCAACACCACTATCAACGCCACGATCAGCAGCATGATCAGGAATACGATGCTGGCCGCGAACCCGCGGCCCAGGCGCAGGCGTTCCAGGCGATCCACCAGCGGATTGCCCAGATAGGCGAACACCCCCGCCAGCATGAACGGCATCAGGATCGGCGACAGCAGCCAGATCAGCCATCCGGTCACCGCGGCTATGAGCAACCACTGCCAGCGCTGTGCGTTTGTCATGTCGACCGTTTGCCCCCACTGAGTTCACGTCGCGCCAGCAACCCCCAGCGCACCACGTAATCCAACCCGCTGGCCGCGGTCAGGACCGCAACAATCCACACCGGAATCGCCATCCCCACATGCCAGTCGAATGCATGCATGGCGATGGCCAGCAGCACGAACCCGATCTGCGCGACCGTGGTGGCCTTCGACAACCAGCTCGGGCGCGACCGGAAGTTGCGCAGCACACGATGCCACGCCAGCACGCCCAGCGCGATCACTGCATCGCGAGCCACCACCAGGACGACCAGCCAGCGCGATACCTCGTCGAGCCACCCGAGCGCGAGCATGCAGCCCACCAGCATCAGCTTGTCGGCGACCGGGTCGAGGATCGAACCCAGTTGGCTCTGCCAGCGAAAACGGCGTGCCAGATAACCATCCACGCCGTCCGACACGCCCGCTGCGCAGGCAATCGCCAGCGCGGTGTCGTAACGTCCCAACAGAAGCGTCGCGATCAGCGGCGCCACCAGCGCAATGCGCAGCACGGAAATCATGTTGGGCAGATGCCGCAACATCGTCTCCCGCGTCGGCCCCGTGAGCACCATCACACCCGTCATGGTTCAGCGCAGGGCTTGCGCTGAATCCATCTTGCCGACGAGCGCCAACCGCGGCTGGCCACGACGGCCCCTGCGGCGCCTGCGCCAGGATGCACGCACATCCCCGGCGACCCATGACATGACGTCACAAGGCCATGGTTCGGCAATCGCATCAGGGCACCCAGTGCAACGATGCATCGGCGCCAGGATGTGGCCGCGGCGCCTGCGTCAGGTGGTCTGCCGGGGTCTCCAGCGCCGCCAGCACCGTCGTCAACGGCTGATCGAAACTCAGGTGCAGCAACACACCATCGTCCTCGGCGCCCACCGGTGTGACATCGTGGAGCGAAGTGTCATTCCGCAAGGTGGCAAGCAGGCTGGCGAACGCACGACTGTTGTCGACGCCGCCGACCCACAGCGTGGCGCTTCCGCTCCGCGGGGCCATTGCCGCCGCCGCGCTCGAACCGCTCGCCGGTGGCATCGCGCCCGCAACCGTGCTTGCTGCCGGGTTCGCGGCAATCAGATGTCCGATCGCACCGGGGTCGAAATCCACTTGCAGCTCCAATCCGCTGTTCGTGGCCGCGCGGAGATAATGGAAATCCCGGACATAGCCGGACGCCCTGGACAGCTCGTCGGAACTGGCCACGAAACCCGGCGACAACTTCTGCAAAACGTCTGTCAGCGCGACGGCGATTGCGGTATTGCGCTGGTCGTCACTGGTACCGGCAACCGGCACCGTGGCAGAGTATGGATTGGCCTGCGCAACCGCAGCGGGCGGCGGCGCAGCGCTCGCGTTCGGGGATGGCGAGGCAGTCTGGGCCGATGCAGCCACCGCCACGCCCAGCACCAGCAGCAGGGACACCGAAATTCGCAGCATGACCACAGACCTCCGTTCTAACACCCCCAGTCTGCCCAATCGCAGCCCCAGCGTCTATCATTGCCGATTCCGCGGTTACCGAACGTTTGCCGGAAAACCTGTGAGCTCCCGTGACGAAGCCCTTTCCTACCGCGCCGCGGGCGTGGACATCGACGCCGGCAATGCGGTGGTCGAACGCATCAAGCCGCTGGTCGCGAAAACCTTGCGCCCCGAGGTGATGGGCGGCCTCGGCGGGTTCGGTGCGCTGTTCGATCTCTCGAAAAAATACCGCGAACCGGTGCTGGTTTCGGGCACCGACGGGGTCGGCACCAAGTTGAAACTCGCGCAGCAGTTGAACCGCCACGACACCATCGGCATCGACCTCGTGGGCATGTGCGTCAATGACGTGTTGGTGCAGGGCGCCGAGCCGCTGTTCTTCCTCGACTATTTCGCGACCGGCAAGCTCGACGTGGACACCACGGTCGCGGTGGTGGGCGGCATCGCCAAGGGCTGCGAACTGGCCGGTTGCGCGCTGATCGGCGGCGAAACCGCCGAGATGCCCGACATGTATCCGCCCGGCGAATACGACCTCGCCGGCTTCAACGTCGGCGCAGTGGAAAAATCGGAACTGATCGACGGCAGTGCGATCCGTGCAGGCGACGTGGTTCTCGGCGTCGCGTCCAGCGGGCCACACTCGAACGGTTACTCGCTGATCCGCAAGATCGTAGAACGCGCGGGTTCGCCCTTCGGCATGGATATCGGGGGCGTGACGCTGGCCGATGCCCTGATGGCGCCGACGACCATCTACGTCAAACCCGTCCTGGAGCTTTTGCGGGTCCCGAGTCCCGAGCCCCGGGTCCCGGTCGTGCACGGCATGGCCCACATCACCGGCGGCGGCCTCAGCGAAAACATCATCCGGGTGGTGCCGGACGGGCTCGGCCTCGCGATCGATTCCTCGACATGGAAACTGCCGGCCGTGTTCGACTGGTTGCAACGCGAGGGCAAGCTGCCGCGCGCGGAAATGTGGCGCACCTTCAATTGCGGGATCGGCTTCACCCTGATCCTCGCACCCGGTGACGTGACCGCCGCACGCGATGCGCTCGCGCAATCCGGCCTCGCAAGCTGGACCATCGGCGAGGTGGTGGTTGCCGGCAACAATGCGCGTGTACAGATTGCATGAAGATGGGAATTGGAAGTGGGTAGCGGGGGCGCAAGCACCGGACCCTTGAGGCGGCGTGCCGGACAACGAACTTTTCGCGACCTGCAAAGTTGCGGAAAAGTCGGGTCAGTACGCCCCCACTACCCGTCCCCCATCCCCGGTTGAAAGCGATGACTCCCACCGGTTCACAAGCCTTTCGCGTCGCCGTTCTCGCCTCTGGTCGCGGCAGCAATCTCGCGGCACTGATCGATGCCCGCGCAGCCGGCAAGTTGCCGGTCGATTTTGCCCTGGTCGCGGGCGACAGGGCCGATGCGCCCGCGCTGCGCAACGCGGAAGCCCATGGCATCCCGACGCTCGCGCTGGATCCGAAATCGTTTGCCTCCCGGCGGGAATTCGACGAGGCCTTGTTTGCGAACGTCGCCGCCAGCGGCGCACGACTGGTGGTGCTGGCCGGTTACATGCGCATCATCGATGCCGCCGTTGCCGCACAATGGCAAGGGCGCATGATCAACATCCATCCTTCGCTGTTGCCGAAATATCGCGGCCTGCACACCCACCGGCGCGCGCTGGAAGCCGGCGATCGCGAACATGGTGTCAGCGTGCATTTCGTCAGCTCCGAACTTGACGGTGGCCCGGTGATCGCGCAGACGCGAATGGACTTGCGCCCCGGCGATACCGAAGATTCCCTGGCTGCACGCCTGCTGCCGCAGGAGCACCGTTTGCTCGTCGCCTGCGTGGATGCGATTGCGCACGACGCGTTGTGCGAGCGTGACGGCAAGATCCGGTTTCACGACCGCCCGATCGAAATCCCGTTGCGTCTGGACGACACGGGGAGCCTGACCGCCGCATGAGCCCGCGTTCAGACTGCCTGCGGCAGGCTTCACGGCACCAATCATCCGCGCATTGAATGCCATGCAACGTTTTCGCAAATTCGGCCTGATGCTGATCCTCGCGGCAGCGTGCGGCGTCGCGACGGCCGCGCCTCCGGTGCCCGCGTTCACGGCGCACTACCGGTTGCTGAGGAATGGCTCCCGGATCGGTACCGCCACGCTGACACTCGTTCGCACGGGCGATGCTGCCTGGACCTTCACGACCCGCAGCAAGGGCACCGCGGGGCTGGCTTCGCTGCTGGGCGCGAGCATCGATGAAACATCCACCTTCCACTGGGTCAACCGCCTGCCGCAGGGAATCAGCTACGACTACAGCATGAAATCGGCGCTGAAAGACAAACACCGCAGCGTGCGTTTCGACTGGAACACCCGCACCATCGAAGTGAACGACCACGGCGTGCATCGCTTTCCGGCGCCACCGGGCGCTCTCGAACGCCACACCGTGCCGCTCGCACTTGCAGCCGGGCTCGCATACGGACAGACCAGCTTCGCGCTGCCTGTTGCGGTGCGCGATCGGATCGAGACGCAGCATTACGCCGCAGGCGGCAACCAAAGCGTGAGCGTGCCGGCGGGCACCTTCGATGCCGTCCGCATCAGCAGAACCGACGGGGGCGACGGTTTCGAGGCGTGGTTCGCTCCGACCAGGCTGCCTGCGCCGATCAAGATCGACCAGCGCGGCAAGAGTGATTTTTCGCTGGAACTCGAGAGCTGGTCCGTACCCTGACCAGTGATCGCGCAACCATCGCTCACGCAGGATCGGATCGGCCGTCGCGGCAATCCGGCGGACCGGTGACATCGATGGTGAAGCATCCCCGAAACGCAACGACCTGGCTGCTGGTTCCGCGGCGGTCCGAATGCGCACCGCACGCACCGGATGCGAGATTCCGCCCAGATGAACCGCGAAGTCCGTCTCGCTGCCGCTTCGGCACCGAGGCACGGCGACCGGTGATTTCCCACGCTGTCACTACGTGAATCGCGTGGTGGATCGCGCCTCTGACGCCATGGGCGTAACCAAAAACCACGGAATCCCGCGCATTTGTGAAATGCGTTCGCACGTTTGGCGCGGCTCTTGCTTGGCTGCTACGGCAGACAGGAGCATGTTGATGGCCAGCAACATCCAGACCCTACCGGCGCCCGCTGCGGTCAGCCAGCCGCCCAGCGCGGCTGCCTTGCTGAAACTCAGTGGCGAACTCTGGTCTGCGACCAACCTGGTCTCCGTGGTGGCCACCGCCCGCGCGCTGCTCGATGAGCTGGTACCTGGAACCAAGGTGCAGCGCAGCGCCCGAGGCATCGGAACGCAGGTGACCGCCCGCGCGTTCGGGCCCCAATTGCAGATCCCGCTGTCCAGACGCGAACTTCTCTTGATCACCGCGCCCGGCGAGGATGACTGCCACGGATTGCTGCAGGCGGCTGCCAGATTGATCAAGGCGCGCGTCGAAGCGCTCAGGAAGCAGATCGCGCTGGCGGATTCGGTGGAGCACCTCGGTCGATCCGAGCGCCTGCAGCGTGCCTTGTATGCCATAGCCGACCAGGCCAGCACGGTGAATGCCGACGTCGACGCGATGTTCCACACCCTGCACGGCATAGTCGGCACATTGATGTATGCGGAGAACTTCTTCATCGCAATGTACGATGAGGAGCACGACAGTGTGCACTTCTCGTACTGGGCCGACAGCAAGGATACACAGCTGCCCTTCACGACCAGAGACGTGTCGATGGCGGACCTGCCGCATGGCCCCACGTGGTACCTGATCCGTGAAGGCAAGCCGCTGATGGGCTCGATGCAGTCCATCGCGCGACAAGTGGACGTGCGAAAAGTCGACGGGCCGTTCAAGTTTTCGGGCTCGGACCCGGTGGACTGGCTGGGCGTACCGCTGCTGCACGATGGCAAAGTCGTCGGCTGCGTAGTGGTTCAAAGCTACGACGAAGCGCACCATTACACCGATCAGGACAAGACGCTGCTGATTTTCGTGGCCCAGCACATCCAGACCGCACTGGAAAGACGCCTGGCACGCGTCGAACTGGAACGCCGCGTCAGCGAACGCACCGAGGCGCTGCAACAACAGGTGCTCGAGCGTCAACGGGGAGAGCGATTGCAGGAGGCATTGTTCCGTATCGCGGAACTGACCAACACCACCGACAGTATCGAAGCCTTTTATGGCACCGTGCATCAGGTGGTAAGTGGACTGCTTTATGCGCGCAACTTCTACATTGCACTGACGTCGGAAGATGGCAGTGAAATGACCTTCCCGTACCTGGCGGATGAATACGACGACAGCCGCCAGCCGCGAAAGCTGGGCGACGGACTCACCGAATACGCGCTGCGGCACGGCGCCCTGCTCGCGGACGCTTCCGAAATTGCCAGGCTGCGCGCCGCGGGCGAAGTGACGCAGCATGGCCATGATTCCGTGTGCTGGCTGGGCGTGCCGCTGGCGTGTGCCGAACGAACGGTCGGCGTGTTGGCCGTGCAGAGCTATTCGCCGGAACACCGCTACACGCAGCGCGACCAGGAATTGCTGACCTTTGTTTCCTACCACATCGCGAATGCGCTTGAGCGCATGCGCGCCAAGGAATCCCTGCGGCAGGCCTATGCCCAGCTCGAAACCCGCGTCGACGAGCGGACCCGCGCGCTGGCGCTGGTGAACCGCAATCTGCGCGACCAGATCACCGAGCGCGAACGCATCGAGGCGCGCCTGAAACACGAAACCCTGCATGACTCACTGACCGGTCTGCCGAACCGCGCGCTGCTGATGCAGCGGTTGGGGCAGGCGCTGGCGCGATACCACGCGGATCCGACCCGGGGCTTCGCGGTGCTGTTCATGGATCTCGACCGCTTCAAGGTCATCAACGACTCGGTCGGCCATCTGGTCGGCGACGACCTGCTGTTTCAGGTGGGCAAACGCATCGGTGCCTGCCTCAAGCCCGATGACATGGTCGCGCGCCTGGGCGGAGACGAATTCAGCGTGTTGCTGGAAGGCATCGCAGACGCCGACCAGGCCGGGCGCATCGCCGCTCGCATCATCGACGACCTCAACGCGCCATTCCGGCTCGCCTCCAAGGAATTGTTCACCTCCACGTCGATCGGCGTCACCTTGGCTTCGCCGCATTACCAGAGCCCCGAAGAGCTGCTGCGCGACGCCGACTCGGCCATGTACCGCGCCAAGGCCGAAGGCCGCCACCGTTGGGTGGTGTTCGGCGATGATCTGCGCAAGGAAGCGGTATCGCTGCTGGAGGTTGAAAACGACCTGCGACGGGGCGTGAAACGCCATGAATTCGTGCCCTATTACCAGCCCATCGTGAACCTCGACGACGGCAGCGTGATCGGATACGAAGCGCTGATGCGCTGGCGCCACCCGCGGCGCAGCATTTTGCTGCCCGGAGACTTCCTTGCCGTCGCGGAAGAGACCGGGCTATCCGAAACGATGGATTGGCAAATCTTCGAACAAGTGTGCCGCGATGCCAACGCGTTGGTCGGAAGAGACGATATTTTCGTGGGCATCAACCTGTCTGCCAACCACTTCCGTGATCCCAAGCTCGACCAGCGGTTGCTGGGCCTGTTGGCTGAATACGGTGTTCCGGCATCACGCCTGCGCGTCGAGGTCACCGAGCGCGCGCTGCTGGAGAACACTCCCGAAGTGAAGCGCATCTTCCACGCATTCCGTCACGCCGGCATCGGTATCTCGCTGGATGACTTCGGAACCGGTTATTCCTCGCTGTCCTACCTGCACCAGTACACCCTGCAGACGCTCAAGATCGACCGGTCTTTCGTCGCCGATCTCACCAGGGACGATACGGGCGGCCGGACGACCATGATCCGCGCGATCCTGGCCATGGCCGAGACGCTTTCGATACCGGCGATTGCCGAAGGCGTGGAAACGACCTTGCAACGCGACGTGCTGCGCAAGATGGGCTGCCGTCACGGCCAGGGCTTCCTGTACTCCAAGGCGCAGCCGATCGACGTCTGGATTGGCGGCGACGCGCCCGTGTTTTCCTCGTGACCGGCGCGGAATCCCACCCCGCGGCGAGCGCGTGTCAGGCCGGCAACCGCCGGATATGCGCGCCCAGGCCACCAAGCTTTTCCTCGATGTTCTCGTAGCCGCGGTCGATGTGGTAGATGCGATCGACGCTGGTGTCGCCCTCCGCCACCAGGCCGGCGATCACCAGCGACGCGGATGCACGCAGGTCGGTCGCCATCAGTTGCGCGCCGGACATGTGCGGCACGCCGCGCACGACGGCGGTGTTGCCTTCCAGCTTGATGTCGGCGCCCAACCGATGCAGTTCCTGCACGTGCATGAAGCGGTTCTCGAATACCGTCTCGGTGATGACGCCGGTGCCTTCGGCGACGCAGTTGAGGGCGGTGAACTGCGCCTGCATGTCGGTCGGAAATGCCGGATACGGCGCGGTGGTGACATCGACTGCACGCGGGCGGCGCCCGCCCATGTCCAGTTCGATCGTATCTTCGTTGCAGTTGATCTGCGCACCGGCATCCTCGAGTTTGGACAGCACCGATTTCAGTATGTCGGGTCGGGTACGCTTGGCCCGCACCTTGCCGCCGGTGATCGCGCCCGCCACCAGGAACGTGCCGGTTTCGATCCGGTCCGGCAACACCTCGTAGTGGGTGCCATGCAGGCGCTCGACGCCATCGATGACCAGCTGCGTAGTGCCGATGCCGCTGATTTGCGCACCCATGCTGTTGAGGCAATGCGCAAGATCACACACCTCGGGTTCCTCGGCCGCATTCTCGATCACGGTCGTGCCGCTGGCCAGCGTTGCCGCCATCATGATGTTTTCGGTGCCGGTGACGGTGACCATGTCCATGGCGACGCGGGCCCCCTTCAGGCGTTTCGCACGCGCCTTGATGTAGCCGTTCTCCACGCTGATGTCGGCGCCCAACGTGCGCAGGCCCTTGATGTGCTGATCGACCGGTCGCGAACCGATTGCGCAGCCGCCGGGCAGCGAAACCTCCGCCTGCCCGTATTTCGCAATCAACGGCCCCAGCGCCACGATCGCGGCGCGCATGGTTTTGACCAGTTCATACGGGCCGAAAAACCGGTTGGTCGAACGCGGATCGACATGGATCCGCATGTGCTCGTCCACGACCAGTTCGGCACCCATCTGGCCGAGCAATTCCATCGTCGTGGTGACATCATGCAGGTGCGGCACGTTGCCGAGGGTGACTGGTTCGTCAGCCAGCAGGCAGGCGGCGAGAATCGGCAACACCGCATTTTTGGCGCCGGAGATCCAGACATCGCCGTTGAGTGGGGTGCCACCGGAAATCACGATTCTGGCCATCAGACATTCCCCGCTTCGGATGGCGTCAAGGTGCGCAACGAAAGCGCGTGGACGTCGCCGCCCATGCGTTCACCCAGCACGGCGTATACCATGCGGTGGCGCGCGAGGGGCGGCTTGCCGGCGAAGGCCTCGGTCACGACCAATGCCTGGAAATGCACGTCATCAGGACTCGAGACCTCGACGCGGGCGCCGGGAAATTCGGCTTCCAGCAAGGATTTCAACTGGTTGGATTGCATGAACCGTACTCGAACCGATGGCCGGTGCGTGACCCGCCTCACGCCGGTAAATGCGCGGAAGGCCGGTTCTCCGCCTGTACAATGGCAATCGGCGATGTTACTGGAAATTGCGTGATGGCTGAACGCTTCGGCCATGCAGCCACCCCGGCGCCGAGCTGCGCGTCTGCCCGGCAGCCACTTCGAAAGCAATGCGGTTTGCCCAACGTGACATCGACAGGCCCTGACAGGAGCACACCCGCATGAACGCGCGCACTGCAGTACCCCCGCCCGGAGTTCCGCACGCTGAAGAGCGCGCCACGCTGGTGGCAAGCGCACGCAAGGTCATCCGCATCGAGTCCGGCGCCATCGCGGACATCGAAGCGCGCATCGACGGGGATTTCAGCCAGGCCTGCCGCCTGATCCTGGCCTGCGACGGCCGGGTGGTGGTATCCGGCATGGGCAAGTCCGGGCACATCGCCCGCAAGATTGCCGCGACCCTCGCTTCCACCGGCACACCCGCATTCTTCGTGCACCCCGGCGAGGCCAGCCACGGTGACATCGGCATGATCACGCCGCACGACGTGGTGCTGCTGATTTCCAATTCCGGCGAAACCGAGGAAATCCTCACCATCGTGCCGTTCCTGAAACGGCAAGGCAACGCCCTGATCGTGATGACCGGCAATCCTGATTCGTCACTGGCGCGCGATGCCAACGCGCATCTGGACGCCAGCGTCTCCAACGAGGCCTGCCCGCTCGGTCTCGCGCCCACCGCCAGCACCACCGCGGCACTGGTGCTGGGCGATGCACTGGCGATCGCTCTGCTGGAGGCTCGCGGATTCACTGCCGACGACTTCGCGCGCTCGCACCCCGCCGGCGCGCTGGGTCGACGGCTGTTGAAGATTTCCGACGTGATGCATACCGGCGACGCCGTGCCCATGGTTCGGGCGGATGCCACACTGACCGAAGCGCTGATGGAAATGTCGCGCAAGGGCCTCGGAATGACGGCGATCGTGGACAGCGCGCAGGGGCTGCTCGGCGTATTCACCGACGGCGACCTGCGCCGCAGTCTCGACGATCACGGCGTCGATCTGCGTACCACCCCGGTCGGCGGCGCCATGAGTCGCCACCCCAAGGTCATCGGCCCGGACAAGCTGGCCGCCGAAGCTGCGCAGTTGATGGAAACCTACAAGATCCACGCGCTGCTGGTGGTGGACGATGCACAGCGCGTGGTCGGTGCGTTGAACATTCATGACCTGTTGCGCGCGCGGGTGGTCTGAAAGCGAGGGTCGAGGGGCGAGCAGCAACGAGTCCGGGCGAATACCGGACGCCGCCGCCGCGAGAAGTCGATCCGCGCGCCCTCGCTACGCATCCCTCGCCCCTTCTACAATCCGCGATTGCTTTCAAGTCGGCCAGCGTACCGTGCCCGAGCCAACCAACATCCCCGCCGACATCCTCGCCCGCGCCGCCAGAATCCGGCTGGTCGCGTTCGACGTGGACGGCACGCTCACCGACGGACGCCTGTGGTTCGCCGAAGACGGCCGCGAGATCAAGGCGTTCCACGTGCACGACGGGCTCGGCATCAAGCGCCTGCGCAAGCACGGCATCGAAGTCGCCCTCATCAGCTCGCGCATCAGCCACGCAGTGGAACTGCGCGCCGAACAACTCGGCATCGACCATGTCTATCAAGGCAAGACCGACAAGCTGGGTTGCCTTCGGGACGTGTTGCACGGATCCGGGTTGAGCGCCGAACAGGCTTGCTACGTCGGCGACGATGAACCCGACCTGGGACCGATGTCCATCTGCGGCCTGAGCGTTGCGGTCGCCGATGCGCGCCCCGAGATACTGCGCGCCGCGCACTGGCAAACCCGTGCCGACGGCGGCCGCGGCGCCGCACGCGACGTGTGCGACCTGATCCTTGCGGCACGGGCGACGTGAGGGATCGTCGCACCCTCGTCTGGCTGGTCGTGCTGGCCATCGCCGCCGCAATCACCCAATTGCTGGTGTGGTGGCTGAAGCCGCCGCCCAAGCCGGTCGCGATGGTCGGCCCGCCGCGCGCGAGTTACGAGCTCGACCACTTCACCCTGCACGCATTCGGGCAGGATGGCAAGCTGGCCTTCACGATGACTGCACCCCACCTCGCACGCCGCGAAGGCAGCGATGCGCTGTACGTCAACGCGCCGAAATACTTTTTCGTCGCCAGCGACGGCTCCGACTGGTACGGAACTTCGCAATACGCATGGATAAGTTCGGACAACAACCTGGTCAAATTGATCGGCAAGATCGACTTGCGCAGGCCGCCCGCCGCGAACATTGCCGCAGCCGAGATCCATACCGCCGATGCGACCGTGTGGACCCAGGACAAGCGCATGGCGACAGCCGCACCGAGCGTCATCCAGGAACCCGGCTCTATACTGCGCGGCGTCGGCATGAAGGCCGATTTCAACACCCGAACCCTGGAGTTGCTCTCCAATGTCCATGGCACATTCACGCCGAACCGGAAAAACGATTGAATGCGCGCTGCTGGTTGCCGTTGCCCTCGCGGCATGCAGCAGTGCCAGCGCGAAAAAGTCGGATCGTTCGCAACTGATCCAGGTTGCCGCCGACCATCAGCAAGCGACAATGGGCAGCAATGGCAAAGTGATCCTGATCGGCCACGTGAAGATCAGCCAGGGCACCTTGCTGATCGAAGGCGCCAAAGCCATCGGTTACGAGAACAATGAAAACGAGTGGGATCACGCCATCGTGACCGGCTCGCCTGCCAGGTTCCAGCAACAACTGGACAACGGCAGCATGGTGCATGGTTCGGCCGACACGATCGAATACATGGTTGCCGAAAACACCGTGATTCTGACCGGAAGTGCCATGGTCGTGCAGCAAGGTCGAGGCGAGTTCCACGGGGCGAAACTCACTTACCACACGGACAGCGGCCAAATCGTCGGTGAAGGTGGTGCGGGCGGACAAGTACACATGACGTTCCAGCCCAAGTCGCCGGCCGCGAAGAACGCGTCAACCGGCGCGCCGGCATCTCCCGGCACGACGGTTGCGCCGCCGGTGCCGTCGGCCTCGACGGGCGCTGCGGCGCCTGCCACCACGGGAATCCATTGATCCATGCTGACCGCGCAGGGGCTGCAGAAAAGTTTCCGCACGCGCCAGGTGGTGCAGGATTGCGGATTCGAAATCCGCCAGGGCGAAGTGGTCGGTTTGCTTGGTCCCAACGGCGCCGGCAAAACCACCTGCTTCTACATGGTGGTCGGGCTGATCGAGCCCGATGGCGGCCGCATCACGCTGGACGGCGAGGACATCACCGGATTGCCGATGCACCTGCGTGCCCGCAAGGGCATCGGCTATCTGCCGCAGGAAGCTTCCGTGTTCCGCCGCCTTTCTGTCGCGGACAACGTGCTGGCGGTGCTGGAATTGCGTACCGATCTTGCGACCGGCCAACGCCGCGGCGAACTGGAAGCATTGCTGGACGAACTCAAGATCAGCCACATTGCCGACCAGAAAGGCATCAGCCTTTCGGGCGGCGAACGCCGTCGCGTGGAGATCGCGCGCGCGCTGGCAGCCAATCCGCGTTTCATGCTGCTGGATGAGCCGTTCGCGGGCGTCGACCCGATTTCGGTAGGTGAAATCCAGCGCATCGTGCGGCATCTGCGCGACCGCGGCATCGGCGTGTTGATTACCGACCACAACGTGCGCGAGGCGCTGGGCATCTGCGAGCACGCCTACATTCTCAACGAGGGCAAGGTACTCGCCCGAGGCACGCCGGCCGAGATCCTCGCGCACCGTGAAGTACGCGAAGTGTACCTGGGTCACGAATTCCGGATGTAGTTCAAGCAAAAATCGTGCCTATGCACTATCCATGCGCCCTGCAGTGGTATACGATGCGCCGGACCCTGCACTGAAGTCGTCATGAAACCCGGCATCCAGCTTCGCCAATCCCAGCAATTGTCCCTGACGCCGCAGTTGCAGCAGGCGATCAGGCTGCTGCAATTGTCACAGATCGAATTGCAGACCGAGCTGCGCGAACTTGCGGAAGCCAACCCGCTGATCGACCTCGATGGCGCGGAGACCGACGAAGAAGTTTCCGGTTCCACGGACGAGGTGGCCGACGCATCGAACAACGAGTCGGCGGATGCGAGCGAAGATAGTGAATACTGGGACGAACATTCACCCCAGGTGGCTGAGTGGGCGCAAGCCAGTCGTGGCTTCGATGACGACACGCTCGAACACCAGGACGCCGCGCCCGAAGGGCTGCGCGAGCACCTGCAGTGGCAGGCCAACCTGAATGGATTTTCCGCGCGGGAACACGCGATCGCGACGGCGATCATCGACGCGCTCGACGACGACGGCTACTTGCGCGACGGTCTCGAACCGGTATTGGCGGCGCTGCGCGTGCTGGACCCTCCCGCCGACAAGGAAGAAGCCGAGACCGTGCGGCTGCGGATAAGACATTTCGATCCGACCGGCGTCGCAAGCCTGGACCTGGGCGACTGCCTTGCGGCGCAACTGGAGCAACTCGACCCCGACACGCAAGGCCGCGAACTCGCGCGACGCATCGTGGCAAGCGAACTCGACCTGCTGGCCAGACGGGATTTCGGAAAGCTCGCAAGGAAACTGGGCGCAAGCGAGGACGAAGTCACCCTCGCCGCCGCCCTGATACGTGCACTCGACCCGCGGCCCGGTTCGGCATTCGACCCCGCGCCGGCCGAGTACGTGGCTCCCGACGCCTACGCGATCAAGGCGGCCGGACGCTGGCGGGTGTCGTTGTCGCCCGATTGCCAGCCGCGGTTCTCCATCAACCAACACTATTGCAGCCTGATTTCGCGGGCGCAACGCAGCGACGCCAGCTGGCTGCGTGGACAGCTGCAGGAGGCGCGCTGGCTGATGAAAAGCCTGGAGGCGCGCGCCGACACCCTGTTCAAGGTCGCAAGCGCAATCGTGCGTACCCAAAGCGCATTTCTCGACTTCGGCCCCGAAGCGATGAAACCGCTGGTGATGCGCGAACTGGCCGAGGAACTCGGCATGCACGAATCCACCATTTCTCGCGTCACCACCCGCAAGTACCTGCACACGCCGCGCGGCACCTTCGAGTTCAAGCACTTTTTTTCCTCGAGCATCGCCACGGAGGATGGAGGCAGCGCATCGGCAACGGCAATCCAGGCGATGATCCGCAAACTGGTGGACGAGGAAGATCCGCGCAAGCCATTGTCCGACCAGACCCTTACCGCGGAGCTGAACCGTCGCGGCATCCGGGTCGCGCGGCGAACCGTCGCCAAATACCGCGAGCAGATGCGTATCCCCAGTTCGGGTGAACGCTTGCGGGCGCAATGAAACATGAACCACAAAGACGCGCGGACGACGGCGCGCGCCATGCAACTTTCCCGATAACCCACGATCACAAGGAGTGCGGATCAGGAATCTTCAAAGCCGGCGTTGCAAAACGCCGGGTCCGGGGATCGGCCCGGTCTTCACCACCACCTGATGCACAGGAGCCAATCATGCAAATCCAGCTCAGCGGGCACCAGATCGAAATCACTCCGGCCCTGCGCGATTATGTTGACGCCCGCCACGAACGACTCGCGCGACGTTTCGATCACCTGACTTCGCTGAACGTGGTGCTTGAGGTGGAAAAGAACCGCTTGGCCAACCGCGCCGAGGGTACGCTGGCCGCCACCGGCAAGGTATTGCACGCCGACGCGGTCGACAGCGACATGTACGCCGCGATCGACGCGCTGTTCGACAAGCTCGACGCCCAGGTGCGTCGGCACAAGGACAAGCGCCGCGCGCACGGCAGGGAAGACATCCGCAACCTGGCGTGAGGCGGATCAAGGCGCGAACGCTTGCGCGCGAACGCCGATCAGGCACTTACGCGGCTTGTACGACCTGCTGGCTTTTTGCGCAACGCGATGGCGCTTGCGGAGAGGCGTCGCGGAATGCAAAAGCCACGGACACGGGTTTGCACGGATACGCAAAGAATCCGCACAGGCCGCGTTGATCCGTGTCAAATGCCTTGCTCGCCCGCGCGATGCAGGCACTCGCGTGATGCCGTTATCACGTTCGCACAAAAACACCTGCGTGCTGGCACAATGCTCCTCGTCCATCGCCTCGATGGACAGGGGATGAAAAGTGAACCGACTCAGCGCACGCGACCTTTTCGACGACATCCGCGAACGCATGGCCCTGCGCTGGGTCGCGGGCAAGGCCGGCGCCGGGCGTGCGCTGCAATCCGGCGGTGCCGGGCAGCGGCGTCCTTCGGAAATCGGCTACCTCAACATCATCTACCCCAACAAGTTGCAAATCGTCGGGGGCGAGGAGCTCGGCTATCTCGACGGCCTTGACTCACGGCAGCGCTGGGAAACCGTGCAGAAAATTTTTGCACAGGAGCCGGTCGCGTTGATCGTTACCAAGGATCAGGCCGTACCCGTCGATCTACGCGACGCCGCCGAGGAAACCGGAACGCCGTTGTGGGTCAGTGCGCGTCGCGGCCACGACATCCTGACCTTCCTGCAATACAAGCTGGCGCGGGCGCTGGCGCCGCAGATCACCCTGCATGGCGTATTCATGGAAGTGCATTCGATCGGGGTGATGATCACCGGTTCGCCCGGCAGCGGCAAGAGCGAGCTGGCCCTGGAACTGATCACGCGCGGACACCGGCTCGTGGCCGACGACGCGCCCGAGTTCACGCTGATCGCCCCCGACGTGCTGGACGGCGCCTGCCCGGCTATCCTGCGAGACCTGCTGGAAGTGCGCGGGCTCGGGGTGCTCAACGTGCGCGAGATGTTCGGCCACACCGCGGTCAAGCGATCGAAATACTTGCGCCTGATCGTACGCCTGCAGCCTGCAGGCAACGAGCCAGAGGACGCGATGGTGCGGCTTACCGGCGATATTGGCGTGCACGAAGTGCTGGACGTGAAGATTCCGCAGATCACGATTCCGGTCGCGCCCGGCCGCAACCTCGCGGTGCTGGTCGAAGCCGCGGTACGCAGCCACATGTTGAAATCGCAGGGTATCGATCAAGCCCGCATCTTCATGGACCGGCAGGCCGCGCGCATGCAACGCCAACCCGGTTGACGGCATGTCAGACACGTATTCCGATTCGCACCCCCTGGCCACCCGCATGGTGGTACTGACCGGCCTCTCCGGAGCCGGCAAAACCGTCGCGCTGCGTGCGTTCGAGGATCTCGGCTTCTATTGCGTGGACAACCTGCCGACCGGGCTGTTGCCGTCGCTCTATCGCGCCCTGACCGACGGCGACCGCGGCACGCTTTCCGGCATCGCCGTGGGCGTGGACGTGCGCAGCCAGGGCGATCTCGATCGCATGCCGGAAGCGCTTTCCAGGCTCGCGGAAGCGGGCGCCGACGCCGAGTTGGTGTTTCTGGAATCCAGCGACTCGGTGCTGCTGAAACGCTACGCCTACACCCGTCGCCGCCATCCCTTGTCCGACGACGGCCGCTCCCTGATCGATGCGCTTGCGGAGGAACGCCGCCGCCTGCATCCGTTGCTGGCCATCGCCAACCGTTCGATCGACACCAGCGACACCAACGTGCACCAGTTGCGCCGCCGCATCGCCACCGATTACGGCGGCGCCGGGGGCGGGCTGACCCTGTTGTTCGAGTCGTTCGCCTACGGCCGCGGGTTGCCGCCTGATTGCGATTTCGTGTTCGATGCGCGCTGTCTTCCCAACCCCCATTGGGATCCGCGCTTGCGCCCTTTCTCCGGACAGGATGCGCCTGTTTGCGAATTCCTGGACAGCCAGGCTTTGGTAGTACAATACCTGGCCGACATCCAACGATTCCTGGACGCATGGCTGCCACGTTTCGAAAGTGAAGACAAGGGCTATCTGACCGTCGCCATTGGCTGTACCGGAGGCCGGCACCGCTCGGTTTACCTCGCCGAACGCCTCGCCGAGCACTACCGGGCCAGCCGCGATCAGGTGCTCACCTTTCACCGCGAACTGGAATAGGCGTTGACCGGTCCGGTTGGACCGGAACTTGCACGCCCCCGATGACTGCCATCCCATCTCCACCCATGACCAACGTTTCCGCACTCCGTCAAGACCAGACCACCGCGACGGCGGGCATTTTGCTGCTGACGCACGAGGAGATCGGCCGCGCGCTCATCACTGCCGCCCGGCATGTGATGCCGCACATGCCGTGCCGGCTCGACGCGATGGAAATGGGCGCCGACGATGACCCCGGCGCCGTGCTGCCGGCCGCTGCCCGCGCAGCGCGCACGCTCGACCATGGCGGCGGTGTACTGGTGCTTTCGGATCTGTACGGCTCCACGCCCTGCAACATCGCCAACCAGCTCGCCGGTCTCGGCGTGCGTGCGCGCTGCGTGTCGGGACTGAACCTGCCGATGCTGCTCAGGGTGCTCAACTACCCTGACAAACCGCTTGACGAACTGGCCGAAGTCGCCGCCAGCGGTGGACGGGGCGGCATTTGCATCGACAAGGTGTGACGAGAGCCGGGACCGGGGACCGGGGACCGGAAGAGCGTAACCTGCTTGGCGTTTTCGCACCCGGCGCCCGATGCGCAGGCCAGATGAAGCAAAACGAGATTCCGGGAGCTGGCACGCAATGTCCTGGTCCCGGTGCGCACATGGCTGCATCTTGCCCCACCCTCTTTTTCGACTGGCCCCTGGTCCCCAGTCCCAGGTCCCTTCTTTTGGTAACGTAGCGGGATGTCATCACTCCCGCCCCGGAACGTCCCGATGATCGAAAAGGAAATCGTGGTCAGCAACAAGCTCGGCCTGCACGCGCGCGCCTCGGCGAAACTGGTGCAGCTGGTGCAGGGCTTCAAATCCACGATCTGGCTGATCGGCGGCGGTCGCGAAGTCAACGCCAAGAGCATCATGGGCGTGATGATGCTGGCGGCCGGCATCGGAACGCCGCTCACGCTGCGCGTGGACGGTCCGGACGAAGCCGAAGCACTGGATGCGGTCGCCCGTTTGTTCGATCGCAAGTTCGACGAGGGCGCATGAGGCGCGTCTTCACGGGCAATCCCGCCGCGCCCGGAATGGCGCTCGGACGCGTGCGTCTTGAGCATCCGGCACGCTTCAGCATCGACTTCACGCCACTGCCCGATTCGGAAATCGAGGACGAAATCGCGCGGTTGGAGCGTGCCTTCGCGCTGGCCCGCGAGGACATGGTCGAGTTGCGCCGCAAGCTGCATGGCGCGCTGGCACGCGAGGTCGGCGAATTCATCGACGCGCACGCCCAATTGCTGGACGATCCCGAGCTGATCGAGGGCTTGCGCGCGATGATCCGCAAGGGCCACTACCGCGCCGCGGCGGCGCTGAAGGCCCAGCGCGACCGTCTGGTCGCGGTGTTCGACAAGATGGATGACCCTTATCTGCGCAGTCGCGGCGAAGACGTCGATCATGTGATCGCTCGCGTGCAGAGCGCACTGACACGCCAGGCCAGCAACGAGGAAAAAAAACTCGCGACCCGCGTGGGCGAAATCCTGGTGACCGAGAGCGTGGCACCCGGTGAACTGGCACAGATGGCCAGCCACGGCATCCTCGCGGTGGCGGCCGGCTCCGGCAGCCCCTACTCGCACAGTTCGATCCTCGCGCGCAGCCTGCACCTGCCCATGTTGGTGAACGTGGAAGGCGTGCTCGAGGATCTGCGCGACGGCGATCTCGCGCTGGTCGACGGCGTGCGCGGTGAAATCATCGTCCATCCCGCCGCGCAGGATCTTGCCCAATACCGCAACTGGCAACGCGAAACCATGCGCGAGGGGCAGCGCCTCGCGCAACTGGCCGGCACCCGCACCCTGACCCGCGACGGCCACAAGCTGCGCCTGTTCGCCAACGCCGAACGACCCGAAGACATCGAACGTGCGCGCGGACTCGGCGTTGCAGGCATCGGCCTGTACCGCACCGAATTCCTGTTTCTCTCACATGACGGATTGCCGGACGAGGAACAACAGCTTGCCGCCTATCGCGACGCCGTGCTGAGCGCCGGCGGGCTTCCGGTGACGATCCGCACGCTCGACCTCGGCGCCGACAAGGCCGATGCCGCAGGCCTGGAGGTGGCATCCGAACCGAACCCGGCGCTCGGCATACGCGGCGTGCGCCTGTCGCTGCGACATCTGGACGTGTTGGTGACGCAGCTGCGCGCCATCCTGCGGGCGAGCTGTTACGGACCACTGCGCATCCTGGTGCCGATGATCACCGACGCAGCCGAACTGGTCGAAGTACGGCGGTTGCTGGAAGAATGCGCGCGCGACCTGCGCACGGCCGGTCACGAGATTCCCGACCAGTTCGAGCTGGGTGCGATGGTCGAGGTGCCGGCCGCTGCCATCAACGTGCGCGCATTGCTGGAAGTCGCCGACTTTCTGGCGATCGGCAGCAACGATCTGACCCAATACGTGCTGGCAGCTGATCGCAACAACGATCAGCTGGGCAAGCTCTACCGGCCGGCGCACCCGGCCGTCTTGCGAATGCTGGCATACGTGATTGGACGCTCGCGGATGGCCCGCAAGGAGGTATGCCTGTGCGGAGAAATCGCCGGGGACACCAC
The DNA here is from genome assembly GCA_036279455.1 of Rhodanobacteraceae bacterium. GTDB lineage: Bacteria > Pseudomonadota > Gammaproteobacteria > Xanthomonadales > Rhodanobacteraceae > 66-474. Next base: position 19,567 of record DASUJD010000058.1, on the reverse strand, counting down.
ATTCGCGTCGGTGCTGGTTGCGCTGGGCCTCGAAGATTTCAGCATGCTGCCGGACCGCATCCTGGCGCAACGCGACGCGCTGTCGCATTGTGACTACCGGGCGCTGCGTGCGTTGGCCCCACGCCTGCTGCGCGCACGCGACAGCGAGGCCATCACGGCGCTGCTCGACAGCGTGCAATCCTCGACTTGAACGAGGCTTGTGCCGTCGCTTCGATTCAGGCGCAGCGGTTATCATCGATGGCAGCACGCAACGCCACCAGGGAGACACGCCATGCCCCGCCGATTGCCTTGTGCCGCGCTCGTCGCGCTGCTGGCCACCCCCGTCATGTTCGCCGCCGAGCCACCCAGCCTGACCATCTACCACGCCGACAACGACGCGCTGTTTTCAGCCAGTTCCGCAGGCACGTTGAATGCCGGCCACGCACTGGTGAGTGAACAGCGGCAAGTGGAGCTCGCCGCCGGGACCCACGAGCTCCAGATCGGCGACTTGCCGGCAGCCGCCGACCCGGAGACGATGACCGTGACATTGGATCCGGCTGCCGGTGTGGTGCTGCAGGGGCAACAGGTGCGCGTGATACATCCGCTGGAGGCTGCGATCGGGCAGCGCGTGGACGTCTTCACCAGCGGTACCGCTGCCGGGGCGGGCGCAAGCAGTTTGCACGGCACCCTGCTCGGCTGGGGGCGCGACGGTGGCGCACTGATCCGCACGCAGGACGGCAAGGTGCATTTCGTGCACCGGTACGCGTCGATGACGGTGCCGACAGGTTCCGTCATCGGCCGCAGCAGCCTGCGTCTGACCGTGAACGCAAAGTCGACGGGCCGGCGCAAGGCTCGCCTCACCTACATGACGTCGGGGCTCGGCTGGCGCGCCGCCTACGCCGCGACGTTGTCGAACGGCCGCACCTGCCGTATGGATTTCAAACCGGAAGCCAGCGTCGCCAACCGAAGCGGACGTGATTTCAACGATGCCACGATCAAACTGGTCGCAGGGCAACCCAACCTCGGCGACCGCGTGCGCATGTACAGCATGGCCAGGGCGCCTGCGCCGATGGCGGCCGCGGCGATGCCCGAGCAGGCATCGCTGGGCGACTATCGCAGCTTCACGCTGCAGGGTGCGGTGAATCTGCCCAATGGCACCGTGACGCTGACGCCGCTATACCCGGAGCGGCAGCTTTCCTGCCAGCGCGAATACATCGTCGATGATGGTGGTTCGGGTTATCCGCCCAAACCGAACACCAATGATTACGGCGCGCAAAATTATCAGGACAGACCGATCGCGAGCACGCTCGCCTTCATCGCGCCTGATGCCCTGCCCGCCGGCACCTTGCACGCGTGGACAGTCGATCATTCCGGCGCGCCGGCGCTGCTGGGCGAGGGCAACGTCGCCGACACACCGAAGGGCCAGCGCGTCGCCGTGCAACTCGGCCAGAGCTTCGACCTGCGTGCCAGCCACGAACGCACCGCGTTCCACGTCGACGCCAAGGCACACACGATGAACGAGTCGTACAAGGTCACGCTCAGCAACGGCGGCGATTCCGCACGGATGGTGACGGTGCGCGAACACCCCAACCGCTGGCGCGAGTGGAGCGTGACGTCTTCCAGCATCAAACCCTCGAAGCAAACGCCGCAACTGCTGGAGTTCCGCGTACCGGTACCGGCGAATGGCAGCACCACGCTCACGTACAGCGTGCGCTACAACTGGACCGCCCAGGACTTGTGAGACTCGGGACTCGGGACTCGGGACTCGGGACTCGGGACTCGGGACTCGGGACTCGGGACTCGGGAGGAGCGTAAAACATCGGGCGTTTGATGAGCACTCCCTCTCCCCCGAACGGCTTCATCGTTTGGGGGAGAGGGATGCGGTGAGGGGACGTGCCCAGGACAACGCGGGTCAATCCGTTTCCTCAATGGGAGCTGACGAGGACATGCTCGACATCATCGAACACGACCACCGCATCCGCGAACTGAAACTCGCGCGTCCGCCGGTCAACGCACTGGACCCGGAATTGATCGCGGCGCTCAAGCAAGCGATCGAACAGGCGCCGCACGATGGTGCCGCGGCCTTGATGCTTTCAGGGTCGCCGGGATTGTTCTCGGCCGGGCTCGACATCCCCGCACTGCTGCAACTCGACCGTGACGCGATGCGTGCGTTCTGGAATGACTTCTTCGGCGTGTGCGCAGCGCTGGCACGATCACCGATCCCGGTCGCTGCCGCAATCACCGGGCACAGTCCGGCAGGTGGCGCGGTACTCGCGATCTTCTGCGATTACCGGGTGATGGCACGCGGCGAATACAGGATCGGCCTCAACGAAGTGCAGGTCGGCCTGACGGTGCCGGATTGCATCCAGGCCGCGCTGCGCCGCCTGGTTGGATCGTATCGCGCCGAACGCATGCTGGTCTCCGGCACGATGCTGGATGCAGAAGATGCACTCGATACGGGCATGATCGACGAGCTGACAGATGTCGATCACGTCGCCACGCGCACGCTTGCGTGGCTGGAACCTTTGCTGAAACTGCCGCGCCAGGCCATGCTCAGCACCCGCGCGCTGGCGCGCGATGATCTTGCGCGCTTGTTCGAAGATCCCGCCGTGCTGCCCGTTGAAGCCTTCCTCGACAGCTGGTTTGCACCCGAAGCGCAGGCCACGCTACACGCGTTGGTCGAACGGTTGCGCAGCAAGAAGCCTGCCGGACATTAGGCGGGCAAATGCCATCCTGATGGTGGTTCGGCCCGGTTTGGGCATGCCGGCCGTCCGTTTCCTGTCGTGGAATGTCCAATTTCTTCGAATGCGAAGCAGTTGTTTCGGTGAGGAAGCGGGCCGAACAAAGTCAAATCCGTGGCGAGAGAGCTCGCAGAAAAGGCTCACCCGAAATTTCAACAGTGCTTGGTGGATGAGTCACGTTGCGATCCCTGGACGTGGCAGAGCGAACAAGAGCGATCGTACGGCGCCGCTCTCTTGTGCATCCCTCCCAGCCTCGAAACGTAGAGCCGCTCGAATCGCTTTGTAACAATTGGCTTCGCTACCTATGCGGTACCCGTGTGCGTCACGCCCGGAAACCAATATCCGTATAAGCCACTTCTCCGGTTCCCAGCAGCTTTGCAGGCGCAGTCATGATCGGCTCGATCAGCGTCTTCACCGCAGGACCGATAGCCTCGCGCGCGGCATTCATGTGCTCGGCGGTGTCCCAAAGGGTCACGGTAAGGTGCCTCCCGTTTCCCAGATGCGTCACGACCGTGCCGCGATAGCCGGGCTGCGTGGCGTGTTTGCCCTGAAAAGCCTTGAACTCCGGCTGTTGACCGAGCGGCTTGTCGGCGGGATAAGTGGTGTCGCGGATCACGGCAAACATGCAAGTTCTCTTCCAGTACTTCGTGAAACCTTGATTGCGGCGTTCGCGCTTGCAGCCCTGCAAACACGGGCCGCCTCCGCATGAGTGACGGAACCGATGTTTGATCAGATCATCCCAAGCTCATCCAGATTGCCATCGGAATGGAAACGGCAAGATGGTCCCATCACGCCCGTGAAGAAAACATGCACGCAGACGGTTGTCGCAACTTCGGGCACGGCGTCATCGCACTCGTCGCATGCGCCCTGTTTTACGCAACAACCCGCAGTTGCGAACAGACGCACGCCATTTGGCTCGATGAACACTCACTGGCCGCTCTTCGGATCAAGCGAATCGATGAATTCCATGATCAGCTTGTCGAAAACATCGGGTTGATCGACGAACACCGCGTGCGATGCGTTCCGGATGATCCGGAATCTCGCGTGCGGCAGTTGCCTGGCCATTTGCTGCTGGGCATCGAGCAGCGGGCTCTCGCCGGAGGCGATTACCAGCGTGGGCTTGTCGAATTTTTTCAGGTAAGGGCGGCGATCGGTGGTGAACAGATCCTGCGTCAGCATCGAGATACCCGTGTCCACTGGGGTTTTCATCGCCGTATCGTCCAGGGACTGGAACGACAACCCTTGGGGCGGCGCGTGCATGATCGCCCGCATCATTCCGTCGGAATACGCCCTCGGACTTTTCGCATAGGTGCCCATGCCCGCTGCGATGACCTTGATGAAACCGGGATTCAGCGCGACGTCGGCGGGGCCGGCGCTGACGGGGCTGTCGACCAGTACCAGCGCATCCACCGCATTCGTGCCAAATCGGTTGACGTAGGCGGCCACGTCCTGGGCGCCCTGCGACCATCCCACCAGGATCACATGCCTCAAGTGCAGCGAAGCAATGACCCGCTGGATGTCCGCTGCGCGATCCTCCGGCGCATTCCCGGCCGGCACCATGCTCGACTTGCCCTGTGATCGCGGGTCGATCGCCACGACCCGGTCACCCTGCGCAGCAAAACGCTCAAGCTGCCGTGACCAGATCGACGCGCTGATGCGCCAACCGGGAATCAGCAGCAGTGTGTGCCTGGCATGAGCAGGCCCCGACTGCAGATAGTGGATCCGCACCTTGTCCGCGCCCTGCGTGAAGCCTTCTTGTCGTGCAGCGTGGACAGGGGAAAGCATGCTCAATAGCAGGATGCCCAGAAACCATTTCATCATGGATGCGTCCTCCTCGATTGCGCGAAGACCTTGACCGCGCCTGTGGCCATTGCAGCATGCAAGTCGCCCGAGTCACTTCGATGACGTCTCGCCCGGCTTCCAGGCCACCGTCGCCAGGGGCTCGCTGCGTTCCGTTCTCCTCGACCATCGCCGATCCCGCGCGGGAATCGTCAAGGTTGCCCACCCGAATCCTGCGATATGCCGGACCGGCGTCGATACGACCGGACTTGCATCGGATTGCTTGCAATGCCGCGTCCGCAGGCCAGCAGGAGCTAATGCCCGCCAGGCGCGGGGCCGCGCCCGCGCGCAATGAACGGCGGCTTGGCCAGCCAGACCACCGCAATCAGGACCAGGAAGCCCACACCCAGACCGTCGAACAGATGGTTGAAGGAAATCTGCGTGGCCTGCTGGGTGATCACGCGATTGACGCCCTCGGCGTACTGCTGCAACTGACCGCCCATCGCGGCAATGCCGTGGCGCACCGCGCCATTGAACGGGTTGATGTGCTCGGCGAGGTTCGCATGGCTGGCCACGCTTCCCCGCGACCACAGGTAGGTGACGATGGACACGGCGAAACTGGCGCCCACCGTGCGCAGGAAGGTGGCCGAACCGGACCCTTCCGCAATTTCAGGACCATCCAGGTCCGACAACAGGATGGTCAGTACCGGCATGAAGAACAGCGCGATCCCCAGGCCCAGGATCAACTCGGTCAATGCCACGCTCATGAAATCCACGTCGGTATTGAAACTGCCGAAACGGAAACAGACGAATGCCATGACCGCGAATGAAAACGCGGTCAACCAGCGCAAGTCGAAACGGGTGGCATATTTGCCCACCCAGAAGGTCAACAGGATCGGAATGATGCCGATCGGTGCAGCCGCCAATCCCGACCATATCGCCGTGTAACCGAGCGTGTTCTGCAACCACAGGGGCAGCAGCAGCGCGATCGAAAAGAACAGCGCGAAGGCCAGCACCAGCGCCAGCGTGCCGGCCGCGAAATTGCGGTGCCGGAACAGGCGCAAGTCGACCAGCGGTGTTTCATCGGTCAGCTCCCAGATCACCCACACGGTGAGCGAGATTATCGCGATGATCGCCAGCGTCACGATGGTGCCGGAATGGAACCAGTCCAGCTGGTTGCCCTTGTCCAACAGGACTTGCAACGAACCGACGCCCAGGATCAAGGTGATCAGCCCTACCCAGTCAATGCGCGCCCGTACCAGTTTCTCGACGCGTTTGCCCATCTGCGCCAACACCACCGCGCCGGCGAAGATACCGATCGGCACGTTGATGAAGAAAATCCATCGCCACGAATACGAATCCGTGATCCAGCCACCCGCCACCGGCCCGACGATCGGCGCCACCACCGTGATCATGCTGATGATCGCCAGCGCCATGCCGCGCTTGTCCCGCGGGTAGATCGATACCATCAGGCTCTGGGTGATCGGATACATCGGTCCGCACACCGCGCCCTGCAGCGCGCGGAAAAACACCAGCATGGACAGACTGGTGGCGAAACCGCAAGCCATCGAGAACAGCGAAAACAGCAGCACCGCCCAGATGAACACCTTCACCTCGCCGAAGCGACGCGACAGGAAACCCGTCATCGGCAACGTGATCGCCTGGGCCACCGTGAACGAGGTAATCACCCAGGTCGATTGGTCCTGGCTCGCAGCCAGGTTGCCCGCGATCGTCGGCAGCGACACGTTGGCGATGGTCATGTCCAGCACCTGCATGAAGGTGCCAAGCGACAAGCCGATCGTCGCCATCGCCAGGCTGGCAGGGCGGAATTCGCCAAAACCGGCGGCTGCCTCGCGCTCGCGCAGCCCCTCGGCCAATTCCTGGTCGACCTCGGGTGCGGTGGAAGCCTTGGAAGTCATGAAACCCTCAGTGCCCTGCGGGGGCACTCTTTTTGATGAACGGCGGCTTGGCAAACCACACCACGGCGATCAGGCCCAGGAACATGAAGCCGAGCACCACGAACAGATGATTGAAGGAAATCTGTGCGGCCTGCCGGGTAACTTCGTGGTTGATGCCGGCGACGTATTGCCGAACATGGCCGCCGGTCGCTGCGATGCTGTGCCGCACCTGCGAGGAATAATCGTTGACGTGTTCGGCGAGATTGGCGTGATTGATCGCGCTGCCGCGTTCCCACAGGTACGTCACGATGGAGACGGCGAAGCTGCCGCCCAGCGAACGCAGGAAGGTTGCGAGTCCCGAGCCCGCCGACACGTCGCGTCCACTCAGGTCGGACAACAGGATGGTGAGGATCGGCAGGAAGAAGAAGGCGACACCGAGGCCCTGGATCAACTGCACCATGGCCACGTGGTAGACGTCGACATCGGTATTGAAACCGCCGCGCATGAAGCAGGTCAGTCCGATCACCAGGAACGAGAACGATGCGAACCAGCGCAGGTCGAAGCGCGTTGCATATTTGCCGATGATGAAACTCAGCAACAACGGAAACACGCCGATCGGCGCCGACACGATACCGGCCCAGATCGAGGTGTAGCCGAGCGTCGATTGCATCCACAACTGGATCAGCAGGCTGGTGGAAAAGAACATCGCGTACGCCAGCACCATCGCCAGCGTACCCGCCGCGAAGTTGCGGTGCTTGAACAGGCGAAAGTCCACGATCGGTTCATGGTCGGTGAATTCCCAGATCAGGAATACCGTCAATGAAATCGCAGCAACGATCGCCAATACCACGATGGTGGTGGAATGGAACCAGTCGAGCTCGTTGCCCTTGTCGAGCAGAATCTGCAGCGCGCCGACGCCGAGGATCAAGGTAACCAGCCCGACCTTGTCGACGCGCGGTTTGTCGATGTGCTCGGGGCGACCGCGCATCTGCGACGCAACCACCGCGGCCGCGAACAGGCCGACCGGTACGTTGATGAAGAAGATCCAGTGCCAGGAATAGGTCTCGGTAATCCAGCCGCCCAGCATGGGCCCGATGATCGGCCCGCAGATCGCGATCATCGCCAGCATCGCCAGCGCGGTACCGCGCTTGTGTCCGGGATACAGCGACACCATCAGGCTCTGCGTGATCGGGTACATCGGCCCGGCCATCGCGCCCTGCAGCGCGCGAAACACCACCAGCATGCCGAGGCTGGTGGCGAATCCGCACATCATCGAGAACAGCGAAAACAGCAGGGTCGCGACGATGAACGGCTTGACCTCGCCGAAGCGGCGCGTGAGGAACCCGGTCAGCGGCAGCGCAATCGCATTGCAGACCGTGAACGAGGTGATCACCCAGGTGGATTGGTCCTGACTGGCGCCGAGGTTGCCCGCAATGGTCGGCAGCGACACGTTGGCGATGGTGAGGTCCAGCACCTGCATGAACGTCGCCAGCGACAAGCCGACCACCGTAAGACCGTGACTGGGAGGCCGGAATTCTCCGACAAATCCGGTCGCGGTGGCAGCAGTGGAAGCCATGGAACCCTTGAAATGTCGAGACGGAGCGGCTGTTGTGAAAAGTCAGGCCACGGAGCTCTTGGCCATGGACGGTGGCTTTTAAGGCCGTTCTGGTGCTTGTGATGATCCGATCGAGCTCACTTGCGCATCATTATTCGTCGAGGCCGCGATCACGGACGATCGCAAAACCAGACAGCGACCGCACGTCAATGCCCGGCGGACTCCGATCCGGATGCTGCGACGGAAACGCCGCCGCTGTTGGCCTGGATGATCTTTGCAATCAGCGCGTCGACCTGGTTTTCGTTGCGCGAATAGACGTCGGTGCTGAACACGGCGCGTTGCGGCGACTGCTGCGAAAGCATCCGGCCTTTCTGGTTGTGCATGTTGACGTCGACGGCCATCGACAGCCCGATCCGCAGCGGATGTTTCTCGAGCTCTTTCGGATCGAGCGAGATGCGCACCGGCAGGCGCTGCACGATCTTGATCCAGTTGCCGGACGCATTCTGGGCCGGCAACAGCGAGAACGCGCTGCCGGTGCCGATGCCCAGCCCCTCGACGTGCCCGTGGTAAGTCACCGAACCGCCGTACACGTCCGAAGTCAGCGTTACCGGCTGGCCGATGCGCATGTCCGTCAGTTGGGTTTCCTTGAAGTTGGCATCCACCCACACCTGGTCGAGTGGCACCACCGCCATCAACGGCATGCCCGGTTGCACGCGCTGGCCGACCTGCACGGTGCGCTTGGCGACATAACCCGACACCGGCGCCACCAGCGTGGTGCGCTGGTCGTCCAGCCATGCCGCGCGCACCGCCGCCGCCGCGGCTTTCACGTCCGGGTGCGAGGTAATCCTGGTGTCGGAAACCATGGCTGTGGTGGTGGCCAGTTGCGCGTTGGCCGCGGCCAACGCGCTTTCGGCGGTGGTCAACGCATCGCGCGCGTGCGCCACTTCCTCGGTGGAAACCGCGCCGGAATCGGCCAGCCCCTTGCGGCGCCGGTAGTCGGCGCGGGCTTGTTCGACCGCCGCCTCGCGCACGGCAACATCAGCCCTGGAACTGTGCACGCTCGAATACAAACCGCGCACCTTGCGCACCGTCTGCGCCAGTTTGGCCTCGGCTTCGGCCAACGCCACGTCGGCATTGGAACCATCCAGTTTCACCAGCGTTTGACCCTTGTGCACGTAGTCATTGTCGTCGGCGCCGATGCTGACGACCGTGCCCGGTATCTGCGGCGTAATCTGCACCACGTTGCCCCCGACATACGCATCATCGGTATTTTCGTACCAACGCGCGACGAGGAAGTAATACAACCCCCACACGATCGCGACGATCACGATCACGCCGATCAAACCACGCAGCAACCAGCGACGCTTGCGCAAGCGTTGCGCCTTCAGGCGCGCGGCCGGATCGTCTTCGGTGGCGGGATTGGGGTTGATGGGAGAAGTCATCGACGTGCCTTGGATTGGGTTTTGGTGTTGACGAGCGACGGTGCATCGTTCGCGGGTTGGAAGCCGCCGCCAAGGGCTTCATTGAGCGTGGCCCACGCCACGCTGCGGCTGGTTTCCAGCCTGGCCAGTTGCTGTTCGGCGGTGATCAGTTCCTGGCGCACGCTGAGCGCTTCGAGGTAGTTGCCGACGCCGGCACGATAGCGTTGCATCGCCAGCCTGTACGCATCCGCCGCACTGCTGCGCGCGGTGCGCGCGTCGCGCACCTCGGCAGCGAGCGAACGCAGATCATCCGTCTGGGCCGCGACCTGGTTGATCGCGTGCACGAGGATCTGGTTGTATTGCGCAACCGCGACATCGCGTGCTGCATCCTTGCCGGCGAGATTGGCGCGCAAGGCGCCTCCCTCGAACAGCGGCAAGCTGATTGCCGGGGATACGGTGTAAAAACGGTTCTGCAGGGAAAACAGGTTCACGCCCGACGGCGCGAGCAAACCCGCCAGCGAACTGATGCCGAGGTTGGGCATGAACTTCGCTTTCGCCACCTTGATATCCCGGCTCGCCGCTTCCACGCGCCAGCGCGCAGCAACCACGTCGGGGCGGCGTCCCAGCAGATTGGCCGGCAAGTCACTCGGCAATACCAAGGAAGGAATCGCGGGCAATTTGGGCGGCTGGATCGAGAGCGCGCGATCCGGGCCCTTGCCCAGCAAGGCCGCAAGCGTCAGGCCGCCGCTGCGGACTGCATTGTCGGCGGCCTCCACATGCGCGCGCGCGGTGGCGGTTTCGCCATCGATCCGTGCCAGCGTGAAGCGGCTGTCGATACCCTTGGCGACGCGCTTTTTCGTCAGATTCAGGAAATCCTGCGCACGCTGCAGTTCCGCCCGCGCGAATTTTTGTTGCGCGTACGCACCGGCCAGATCGAAATAGGCCTGCACCACATCGGCCGAAAGTTTCAGCCGCGCGGCTTGGGCATCGACTTCCGTCGCGCGCGCCTTGCCGACAGCGGCCTGCCACGCTGCGCGCTTGCCGCCCCACAAGTCGATATCCCATTTGAAGCTCAGATAACCGTAGCTGATGACGCCGAAATGGCCGCTCGCGAGCGGTGGCAGGATCGGTGGCACACGCGCACCGGCCATGCTTGCGCCGCCATTCAGGGTCGGCTTGCGCCTGGCGTCCGCCACATTGGCCGCCGACATGGCCTCGCGAACCCGCGCGTCCACCAGCGTCATGTCGGGATTGTCGGCCAGCGCCTCATCAACCAACTTGTCGAGTTGCGCATCGCCAATCTGCTTCCACCAATCGGCTTGCGGCCACGCCGATGCATCCAGTTGCACTCCGGCGAGGCTGCGCGCGGCGTGCAGGCTGTCCGGCACGATCGGCGTGGCGGTCGAATGCAGCCCGCCGGTGCTTGCGCAGCCAGCGAGAGCCGCGGTGGTCAGCGCAAAAACGATGCCGAGACGGTGTCTGGAAACCGGAAGGGTCATGACAGCAGGCAAGTGAAAAAAGGAAGTATGGGGTCGGTGGAAACGGATTCAATCCGATTCGTGTCGTTTGCGCGCCTCACGGATGCCGTCCAGCACCCGGGTCAATACACGTTGCAGCTGCTCGCGTTCACGCGAGCTGGTGCAAGCGAAGGTGCGGCCGGCAACGGCATCGCAGTAACCGATGACCCGTTTGCGCAATGCCCTGCCCTGCGTCGTCAGTTCGAGCCGCAGGGCACGCCTGTCGTCGAGATCCGGGACGCGCTTCAGGTAGCCGCGTTGTTCCAGCTTGTCCAGCAACCGCGTCAATGCACCGGGGTTGTAGTGCAGCGCACGCGCCAATTCCACCGGCGTCATCGGTTCCTCATGCCCCAGCAGCTTGAGCGCGAGGAATTGGGTGAAATTGAGTTCGACGCCCTGGCGCCCCATCTCGTGCTCGACGGCGCTCACGAATTCCGCCCGCAGCCGGCCGACCAGGCGGCACAACTGGAACGAACTGTCCGGGGTGGTTTCTGAACGCTTCATGCCGAGGATGATACTGTCTTGGCTTTAATTGTCAAGGCAATTATAATCTCGGCAAGCAGAACGGCTTTGTTCGTGGTGGATGGCACCCTCTTGCATCCACAATTCGAATGCAACAAGGAGCACCGCATGAAAGGCATCGGTTCCGGGTTGATTGTGGCAGTTTGCCTCACGGCATGTGCGCCGGCGCTGGCCACGGGCCTCGATTTCACCGTCGGTCCCAGCATGACGTCGTCGGGACGAACCACCGGCGCGGCGTTCATCAGCGCGTTTCGCGACAGTCCCCCCGACGGCCACGCTCATTTCGATCCCATCGGTACCATCGGCTGGGTGGATTCACGCCGCACCCGTGTGGACGATCTGCATCACCCGGTTTTCCTTGCCGCTGGCGGCGTGCGCATCGTCGCGGCCAACCGCCACTGGTTCGTGGGCGAGCAACTGGCCGTCACCAGCGCCCGCACCGACGCGCTGTCCAGCCGGTTCGAATTCATGACAAGCGCCGGCTGGCAGGACGGTCATTTCGTGGTGATGCTGCGGCACGTCTCCAACGGCCACATCCTTGGCGGCGGCAAAAACCTTGGCGAGACGATGCTGCTGGGTGGCGTGGATTTCTAATCGCCGGTCGCGATCGGGCGTGACGGATCACTGACCCACCCGCTCCACGACGGCGCGAACAGGCGCGACCCGTGCAGACCCGCTGCCTCCATCGCCAACAGGTTGTGACAGGCAGTGACGCCTGACCCGCACATGTGGACGACGTGCCTTGGGTCGTGCGCGCCGAGTACCTTGGAGAATTCATCGCGCAATGCTTGCGCGGGCTTGAAGCGTCCGTCACCCGCAAGGTTCTGCGAGAACGGCCTGTTGCGCGCGCCAGGGACGTGGCCGGCGATGCGGTCGATGGGTTCGACTTCGCCACGGAAACGTGGTGCCGCGCGCGCATCCAGCATCAGCGCGGATGGCTGTCCGCGCAACTTTTCCAGCTCATCGAAATACACGATGCGTGCGGCATCAAGGTGCAGCCCTGCCGGCGTGGCATCACGCGGGGTGACCGCACCGCGCTCGACGGGCAACCCGGCTGCCGTCCACGCCTGCCAGCCGCCATCCAGCACGCTTGCGGCAATCCCGACGCAATCCAGCATCCACCACAAGCGTGCTGCGGCCAGCGCGCCGCCTGCATCGTCGTAGGCGATCACGCGCTGGCCTTCATGCCAGCCCCAGTGCGCCAGGGTTCGTGCAAGCACTTGCACGTCAGGCAAGGGATGCCGCCCCAATCCTTTTTTCGACGAATCGGAAAGATCCCGATCAAGGCTGGCGTACACCGCGCCCGGGATGTGTGCTTCGCGAAAATCGCGCTCGCCCTTGCCGGGATCGGCTAGCGCAAACCGGCAATCCGCGACCAGCACCGATTCCCGCGGCAGCGCGGCCAGTGTTTTTGCATCGATCAGTACGTCAGCCATGATTTGAAAGCTCCCGAAAGCGTCGCGAGCCGTGGCAGATTGCGTGACGCCGACCAAATCGGCAGGATTGCCGATTTGAATGCCGAACGCGGCTCGCTGGGCGAGCCACAGGGATGTGGCGAGTAGCGCAGCAGCTTTTTGGAGTCTTCATGGCAACAACTCCATCCGTCGCATCAGGTTCACCAGCATTGCAGCCGTCGCGCCCCAGATGCGCGGTTCGACGCCTCCATATTCATACACCTGCCGACGTTCGCCGCGCGAATGGTAGTCGAATTGCCGCAGGTTCCCCGGATCGAGCAGAAACGGAAGCGGTACTTCGAATATCTTCGCCACTTCGCCGGGTTCCGGCGTCAACATCGACCCGGCCGACAAGCGTGCGACCACTGGCCTCACGCAGAACCCGCTGACGGTTTCCAGGCAATCAAGATAACCCAGAGGTTCGGCGTCCGCAGGATCCAGCGCGATTTCTTCGCGGCTTTCGCGCAGCGCCGTCTCGACGGCATTCGAGTCATTGGCGTCCGTGCGTCCACCGGGAAAGCTCACCTGACCCGCGTGGCGCACCAGGTCGTCGCGTCGCAGCGTGAACACCACGCGCGGTTCCGGCGTGTCGCGAATCGGCACGAGTACTGCCGCCGCCGCCCCGGTGCGTGGCGCGGCGCCGGGCAGCTCGGCGAGAAAATCGTGATTCCAGCCGGGCGGTTCGGGCGGCGTATCCAGTGGATGCAGCGCACGCTTCACATTTCCCAACCAATCCGTCATGGCAGTGGCGGCGGCCGCAAGGGTTGCACCTCGCGTATCCAGCGCCGACGCTCGTCATTGCTCATCGCGTGCCAGTGGGCAATTTCCGCCAGCGTGCGTCGGCAACCATTGCACAACCCGGTGGCGTCCATCCGGCACAAGCCGATGCACGGACTGACGGGCACCGCGTCATCACCGGTGGTTGGTTCGGTCGACATGCGCCGAGCCTGGCTTGGGGCCCGTCAGGTCCATGGTCCGGGTGAGTTTCAGCTGCTTCACGATGTCCGGTACCTGCACGGGGAAGGCAGCGCGTTCGCGGGCATTGCCCAGGTCGAACGCAGCAGTCATTCAGGAGGATCCTGCGTTTTGACGCCCAAAAGACGTATGTCGAAAATCAGCGCCTCGTTGGGCCCGATGCGCGGCAAATCGCCGCGCACGCCGTAGGCTTGATCAGGTGGGACGAACACCTGCCAGTGGTCGCCGACGTGCATGCGGGTGATGATCTGGCGCCACCCTGGGATCATCTGCTTGACCGGGAACACAACCGGCTTGCCACGGTCTTCGGTGTTGTTGAACACCGTGCCGTCCAGAAATTCGCCACGGTATTGCAAGATGACCTCGCTTTCGGCGGTGGGACTCTTGTCGCCGTCGCCATCCTTGATCACCTTGTACTGCACGCCCGAAGGCAGCGTCACCACGCCGCGCTTCTTTCCATTCTCTGCAAAAAACGCACTCGCCTTATTCAGATTTGCGGCAGCCAGTCTTTCGTAGGCCGCGCGCGCCTGGGCGATCATCTCGTGTTGCATCGCCTGTATGACCTGCTGCATCTCCTGTGGCGAGTATTCGGGTTTTTTCCGCGAGTAGCCATCCTGCACGCCACGCAGCACTGTCGAGATGTCGATGTTGAGCTTGCGATGCCCAAGATCCAGTCCGGCCTCATACCCGAGCGCGTAGGAAAGCTCCGTGCTGTTTGTCGCTGGAGTCGCCGAGGATTTCGGCGGTTGCGCGAACACTCGATCGAGCGGCCAGAGGACTCCCGCGATCAGCACCATCACGATGACGACCCTGTTCATGCCGATTCCATATCATTGCCGGTTCTGCGCTGAAGTGATTCCAGTTGTATATCCGACGTCCCGAACTTTGAGCATCGAAGCATTGAAAGGTTCCCGATTTACCGGATGGGTTTCCTGTACTTCAGCTCGCCCGCCGTCACCCGCAGACCCAGCCGGTTTTCCGGTGGCGCAAGCGGACAGGTCGCATAGGGTGTGAAGGCGCAGGGCGGATTGTAGGCTTTGTTGAAATCCAGCACGATCCTGTCTTCCAGCGGCATGTCGGCGTACAGAAAACGCGCCGCACCGTAGGTTTCCTTGCCCGAGGTCAAATCGGCAAAGACCAGGAACAATTGCCTGTCGCCCGGCATTTCCAGAACCGGATACAGTTCGAACCGCCTCCCGTCACGCTCGAATACCGCCTTGCCGGGCGCGGGATGGTTTTCAATGGTGCCGATCACCGTGCCGGTTGCAAGCTGGAACGGTGGGTCGAGAGGCTGCCAGTCCGCGACGATTCGCCAGTGGGGATCGACCACAAAACGCTCGATGCCCGCGAAGCCCGTGCGCGTTGCAGCTTCGCTGTCGCGCACCCGCAGGGCCTTGCGCCCATCGCGGTCAATCACGATGAAATTCGCGCTGCCGAATGCGACGACGCCAGGCGCGGAATGGCTGTCATCCAGAAGCAGGGCGTGCGCGGCGGACTTGCCGTCGACGGTCGCGTCACTGGCTGGATCGAACGTCATCGACAACGTGCCGTCGTCGGACCAGTCAATCGTTCCAAGATGCGGCGGTGCCTTCGGCAACACGATGTCGTTGTCCGCACCGCTGCCGATGCGGTTCATGCCCGGCTTCAGCCATTCCAGGCCGACCAGGCTCAGCCAGCCATCCGGCGCGGTCAGGCATTCGATGCGCGCGGCGTGCCATGCCTCGATTTCCTTCAGATAGTCGTGACCCGTATCCAATGCCGGCATTGCTATCTCCCTCGCAGAAACAGCTTGTCCAATTCCGCGATCGGCAATTGTGTCCATGTCGGTCGTCCATGGTTGCATTGGCCGGACCGGTCGGTGGCTTCCATCTCGCGCAGCAGCGCGTTCATTTCCGCAACAGTCAGCCGTCGATGCGCGCGCACCGATCCATGGCAGGCCAAAGTTGAAAGCAACTCGTTCTGCAATGTTTCCAGCCGCCGCGAATTGCCGTGCTCGGCCAGTTCGGCCAGCACGTCGCGCGCGAGTTGCGCCGCGTCCGCGCCATCCAGCAGGGCGGGAATCCTGCGTACCGTGACCTGACGCGGACCACTGCGCCCGAGTTCCAGGCCATACGTCACCAGCGTATCGGCGTATTCTTCCGCTGCGGCGGCCTCACGTTCACTGACGGCGACCGCCTCGGGCATCAGCAAATGCTGCGCGCGCACCTGATTGGCGTCGCGCGCTGTTTTCAGTTTTTCGTAGGTAACACGCTCGTGCGCGGCGTGCATGTCCACCAGCACCAGGCCCTGCGCGTTTTCGGCGAGGACGTAGATGCCCGCCAGCTGGGCCAGCGCGTAGCCAAGCGGCGGCGTTTCAGCCGCTTCGGCGTCCGGCAATCCCGTCGGCACGAAGGACTGCGACTCGCGTTCGGCCAGCAACGCCGCGTAGGCGTCGACTGGCGCCTCGCGCACCGGGAGGCCGAACTGACGTGGCGGCGGCACGGGATACGCACCCGCAGGTCCGCCGAATGCAGCTGGCGCGAAATGCTGCACCGACGGCGCCGCGGCGTGCTCGCCCGCGCGCGTATCCGCGACCGCATCGCGCAGGGCATGGAACAGGAAATCGTGCACCAGCCGTGCATCGCGGAAGCGTACCTCGCGCTTGGCCGGGTGCACGTTGACATCCACTGCAGCCGGATCCAGCTCCAGAAACAGCACGAAGGCCGGATGCCGGCCGTGGTACAGCACGTCTTCATAAGCTTGCCGCACCGCGTGCGCGACGCTCTTGTCGCGTACCAGGCGCCCGTTGACGTGGAAATACTGCTGGTCGGCCTGCGCTCGCGAAGCGCTGGGCAAACCGATCCAGCCATGCAACGACAAGCCCGCCGCCGCGTGCTCGACGCGCAGGCAATTTTGCGCAAAGGATTCACCCAGCAATTCGCCCGTGCGCTGCAATTGCGCGGCTTCCCCCAGCGCAGGCTTCAGCAACCTGACGGGCTTGCCGTTGTGGATCAACCTGAACTCCACATCAGCCCGCGCCAACGCGAGCGAGCGCACCAGTTCGTCGATGTGCCCGAACTCGGTGCGCTCGCTGCGCAGGAACTTGCGCCGCGCCGGCACCGCGTGGAACAGGTCGCGTACCTCGACGGTGGTGCCGACCGGATGCGCGGCCGGCTGTGCCGCACCCTTGCCATGAGCGTCGAGACGCGTGCCGTGGGCGTCGACGTTGCGGCGTGAAGTCATGCTCATCCGCGAAACCGACGCGATCGACGCCAATGCCTCACCGCGAAAACCCATGCAGGCGACGCGGGCCAGATCTTCGAAACTCGCGATCTTGCTGGTCGCGTGCGGCGCCAGCGCCAGCGGCAACTCGCCGGCTGCAATCCCCGCGCCATCGTCGCGCACGCGGATCAATCGCATACCGCCCTGCTCGACCTCGATGTCGACCCGTCGTGCTCCTGCGTCGAAGCTGTTTTCAATCAATTCCTTGACCACCGAAGCCGGGCGTTCGATCACCTCGCCTGCAGCGATCTGGTTGACAAGTTCGGGAGAAAGCGGGCGGATGGAGGGCATTGCGGGGCATTGTAATGCGATCGTCCCTGATCGCTGCTTCGGCAGGTGACTCGGCTGTCGGGAACGTCTCACAACCATCGACACCAGAACGGCCTTCCCTGGCCCGACTTTTCACAACAGCGGCTTCGACCAGACGCGGAGATGTCAATCTCCACCAACAATCCTGTAACACGGTACGTATTTGCTGCCGGGCAACTTCATGCGCTGCTGCGCGACGAAACTGCGCAGCAGCGTGTCGAGCGCATGCATGAAGGCGGCATCGCCGTGGATTTCATACGGCCCGTTTTTGTCGATCTGGCGCATGCCCTCTTCCTTGACGTTGCCCGCGACGATGCCGGAAAACGCGCGCCGCATGTCGGCCGCGAGTTCGTGCGGCGGCCGGCCACGGTGCAGGTCCAGCGCTGCCATCGAAGCATGGCTGGGTTGGAATGGTTGCTGGAACTGCAGATCGATGTTGATTTCCCAGTTGAAGAAGAACGCGTCGTGCTGCTCGACACGGTGGTCACGCACCGTTTCGATGCCCTGCTGCATCGCATGCGCCACCGCGACCGGATCGTCAATGATGATCCGGTAGCGCGTGGCGGCAGCCTCGCCCAACACCAACCTGAGAAACTCGTCGATCTGCTCGAAATACGCTGCGGCCGATTCCGGGCCCGTGAACACCAGCGGAAACGGCACGCTGGCATTGGCGGGATTCAGGAGAATGCCGAGCAGGTAAAGGATCTCCTCGCAGGTGCCGACGCCGCCCGGAAACACGATGAACCCGTGGCCTGTGCGCACGAACGCTTCCAGCCGCTTTTCGATATCGGGCAGGATCACGAGGCTGTTGACGATGGGGTTGGGCGACTCGGCCGCGATGATGCTGGGCTCGGTCAGGCCGATGTAACGGTTCTCGTAATGCCGCTGCTTGGCGTGCGCGATGGTCGCGCCCTTCATCGGACCCTTCATCGCGCCCGGTCCGCAGCCGGTGCAGATGTCCATGCCGCGCAGCCCGAGCTGGTAACCGACGGCCTTGCTGTAATCGTATTCCTCGCGCGAAATCGAATGGCCGCCCCAGCACACCACCAGGTTGGGATCGAAGCGCGCGCGCAGCACCCGCGCATTGCGCAGGATGTCGAACACCGCGTGGGTGATGCCGCTGGTATCACCGAGATTGAATTCGCCGGACTTCAGCTTGCCGGATTCGTAAACGATGTCGCGCACCACCGCGAACAACAGCTCATTGGTGCCGCGGATGATCCTGCCGTCCACGAACGCCTGCGCCGGCGCGTTTTTCAAATCCAGCTTCAGGCCGCGATCCTGCTGCAATACCTGGATATCGAAATCCGGGTACTGATCGAGCATCGCGCGCGCGCTGTCCTGCATCGCGCCCGAGGTCAGCACTGCCAGTGCGCACGAGCGCAGCAAGGTGTGCAATCCGGACGATGTGGCGTCACGCAACCGGGCGATCTCGTCACGCGACAGCACGTCCAGCGTGCCGGCCGGCACGATCTGTGCGTTGACGGTTGCAGGCTTCACGACGCCCGAATTGATCGTGTCATTCATTTCCGGCTCTATTGGTAAGCGGGTGGGTTGATTGCGCCATGAAAGCCCTGAAGAACCATCGCGAGCGAAGGCAGATTGTGTGACGCCGCAGCGCAACCCACAGCGTACACGCTGGTGCGTGAGCATAACTCGCCACATCCTGCGGCTGGCCCTTCGGGCCATTCGCTGCGCGAATGTTCGCTCCGGCATCCATGCCTCCGCAGTCGCTGCGCTCACCTCCAAGCTACCGCTCTCCGTCCGGCGCTCCCGCCAGACCAGAACGCGATGCCTCGCTCGGGCCGAAGCCCGAATCCCGGGTCCCGGGTCCCGAATCCCGGCCTACTCCGTGCCCGGCGCGCGCGGGTCGTCGGGCACGCGCGGCTGCCAGCGTGCCAGCGCCTCGCGGGTGCGGCTGCGGCCGAGTTCGATCAGGTCGTCGGCGCGGTGGAATTCGTAAAAGGCGCCGGCGTTGCGCGGCACGGTGATCAACAGGTCGGGTGGCTGCGCCGCCAGCTTCAGCCGGGTGATGGTCTCCTGCACCGTGTCCAGCGAGCGCGCCAGCAGGTCGAACAGGCCGGGTTGCGGCGCCGCCCGCGGATGCCGCCGCAGCGAATCGAGGAAGCTGCCGAGCTTTTCGCGGTACCCGGCCG
>DASUJD010000057.1:0-23506 GCA_036279455.1 Rhodanobacteraceae bacterium | reverse complement strand
GGTATGCGTCGTCGAAACCCAGCGATTCGTAGTATTCGCTGTCGTCGTCCATCTGGTCGTAGCAGCGGAACACCACGTAGCGAGCGGCTTTCGTCGGTTGCGCCAACTTCAACACGCGTGAAAGTTGCACGCCGGTCCACTTGCCGATCACGCTCCAGCCTTCCACGCAATCGTGGCGGGTGATCTGGGTGCGCTGCGGCAGCGCGCGCAAATCGTCCAGCGACAGCGAAAGGGGATGCGCGACCAGGCCGCCGACCGCCAGGCGGTAATCGCGGAAGCCGTTCGCCGCAAGCGCGCGGTATTGGGGCATCTGCGGGTTGGTGCTGCCATTGGGCCGGAACACCGGCGAGATGTCGGCTTCGCTGTATTCGCGCGCCATCGCGTTGCGCGAGAGCGAGCGTTGCGCCAGGTGACTCAATCCGGTTGCGGTGCCCAGCACCTTGGGCGCCCAATCGGTTTCGGACAGCTTGTCGCAACCGCCCACTGCGACCACGCCGGTCAGCGCCAGTGCGTCACGCAGGAAACGGCGGCGTTTATTGATGAGTTTCATCGCGAGCCTCACTCTCGATCGCATAGCGGCCGGTGATGATCGAACGCAGGTTGTTGCCGACGCCGGTCACGATCACCTCGAAGATGTGGATCAGGAAAAACGCGATGAAGCCCATCGCGAACAGGAAATGGATGCTGCGCGCGGATTGCCGGCCGCCCACCGCATCCACCAGCCAGCCGAGCACGCTGTCCATCCGCGGCGACATCGCCAGGCCCATCAATACCACCCCACCGCCGAAGCCGAAGATCACCACGAGGTAGGCGATCCGCTGCAATACGTTGTAGCGCAAAGCGGCCTCGCCCTTCGGGTGCCGCAGCAGCGCATGATCGAGGATCGAGCGGCCGATGCCACGCCAGTCGTGCCGGGTCGGAATCAGGTCGCGCGCCAGATGTCGCGTCCACAATGCATACGCGACGAAGCACACGCCGTTGATCGCGAAGATCCATGCAAAGAAGAAATGCCAGGCGCGCCCCATCGCCAGCCATTGCGGTCCCGGAATCGTCGCCCACGATGGAAATCCGCGTACGGTCGGCCGGCCGTTCATCTTGGATACGCCGAACCAGCCGGTGGTGTCGAAGCGGTGCGAACCGATCGTGGTGACGCCGTGCAATCGCCTGTCCCGCGTTTGCGTAGCGCCGAGGCTCAGCCACGGATGATCGAACGTCGAGCGCTGGCCCCAGTACAGCGCCGGATGTGCATTGAAGATTTGCAGACCGCTGCCCAGCAGGATCAAAAGGCAAATTGCGTTGATCCAGTGCATGATCCGCAGCGGCAGCGTGTGCCTGCGCACCACGCGCCGCACGCGCTCCGGCGGCGACTGGCGTGCGGCTTCGGCTGATGGCGGGGAGGTCGCGTCTGCGGAGGTGTGGGTCATGGCATGCTCCGGTTCGCCAGCGCGCGAGCTTACTCCCGATTCAGACCTGATGTGGGCGCCGCGTATTTCATCCACGGCGTGCACGCACGATATGCTTGCCCTTCAACCCGCAAGGAGAATCGCCATGTCACTCGCAGGCAAACGCATCGTGATCACCGGCGCTTTCGGCTCGCTGGGCGCGGCGGTGGTGCAAAAGGCACTCGCCGCCGGCGCCAGGGTCGCCGCGATCGACCGCGCCGACGCCCCCGCGGACACGCACGGCGTCCAGGCGTTCGGCAGCGTCGATCTTGCCGACACGGCCCAGGCGAAAACGGCGATCGACGCCGCCGCGAAAGCCTTGGGCGGCCTTGACGCGCTGGTCAACGTCGCCGGCACGTTCCGCTTTGAAACGCTGGCAGACGGCGGCCCGGAAACCTGGGATCTTTTGTACCGCGTCAACCTGCGCACCGCGGTCGCGGCGAGCAAGGCCGCGCTGGCGCACCTGCCCGACGGCGGGCGCATCGTCAATATCGGCGCGGCATCGGCGTTCAAGGCTGGCGCCGGCGTGGGCGCGTACACCGCGTCCAAATCGGGCGTCATGCGTTTCACCGAATCGCTGGCCGAGGAATTGAAGCCGCGCGGCATCACCGTGAATGCGGTATTGCCCTCGATCATCGACACCCCGCCCAACCGCCGTGACATGCCCAAGTCGGATTTCGGCAAATGGGTGAGGCCCGCGCAGCTCGCCGACGTGATCGTGTTTCTGTTGTCCGACCAGGCGTCCGCGATCACCGGCGCGCTGATTCCGGTGACGGGGCGGGTCTGAAGCGGGGCCGGTCGGTCCGGCTCCGCAGCGGCGCCTGGTGGCGGGTGGCATACGAAGCCCGCGGCTCGACGATTTGCAGAGCGGTCTGTGCTGACAGCACGTTGTCAGCAGACGGGCGTCAGCATAGGCATCCCATCGACCTGGAACTTCAAATGAATCCGCCCACCGATCTGGTTTTTTTCCACAATCCGCATAGTCGCGCGGCCGTGACGCGCGCGCTGCTGGAGGAACTCGGCGCGACGTTCGAGCCATGCGTGATCGACTTCCGCAACAACGAGCAACTGTCGCCCGAGTACCGCGCCATCAACCCGATGGGCAAAGTGCCGGCCATCCGCCACGATGGCGTGGTGGTGACCGAAACCGTGGCCATCTTCATCTACCTTGCCGACCTGTACCGCGAAGCAGGCCTGGCGCCGGCGCTGGACGACCCCGCTCGCGGCACCTGGCTGCGTTGGCTGGTTTTCTACGCGGCCTGTTTCGAGCCGGCGATAGGCGATCGGGCGATGAAACGCGAGCCGGCACCGCGGGCGCAATCGCCGTATGCCGATTACGACACCACCCTCGCCGCCATCACGCAGGCGCTCAAGCCCGGTCCGTGGCTGCTGGGCGAACGCTTCAGCGCCGCCGATGTCTTGTGGGGCAACGCATTGCGATGGGTCACCGGCTTCGGGGTGGTCGAGGCCACGCCGGTCATCGCCGATTACATTGCACGGGTGATGGCGCGGCCGGCCGAGCAGCGCGCGCTCAAGGCCGATGCAGCCCTGGCGACGAAGATGGGACTCGCGTGAGACCGCCGCTGCGGAGGTGAGCGATGGATTTTCGCGATGATGGCGAACGGATCTACGTGTTGTGGGACCGGTATGCGCGCGAACGCGACGTGGACGGCCTGCTCTCCTTGTATGCCGAGGACGCGGTACTCGAGACGCCGCTGATTCCCGCCATCCTCGGCGTCGAGCGCGGCGCCTTGCAGGGGCACGCGGCGCTGCGGCATTTTTTCGAGGAAGGCGGTCGCAGGCGACCCAACGAACTGGTGCGCTGGCATCGGCAGAAGGACCGGTATTTCTTCGACGGCTCACGCTTGACCTGGGAATATCCGCGCGTGGCACCGGATGGCGATCAGATCGGGCTTGTCGAGGTGATGGATCTCGACGCGGGGCGCATCCGGCACCACCGTATCTACTGGGACTGGTTCGGCGTCGGGCAACTGCTGCGCAGCGCATCGTCGAAGCCACCCCGGGATTGAGCGCCGCTCATCGCTGGCCGTTCGATGGGCGATCGGTGATGATGCGCGCATGCGCCGCGCCGACCGCCTGTTCCTGATCATCCATGCGCTCCAGGGACGCCGCACCGCGTTGCCCGCGCGGCGGCTTGCCGAGACGCTGGGTGTGTCGCTGCGCACCGTGTATCGCGATGTCGCCGACCTGCAGACCTCGGGCGTGGCCATCGAGGGCGAGGCCGGCGTCGGTTACCTGTTGCGCAAGGGTTCGGACATTCCGCCACTGATGTTCACCGCCGAAGAACTGGAAGCACTGGTGGTGGGCACGCGCTTCGTGCGTGCGTTCGCGGGCGAACAGCTGGCCAGGGGTGCGCAGGCGGCGATGCTGAAGATCGACGCGGTGTTGCCTGCCGAGTTGCGGGGCCGTGCGGACCGTTCGCGGGTGTTCGTGCCGCGACGCTGGTACGAGGCCCGCACGGGCGCGATCGACGCGTTGCATGAGGCCATTTCCGCGCGGCGCGTGCTGAGAGTCGATTATCGCGACGAAGCCGGCGCCGGCAGCCAGCGCGAGATCGAGCCGCTGTGCCTGGCATGTTGGGGCCATGTATGGACCTTGGGCGCCTGGTGCCGGATGCGCCAGGACTTCCGCAATTTCCGGCCCGACCGCATGCAATTCATTGCCACCGGCGAAATCTTCGCCGAAACGCCCGGGCGCGGACTGGACGCCTATCTCACCCAGACCGGCGTGCCGCGCCAGCGCGTCGAATGACCTTCGGCAGATGCGCGCGGCGGCATGGGCGACGCTATCGTTGCGGGAATCCGGGCGGGAGAGGGTCATGCAACGCAGGGCAGTCGTGATGGCATGGCCGCCGGAGTGGTCGACACCTTTGCCGACGACGCGCGTCGGCGTGCGCGGCAACGCGGGTTGACCCGATGCTGGCGAATCCGTCATCGGGAAAGGCCGGCGTCGCGGAGCCGAAACGGGCAGGCTTCAAGCGCAACCTCAGCCTGGTCGATCTCACCTTCATCGGACTCGGTGCGATTTTCGGTTCCGGCTGGCTGTTCTCGGCCAGTTACGTCGCGGCGATCGCCGGGCCCGCGGGCATCGTGTCGTGGCTGATCGGCGGCGCCGCGGTGCTGCTGCTCGGACTGGTGTATTGCGAACTCGGTGCCGCGTTGCCGCGCTCCGGCGGCGTGGTGCGCTATCCGGTGTATTCGCATGGCGCGTTGCTCGGTTATTTGATGGGCCTGATCACGCTGATCGCGTTTTCCAGCCTGATCGCGATCGAGGTCGAGGCGTGCCGGCAATACGCGTCCGCGTGGTTGCCGCAACTGACGCAGCCCGGTTCGCAATCGCCGACGGCGCTGGGTTGGTGGGTGCAGCTTGCGATCCTCGGGATATTCTTCCTGCTGAACTATTTCAGCGTGAAGACCTTCGCGCGCGCCAACAACCTGGTCAGCGTGTTCAAGTTCGTGGTGCCGCTGGCGGTGATCGTGGCGCTGCTGTGTTTTTTCCGCCGGGACAATCTGAGCGTGCACGGTTTCGCGCCGTTCGGTTTCGCCGGGGTCGCGGGCGCGGTGTCCGCCGGCGGCATCATCTTCGCCTATCTCGGGTTGACGCCGATCGTGTCGGTGGCGGGCGAGGTGCGCAATCCACAGCGCAGCATCCCGATCGCGCTGATCCTGTCGGTGTTGCTGTCCACCGGCATCTATCTTCTGTTGCAGGTTGCCTTCCTCGGCGCCGTGCCCGGCACGATGTTGGCGCACGGCTGGCGCGGCATCGACAAGCTGTTCGCGCTGCCGTTCCACGACATCGCGATGGCGCTGGGCCTCGGCTGGCTGTCGTTGCTGGTGGTGTGCGACGCGGT
The DNA here is from genome assembly GCA_036279455.1 of Rhodanobacteraceae bacterium. GTDB lineage: Bacteria > Pseudomonadota > Gammaproteobacteria > Xanthomonadales > Rhodanobacteraceae > 66-474. Next base: position 18,193 of record DASUJD010000057.1, on the reverse strand, counting down.
GATCTCGCCCAGCGGCTGCGGCAACATCTACATGAATGCGACGCCGCGCGTGGTCTATGGCTGGGCGCGCGGCGGCACCTTCTTCCGGCTGTTCACGCGGGTCGATGCGAAGTCCGGCATTCCGCGCCCGGCGTTGTGGCTTACGCTCGCGCTGGCAGTGTTCTGGATGCTGCCGTTCCCGTCATGGTCGGCGATGATCAAGGTCGTCTCGGCTGCGCTGGTCATGAGCTACGCGGTCGCGCCGGTCACCGTCGCCGCGTTGCGGCGCAGCGCGCCCGGCATGCCGCGGCCGTTCCGCGTGCGCGGTTTCGCGGTGCTGGGGCCACTGTCCTTCGTGGTCGCGGCGCTGATCGTTTACTGGTCCGGCTGGGGCGTGCTGTGTTGGCTGCTGGGGTTGCAGGTCGTGCTGTTCGCGTTGTACGTCGCGTACCAGGCATGGCGCCGCGTGGACCGCGATGCACTTGCGCGTGACGTGCGCTGCTCGCTGTGGCTGATCGGTTTCTACCTGCTGATGATCGCGGCTTCGTGGCTGGGCAGCTTCGGCGGCCTGGCAATCGTCTCGGGACCCTGGGATTCGTTGCTGGTGGCGGTGATCGCGCTGGTTGCCTATTACCGGGGCGGGCGCACCGGGCTGCCGGCTTCGCAAATCGCGCTGGATACGGACGAGGGTTGAGCCATGCTGCGCGTCCGACGCATACGGCGCGCGACACACAAGCTGAAATCAGTTGCCGAACGCAGGTTTTTCGTGGAGAACCGAACCATGACCATCTTTCGCAAATTTTTTCGCTGCTTTTCACCTGCAGCCTGGATCGCCTCGCTGGCAATGCTGGCGATGTTCATGGTCACGAGCCTGCCGGCACTGGCTCAATCCAGGTCGCACGCTCCACCGAAGACCACGACGCCGCCTCCGTTGCAATTCCACTACATGGGTCCGCCTGCAGGGGGGCGCATCGCGTCGGTTGCAGGCATTCCGGGCAACGATTCGACTTACTACCTGGGCGCGGCGTCGGGTGGGTTGTGGAAGTCCACGGATGGCGGGCACACCTTCCTGCCGATTTTTGACGATCAGGACACCGCCGCGATCGGCGCGATCGCGGTGGCACGCTCCGATTCCAACACTGTTTGGGTGGGCACAGGCGAACCGTGGTTCATACGCCCCAGCGACATCTGGGGCGATGGCGTGTACAAGTCCACCGACGCCGGGAAAACGTGGCAGCACATGGGTCTGGTCAATACCGGCCGCATCGCGCGCATCATCATCAACCCCGGGAACCCGAACAACGTATTGGTGTGCGCCGAGGGACGCGGCAACGGCCCGCAGCAGGAGCGCGGCGTTTACCGCACCACCGATGGCGGCAAGACCTGGAAACGAACCTTGTTCGTCAACGCGCACACGGGTTGCAGCGGATTGAGCATGGATCCGGCCAATCCCGACACCGTTCTGGCCGGTACGTGGCAGGTGACGGGACGTACCTGGGCCGAAGACAGTGGCGGACCGGGCAGCGGCGTCCATATTTCGCACGACAACGGACGCACCTGGAAACACCTGACCCGCGGATTGCCGACACCTCCGCTGGGCAAGATCGACGTCAGCATCGCGCCATCCAATCCGCAGCGCATGTACGCGCTGATCCAGACCAGGGATCAAGGCTCGGTCTGGCGCAGCGATGATGGCGGCTCAAGCTGGAAGGTGGTGAGCCACGACCGCAACCTCATCATGCGCGCCGGTTACTACATCTTCATCGAAGCCAACCCCAAGGATGCGAACGGGGTGCTGGTGTTGAACAGCGGTGACCATTACTCCAGCGACGGCGGCCTGACCTTTTCGGGCGAAGGCGGCAAGAAGGTCAAATCGTTCGGTCCCGCTTCCTGCGGCGACTGCCACGACGGCTGGATCGATCCCACCGATCCCGCGCACTATGTATTGACCGACGACGGCGGCGCACAAATCGCCACGGGCGCCGGTACCGCGCTCACCGTTGCATTGCCGAACGGGCAGATCTACCACATCGCGAGCGACAACCAGGTTCCGTACTGGATCTACGGCAATCGTCAGGATGACGGCGCCTGGCGCCTGTCCAGCGACATTTCGCAACCCGGTGGCAACGGATTGCTGCCGGCAAGCGAGTTCATGCCGCAGGGGAAGTCCTTCGACGGGTTCTACTCGGGACGTCGCGGCAAGACCAAGATCAACAAGGAATTGCTTGCAAGATATCCCAAGGCAGCGCCGCCGCCCAAAGGCTGGGCGCTGGGGCCCAATGGCGAACCCCAAAACCCTCCCGGTCGGAGCGGCTTCGAGGGGCCCAATGAACAGCTACCCACGTACCAGTATTTCCCGAATGCCTGCGAATCGGGATTCACGATTCCCGACCCGGAAGATTCCGGGATCGTCTGGTCTTCGTGCTATGCCAACAACCTCTACCGCTTCGATCTGACGCAAGGCACCCCGCATGCGGTGTCGCCGTCGCAGATCGCACTGGACTCTCCACCCAACCAGACGAAGTACCGCTGCCACTGGACTCCGCCCCTGGCGATCGATCCTTTTGATCCCCGCAATGTCTACTTCGGCTGCCAGATGGTGCTGCGCACCAGCGATGCCGGGCACTCGTGGATCGAATTCAGTCCGGACCTTTCGACCCGCGATCCTTCGCGCATCGTGCCCAGTGGCGGCATCATGCAGGACAACCTCGGTCAGTATTACGGCGAGGTGGTCTGGTCGATGGCGTTCTCGCCGATTGTGAAGGGCTTGCTGTGGGCCGGTACCAACGACGGCAAGCTTTGGTACACGAAGGACGCGGAGTCGCAACAGGCGCCGCAGTGGATCGACGTCACCGCGAATCTGCAGCTGCCCCCGTGGGGCGACATCAACCAGATCGCACCTTCGCACTTCCACGCAGGCACGGTGTATATCGCCGTGGATTTCCGCTGGGCGGGAGAGGGCAACGACAAGCCGTACATCCTGATGACGACCGATTACGGCAAGACCTGGAAAAACATCGATGGCGATCTGCCCTCGAACAACCCGCTGGACTACACGCTCTCCATCGCCGAAAACCCGAATCGCGAAGGCATGCTGTTCGCCGGCACCGGCCACGCCTTCTACTACACCCTCGACAGCGGCAAGCACTGGGTTCACTTCAACAAGGGCCTGCCGCCGTCGCCGGTAACCTGGATCAACATCGAGCCGCGCATGCACGACGTCGATGTGTCCACCTACGGTCGCGGTGACTACATCCTGCCCGACATTGCCACCCTCGAGCAGACCGGCAGCATGCAGCAGCCCGCCGGCGGGACCACGCGACTGTTCAAGCCGGGCCCGGTATTCCGCAAAGCGCGCAGCGCCTATCCGACGGCCGCCGAACCGGCGCGGCCGCAATTCCAGTTTTATCTCGCCAGCGCCCCCGGGAAGCCCGTGCAACTGCAAATCCTGGACGCCCGGGGGAAAGTGATCCGCACCGAGAAACTCGATGCGCACAAGGGATTGAATGGCGCGTACTGGGATTTGTTCCACGACATGCCCACCGACGTGAAGTTGCGGACGACGCCGCCCGAAAATCCGTACATCTGGGACGAGCCGCGTTATCAGGGCAAGAAATACCGCACCATCATCCACTGGGGCGTTACTCCCCACACCGGCACGCCGATCGCGGCACCCGGCGATTATCAGGTCAGGCTCACCGTCGACGGAAAGCCCTACGTCCAGCCGTTCAGGGTCTTGAAGGATCCGAAGATTGCCGCGAGCGATGCGGTGCTGCGGGATTCAACCGCGTTGCAGGTTCAAATCGCGGACGCCATCACCCGGACCTCGGACATGGTCAACGCCATGGAGGAATGGCGCAGGCAAATCCAGGACCAGCTCAAAACACACGCATCGGGCCCCACGGCCAGCGCACTTGCGCAGCTCAACGTGCAAATACTGGCAGTCGAAAACCAGTTGATCGGCCCGGAAGCGCGCGTCAGTGACGACAAGCAATATTCCACGCGCTACAAGGTTTACTGGAACCTGCGGTGGCTGGGCGGTCAGGTCGGCCAGGGCGCACAAAATGCCGCGGGCGGATCCGATTACGAACCCACCATGGTCCAACGCCAAACCTTCGCGAAACTGCAAGGCCAAATTGTGCAAGCGCAGGCAGGGTTCGAAAATCTCGAATCGGGTGTGCTGCCCGCCTTCAACAACCGCATGAAAAATGCGGGTGTGACGATCAATCCGGGCGGTTGAACCGCCGGGATGCGACCGCTCCCGGACTTGAAGCGAAGCGACCGTCCGGATTGATCGGCGGAGTGGTGTCCGTGCGGCAACTCTCAATATGTAGTAAAGTAGCTGTAAGCTTCATGAAGGAATCCAGGCATGCCCGCTTCGCCGCACAAGATCGCTGAAGCTCCGCCGCGCCATTCGACGCAGGCGGATACGATGAGCGGCCCGGGGTTGCGCGCATTCTTCAAGCTGGCCGAGCGCTGGAATCTGCGGATCGCCGAACAACGCAAGCTGCTCGGTGATCCGCCGGAATCGACCTTCTACAAGTGGAAGCGCGAACGCGACGGTACGCTTGGCCGCGACACGCTGGAACGCATCAGTTACCTGCTCGGCATCTTCAAGGCACTGACGATCCTGTTCCCGCAACCCGATCGCGCCGACGCGTGGTTGCGCAAGCCCAACAACGCGCCGACGTTCGGCGGCAAGTCCGCGCTGGAACGCATGCTGTCCGGCAACGTCGCCGACCTGTTCGTGGTGCGGCAATACCTCGACGCGCAACGCGGATGATATTGAGCCCCTCTCCCTCCGGGAGAGGGTGCCCGAAGGGCGGGTGAGGGTTCGGTTTTCGTTCAGTGCAATGCGGGTGCGCACCCTCACCCAGCGCTACGCGCTCGGTCTGCGGCCACCTCTCCTGGAGGGAGAGGGGTTCAAATCTCGACACCCGGGAAACCACGCGCTGATACTGCCACGATGCCGCAAGCCGATCCGCCCCTCCGCCGCATCCGCTGGCAACGCGCGTACCGCATCGTGCCCAGTCGATTTCCACCGGTTGGGGTGTTCGACGCAATCGCCGATCCCGGGGATCTGGATGCGCTGTACCGGATCGAGGCGCTGACCAATCCGCGCCTGCGCGAGGAGTGGGGCGAGTTGTCCAACGTGCCGAAGGAACATCGCGTCAGCGGGCCGGGCACGACTCCGCTGATGGCCGCCTTCACCCACGTCAATCCCGAGGGCAGCCGGTTCTCCGACGGCAGCTACGGCGTGCTGTATCTCGCGCACGAGTTCGACACCGCGGTCGAGGAAACCGTGTATCACCGTGAACAATTTCTCGAAGCGACGAACGAGCCGCCGATCGACCTGACCATGCGCTGCTACGTTTCGGGTGTGCACGGAACGCTGCGCGACATCCGTGGCGGCTGGAAGGCCGAACACGACCCCGACAGTTATGCAGCCTCACGCAAACTCGGCGCGAAGCTGCGCAGGCAAGGCTCCAACGGCGTGGTGTTCGACAGCGTGCGCCGCGCCGGTGGTGAATGCGCGGCGCTGTTCCATCCCGATCCTGCAAGTCCGTGTGTGCAGGGCCAACACCTGATCTACCGCTGGGACGGATCGAAAATCGCGCAGGTGCTGGAAGTCAGCGCGGTGCAGCGTCCGATGTCGTAGGTTGGGCTGGCTCCGGACTGATCCGGGGACGCCCAACACCGGATCGTGCAACGCCCATGCTCCCGTGCAACGGTATGACGTTGGGCTTCTCCCGGATTTGCATCCGGGATCAACCCAACCTACGTGCCTGATTCGGGGGAAGCCCAACACCGGATCGTGCAACGCCCGTGCTCCCGTGCAACGGTATGACGTTGGGCTTCTCCCGGATTTGTATCCGGGATCAACCCAACCTACGTGCCTGATCCGGGATCAACCCAACCTACGTGCCTGATCCGGGGACGCCCAACACCGGATCGCGCAACGCCCATGCTCCCGTGCAACGGTATGGCGTTGGGCTTCTCCCGGATTTGCATCCGGGATCAACCCAACCTGCGTGCCTGATCCGGGGCAAGCCCAACGTTGACGCGCGACATCGTTGGGGTTCGCGAGAGACCGCTCACTCCAACCTACGGGCTTCGGCGAGGTTCAAACGTCGTCGGTCTTTGCCCAGCCCTCGCCGGTGCCGCGATGGATCACGCGATCGCCGGATTGCACGTCGCCGGCGGCGAAGGAGTCCTGCCGGGCGAGGCGTGCATAGATCGGCGTGAAGTCGGGTCCGGTCGCATCCATCAACTGCTGAAAGCCTTCGATCACGAAATAGGTTTGCTGGAAGGTATCGATCTTGTAGCGGGTGCGCATGATGCGTTCGAGATCGAAACCAATGCGATTGGGGGCATCCGATTCCAGCGAGTACACCGATTCGCCCTTGGAACTGACGATGCCGGAGCCGTAGATGCGCACGCCTTCGGGTGTGTCGATCAATCCGAACTCGACCGTGTACCAGTACAGGCGCGTCAGGTTCATCAGCGCGTCGGCGCCCAGCTTGTGCGCCTTGACGCCGCCGCGGCCGTAGGCTTGCACGTAATCGGCGAATACCGGGTTCAACAGCATCGGCACATGCCCGAACAGGTCGTGGAACAGGTCGGGTTCGGACAGGTAATCGAGCTGTTCAGGTTTCCTGATCCACCAGGTCACCGGAAAACGCCGGTTGGCGAGGTGATCGAAGAACACCTCGTCGGGCAGCAGGCCTTCCACCCCCACGATTTCCCAACCGGTGCCCGCGTTCAGCACCTTGTTGAGGTCTTCGAATTTCGGAATCGCATCAGGCGACATGCCGAAGCGCTCCTGATTCTCGAGGAACTCGTTGCAGGCGCGGCCCTGCAGCACCTGGCGCTGGCGACGGAACAGGGTTGCCCACACCTCGTGTTCGGTGCGGGTGTAATCCGCCCACGGTTGTTCGACGGTGTCGGTGGTATAGACCGGAATGTAGCCCCGGTCGGTTTGCTGGTGCTCGACCCGTCGTGGCGTAGTATTCATGGCGAAGTCCTCATCCACGTTTGTCCAGTGTAAGCCGAAGCGGGGGAACCTGCGCGTGACGGGGCACTCACGTTAAAGTAGCGGCTTCGACAAGCTTGCGGAGGGCGCGGCGGCAACGCCGGCTTGAAATAATTGGGTGCGTTGCGTTGTGCGTGGCGTTTGCCGCTGGCGCTGCTGGTGGTGATCGGGGGATGCCTCGCGGCGATCTTCCTGTTGCCGCGTGGGCCGCGCCCCGGCACCGCCGGCGCCGCGCTGCTGCGCAATTGGTCGCGCATCTTCCTGCGGGTATGCGGCACGCACGTGGTGCGGGTGGGTGAACCTCTGCACGACCCGGTGATGTTCGTCGCCAATCACGGCTCATGGATGGATATTTCGGTGCTGCACGCGATACGCCCGGCTGATTTCGTGGCCAAGGCAGAAATCGGACACTGGCCACTGGTCGGCTGGATGGCGCGCCGCGGCGGCACGATCTTCCATCAGCGCGGCAGTACCCATTCGCTGGCGGCGGTCATGGCAGTGATGAGCGACCGCTTGCGTGCGGGCCGCAGCATCGCCGCGTTTCCGGAAGGAGGCACCGCGCCGGCCGGTGCGTTGAAGGTATTCCACGCGCGCATCCTGCAGGCGGCGGTGGATGCCGCGGCGCCGGTGCAACCGGTGGCGCTGCGTTACCTGCGCAACGGTGCGCCGGCGCTCGACATGCTGTTCACGTCGGGCGAGGGTTTCCTGCACAACGTGTTCCGGGTCATGGCGACGCGGGCGCTGACGGCCGAAGTGCATTTCCTGCAACCGGTGGTCTTCGATCCCGAAGGCGGGCGCCGCCGCATGGCCAATACCGCGCGCGCGGAAATCGCCGAAGTGCTGGGAATCGCCACATGACGTCGAAGCAAGACGACGACTTCCAGCCGTCGTGGTGGTTGAAGAGTCCGCACCTGCAGTCGGTGCTGGCGTCGAGCGCCCTGCGCCGGATCCTGCGTGGAAGGGGTGCGCGCAGGCTGGAGCACGATTCCGAATGGGTCACCGTGGACTGCGGCGATGGCGTGCACCTGACCGGCTGCCACACGGCACAAAATATTGCGGACGAACCACGCGGGCTGGTGGTGCTGTTCCACGGCTGGGAAGGAAGCACGCGCTCCACCTACCTGTTGCAGACCGGCGCGCGCTTGCTGCGCGAGGGCTGGGACGTGTTCCGGCTCAACTTCCGGGATCACGGCGGCACCCACGCACTGAATCGCGGCATCTTCCATTCGTGCCGCATCGACGAGGTGGTCGGTGCCTTGCGCGAAGTGCAGGTGTTGTATCCGACCCGTCCGATGGCGTTGGTGGGCTTTTCGCTGGGAGGCAATTTCGCATTGCGCGCGGCCTTGCGGGCGCCGGATTCGGGCGTCGCGCTGGCGCATGTCGTTGCGGTGTGTCCGGTGATCGATCCGCATGCCGGGTTGTTCCAGCTCGAACACGCGACGCGCATGTACCACGATTACTTCATGTGGAAATGGCGGCGTTCCCTGAAAATGAAGCAGCGCGTGTTCGGCGATGCCGAACTTTTCACCCGGCACGAACTGCGCGGCACGCTGCGCTCGCTCACCGAAGCACTGGTGTTGCGGCACACCGATTTCGGCAGCCTCGACAATTATCTGGACGGTTATTCGGTGGCTGGCAATCGGCTGGCCGGCCTCGGCGTGCCGACCTCGATCCTCGCCTCCGAGGATGATCCGGTTTGCCCGGCGTCCGATTTTGCCGGAATGCAATTGCCGCGTTGCGTGGATCTCACCGTCACCCGATACGGCGGTCATTGCGGCTTCATCCGCGACTGGCATCTCGCCAGCTGGGCCGAGGATTACGTCGCGAAAAAGTTGGCGTCGGCGCTGGAGCGATCCGTTCCCATCGCAGTCGCTGTTGCGGAAAACCAGGCCACGGGGTTCGCGGCCAGGGGTGGCTCTGAACGTCGTTCCGAACGTTCCGGAAGCTGAATGGCATACAGATCGATCTGGTCGTGCGGTGATCAGGGGCTGTCGCACAAATAAAGGCATAATGCGCGCTCGTTCCGCAAAGCCCGGTCATGCTGGAAGAACTGGTCCAACTGCACCGCGCCGGTCGCCTCGATGAAGCGGAGGACGGCTACCGCCGTTTGCTGGCCGAAAATCCGGACAATACGGAAGCGCTGCATCTGCTGGGAATCCTGCGCGGCCAATGCGGCGACCTGCCCGAGGCGTTCAGGTTGATCCAGCGCGCCGGTGAACTCGACCCGGAGAATGCGGCGTGCCGGCATACCCTCGGTGAGATGTACCTGAGCGAGGGACGGCTCGACGAAGCTGCGCGGGCCTACGATCAAGCCAGCCGCTTGAGCCCCGGTCTTGCGGCGGCGCACAGCGGTCTGGGCCAGGTTGCACTGCTGCGCGGTGATGCCGATTCGGCCGAGGAGCACTTCAGGAACGCGCTGGGCGCGGACGGAAACGACGTGCAGGCGCTGATCGGGCTGGGCGCCGTCGCGAAGCAGCGCGGCGATTCGCAACGCGCGCTGCAGTTGCTGACGCAAGCCGCCGAACTTGCGCCCGAAGATCCGATGATCCAGACCGACTTTGCGCAAGCGCTGCTGGACCAGGGCATGCTCGATTTCGCAGCCAGGGCGCTCGACAAGGCGCTGGCCGCGAAGCCCGGGTATCCGGTGGCGCAGGTATTGCGCGCCGACGTGCACGTCCGCAAGGGCGAAGCCGCTGCAGCGCTGCCGATCTACGAATCATTGCTGGCGCGCGGCGAGGAGGTGGCTGCGGCGCGGGTGGGGCAAGGCGACATCGCGCGCGCGCAGGGGCAGCATGACGACGCGATCGCACGTTACGGCGAAGCCTTGCTGGCGCAGCCCGACTTGCATCTCGCAGCCATCCGCCGCGCCGAGTTGCTGGCGCGCACCAGCCGCACGACCCAGGCCATCGACGAGCTGCGCCTGCATGTCGCGAACCATCCGGACAGCACCGAAGCCCATGCCACACTGGCGCATCTTTTGACGCGGGCCGGCTGCAGTGACGAGGCGCTTGCGGTGTGGACCGCGGCCGAAGCGCGCTGGCCGGACGATATCGATCTCAAGGCGCAGCATGCGCTGGCGCTCGACAGCATCGGACACGTGGATGAGGCCCTGGCGCTTGCCGAAATCGCGGCGGATTCGCCGCGCCCGGCGGTGGCCATGTTGCGGGCACGCCATGCCCTGTTGACGGGCGATCCGGCGGCGGCCGTGCAGCGCCTGCAACACATCGATCGACACCAGCTGGAAGACGAAGCCCCGCAACTGGGACGTCGCCACCAGCGGTTGCTGGGACTTGCATTCGATGCGCTGGAACAATGGCCGGATGCGGCGCAGGCTTTCGTGAGCGCACACGGCGTGGGCACGGGAAGTCTGCCGGAACTGCCGGCGCTGGACGCCGCGGCACGCGCAGCGCTGCAACACCTGGCCGCCGAACCGGAGTTCGCCGACGCGCGCGGCATGGCACCGGTGTTCCTGTGCGGCTTGCCGGGCTCCGGCGTGGGCCAGGTGGCGGCCTTGCTGGCCGACCAGCCCGGCTGGTTCGTGCGCCGCGAGCGCTTCGAGGTGGCACCGGATTTCGTGAACGCGCCCTTCGACGCGAACCTCATTCAGGCGCTGGGCCAGTCCGACCTCGGCCGGCTGGCGTGGCGTTACCGGCAACCCTTGCAGCGCGCGGGCGTGGCTGAAACCGTCAGGGTGGTGGATTGGCTTCCGGTGCTGGATGCGCGCGTGGTGCCGGCGATCAAGCGCGCATTGCCGGGTGCGCGGCTGCTGGTCGTGCGGCGCGAACCGCACGACATGCTGCTGGATTGGCTGGGGTTCGGTTGGTCGGAGGACTTCTCGATGCCCGACCCCTTGACCGGCGCCCGCTGGCTGCGGCTGGCCGCCACACATCTCGAATTGGCGGCCTCGGTACTGCCGAGTTTCCGCGTCGATCCGGACGCCGCGATGGCGGCGGGCGATCAGGACATGCGGATGCGACTCGGGGTGTTTCTGGGGCTTGCGGAATTGAAGCCCGGCCCGCTGGCACGCGGTGCGCGCAAGGGTCGTGGCGGACTGCCGGTCAACTTTCCGCCCGGGCATTCCAGCCATTACCGCGAAGTCTTTTCGGAAGCCTTTGCCACGCTGGATGGGTGAGTGCGCGAGCACGTGGGTGCTTGCGTTTCCCGTTTGCGCATCAGCATCAGGAGAGAGCATGTCGACGTTCCGCTTCACGCAAGTGAATGTTTTTTCGGCCGACCCGTTGGGCGGCAATCCCCTCGCGGTGGTGCACGCTGCCGAGGGGGTGAGCGAAACACGGATGGCTGCGCTGGCACGCTGGACCAATTTGTCGGAGACCGCGTTCCTGCTGCCGGCGACCGATCCGCAAGCGGATTACCGCGTGCGCATCTTCACGCCGACGCGCGAGCTGCCGTTTGCCGGACACCCCACGCTCGGTTCGTGCCATGCGTGGCTGGGCGCGGGCGGGCGGCCGCGCGATTCCGATTCCATCGTGCAGCAGTGCGGCGTGGGATTGGTGCGTTTGCATCGCAACGGCTCGCGGCTCGAGTTTGCCGCGCCGCCGCTACGCCGCACCGGTCCGTTGGAAGCGGAGGTACTGGCGAAGATCGTGCGCGCGCTCGGCCTCGCCCCCTCGGATATCGTGCACCACCAGTGGGTGGACAACGGTCCCAACTGGTGCGCCGTGATGCTGGGTTCCGCCCGGCAGGTGCTGGCGCTCAATCCCGACTGGCAGGCGCTGGAACCGCTGAAGCTGGGCGTGGTGGGACCACACGATGACGGCCACGACGCGGCATTCGAGGTGAGGGCTTTCATCGGCGGTGGTGAATACGAGGATCCGGTGACCGGCAGCCTCAACGCCAGCATTGCGCAGTGGCTCATGGGTGCGGGGCTCGCCGGCTCGTCCTATGTCGCGGCCCAGGGCACCGCGCTGCAGCGCGCCGGACGCGTTTACCTGCGCAAGGACGCGGATGAAGTCTGGGTGGGCGGCGACGTGGTCGACGTCATCGGTGGCGAGATCAACCTTCAGGCAAACGGCGATGTCTGACAACCGCAACATCGCACCCGACGACACTGCAGTACGCACAGCACTGTGGCGGGCGTTGCATCTTGATGTCGATGCGCCCCCGCATCTGTTCGAAGGCGCAGCGGGAGTGAGGCGCGCCGAGCCCGACATGAGCGCGTTCACGCAGCTTGTGGTAATGGTCCAGGCATTCGCCTTCCGCTAACACTTCCGCGTGTAGGCTCCAGGGTTCATAGCGCAGGAATGGCCGTCCGTGTCTGCTTGCAAGCGTTGCGTCGTTGTTCTTGCCCTCGCGCTGACGGGCGCCGGATTCGCGGGTCCCGCCACGCCGCTGCCGCAGCGCCTGAAGGTTCCGCCGGGTTTCCACGTTTCCATTTACAGCGCGTCGGTGCCGAATGCGCGCGAAATGACGCTGGGCACGCGAGAGGGGATGGCTCTTCGACTTCACGATTTCCGATAAAGGAACCTCATGCAAATCCGCAGCGACAGTTTTCACAACGACACCGGTATCCCCGCCCAGTTCGCATTCGGCAAGCCCGGTGAAAACGGCGAGCCGTGCGTGCTTTCCGGCAACCGCAATCCGCACCTGGCCTGGCGGGACGCCCCGGCCGGCACCAAATCCTTTGCGCTGGCATGCATCGACGGCGACGTGCCGAGCAAGGGCGATGACGTGAATCAGGCCGGCCGCACGGTTCCTGCCGATCTGCCGCGCGTGGATTTCGCGCATTGGCTGATGATCGACATTCCGCCCGATTGCAACGAGATTGCCGCAGGCGCGTGCAGCGACGGCATCACGCCGCACGGCAAGCGCGATCCCGCCGGACCGGCCGGTTCGCGCCAGGGCCGCAACGATTACACCGGCTGGTTTGCGTCCGACCCGGACATGGCGGGCGACTACCTCGGCTACGACGGGCCGTGCCCGCCGTGGAACGATTCACTGCTGCACCATTACGTTTTTCGCGTGTATGCGCTGGACACGGCAAGGCTGGGTTTGGCGGCGATGTTCGGCTGGAAGGAACTGCAGGCGGCGTTGCGCGGTCACGTACTGGACAAGGCCGAAATCGTCGGCACCTACAGCCTCAACCCCGCGGCACCCGGTGGCTGAAGTACGGCGGACGCTTTCGCCATTCCGTCACGGCGCCTGCGTTATCGTTCAGAAAAGTTCGCCGTCCACTCCGCGCAAGGCGGGCAAAAACGGATTTTCACCGCGCCGATCGGCGCACAAGTCAGGAGAAGGACCATGGACAACGACATCAGCAACGAGCAAGGCCGCAACGCGAAGGGTTCGCACGAACGCATCGAGAGCGCGGCCGCGCGCGTCAAACAGGGCACCAGCGACGCCGTCGGAGGCGCCAGGGACAAGCTCGACAAGGCCGCCGGTCATGTCGAATCCGGGTTGCATCGCGCCACCGATGCCAGTGCGCGTGGTGCGGAACGGGCCGTCGACAAGGCCGCCGAATGGCGCGACCGCGGTACCGAGTTGGCTTCCCAGGCGCGCGAGCGGACGGACGCCGCACTCGACAACGTGCGTGATTTCGTGCGCGAAAAACCGGTGCAATCGGTGGCGATCGCGCTGGTGGCAGGCTGGCTGGTCGGCCGGTTGATGCGGTCACGCCACTGACGCGGCGCAACCCGTGACGATCGAGGCGGCGCCCGCATGAGCGCCGAAACCGAAGCACCCGACGTGGCGGACGAAACCGGCACGGACGACAAGGCTGCGGCTGCGCAAATCAGCGCGGCGCTGGCCGCGGGCATCGGATTGTTCGCGTCATCCCGGCGGATCCTCGCGGCGTTGCTGGCGCTGTTCACGGCCGAAGCGCGGCTGCTGGGCGCCAGTTTCGCGCCGGTGTTCCTTGCCTGCGTCGCACTGGTCGCGTTCGCGGTGGCGCTGTGGGTGTGCGTGGTCGCATTGATCGGATGGGCGCTGGCGGTGGCAACCCATTCGGTCGGGATCGCGCTGGCGATCCTGGTCGTCATCCACCTTGGCCTGGTGACCGGGCTGTGGTTCTCCATCCGGCGCGCGATTTTTCAGATCACCTTTCCCCGCACGCGAGCCGAATTGTCGGCAGTGCGCCGCGGCGTGCGGCGTGACGTGGCGAAATTCAAGGGCGCCGCTGCATCGACTGCCTCGCCGAAACGGGACACGTCGACATGAACTACACCCGCGCCCTGGTCGAACGCAGGCGTGCACTGGCCCGTTGCCGCGCCGCACGCGGCGAGCTGGACAAGGCGGTCGATGACGTCATCGATGTGTACCGGGCGCATCCGCTGCCGACCCTCGCCGGTGCCGCGGGCATCGGCTTCGCGATGGCGCAGCTGCGCGTCGGAAGCGGCCTGATCCGGACCGGGATGCGCATCGCAACCGGGCCCGCGTGGGGTCTGCTGCGGCAGTTCCTGCACGATCGCGCCTGATCGGACGCAGGCGCTGCAATCGGTACCGATCTACGCGCGACCTGCACCGCTACTGTCAGCAAAATGGGAAAGCCTCGTCATTCCGGGCGGCCTGCGGCTTCATCACGGGCCGAACCCGGAATCCATCTCTTGCACACCAGTTGAAGATCAGAAGCTGGATTCCGGATTCCGTCCGCAGACAGCGGGAGTGACAACCGATTTGGCTGGCCGGAATCCGGCCTGGCCAGTCGGGCCTTGCTGACATTCGACGCTGATCAGGCGTCGATGTTCAGCAACGATCCTGCGCGATCGGGATTACACTGGCGAAGCCGCCACCGTGGCGTCGCCGAGCGCCGATATGCCGCCGTCGAGATCGTCCGGAACACCTTTTGCAGCTGGCGATCGCCCACCGCCGCGGCCCGGGCGGTTGCAGACAATCCAGTCCCGACGCCGCGTCACGCCCGCCAGTCGCCGGCGGGTGCGGCGGCTGCGATCGCTGCGATTGCCGCTGATGATCCTGATGCTGCTGGCGATCGGCACGACCCTGGTGCTGGCGCGCTCGTTGCTGATTCCATTGGTGTTGGCGGCGTTCATTGCGCTGGGCCTGAATCCCATCGTGGCCGGATTGCATCGCATTTACGTGCCCAGGCCGCTCGGCAGCCTGCTGGTGATGCTCGCGCTGGCGGCGGTGCTGGCCGGCAGCATCATCGCCTTGAGTGCGCCCGCCGCGGCGTGGTTCAAGGAAGCACCGACCGCGATGCACGAAGCGGGCTACAAGTTGCAGCGTCTCGCGCGTCCCATCACGCGGGTCAGCCATGCGGCGACGCAATCACTCGCCGGCATCGGCGTCGGTGCTCCGCCGACCACCAAGGCGCCGTCATTCAGCGGGCTCTCGTTCAACGGCCTGATGAAGTCGGCGCCGCGCATCGTGGTTGCGGTGCTGACGGTTGCATTGCTGGTGTTTTTCTTCCTGAGTTATGGCCGCAACGTGGCCGCGCACCTGATCACGGCGATGCCGGGGTTCAGTTACCGGCGCATCGCGCTGCGTCTGCTGCGCGGCATCCAGAACGAATTCTCGCGCTACCTGCTCACCGTCACGCTCATCAACCTTGCCCTGGGCCTCATCACCGCGGCGATTCTGTGGTTGCTGAAAATGCCCGATCCGATGTTGTGGGGCGGTCTGGTGACGTTGCTCAATTACATGCCTTATGTCGGTGCCGTCACCAACACCCTGCTGCTGGCGGTGGTGGGGCTGCTCAACTTCACCTCGCCGTTGCATGCGATGGCGCCCGCGCTGTGCTTTGCGGTGCTGGCAGCGCTGGAAGGCAACGTGGTCACGCCGATGATCATGGGCCGGCGCATGCGGCTTTCGCCACTGGCGATCCTGGTGTGGTTGCTGATCTGGGCATGGATGTGGGGCATCCCCGGTGCGCTGCTGGCGGTGCCGATGCTGACCTGCCTGAAGTTGATTACCGAATGGCTGCCGGGTTGGCAGTGGTTCGCAAGGATGGTCGGACGCTAGCGTCCGCAAGTTTCACGCGATGTTCGGCAGCCAGCCCGTACCGATCGCGATCAGCAACGCCGCGCCCAGCGCGATGCGGTAGATCGCGAACGGCGTGAAGCGGTGGGTGCGGATGTAACGCAGCAGCCACTTCACCGCGATGAACGCCACGATCAGCGACACGATGAAGCCGACCACCAGCGCGCTCCAGTCCTGGTGTGCCGCGCCGCCGCCTTTCACCACCTTGAGGAATTCATACGCGGTGGCGGCGTACATCGTGGGAATGCCGACCAGGAACGCGAACTCGGTGGCCGCCGGGCGGTTGGAGGTGCCGAACAGCATTGCCGCGAAAATCGTCGCGGCCGAACGCGAGGTGCCGGGGAAAATCCCGGCGATCATCTGCGCGATGCCCACCAGAATCGCCACCGGCCACGTCACCTGCGCGCGGTCGGGCATGCGCGCGGCGATCTGTTCCGCGCCGATCATCCAGATGCCGCCGATGATCAGCGCCCACGCAACCGGGGTGATCGTGACCGGCAGTTTGAAGCCGTGCTTCACCGCGATGTAACCGAGCACGGCCGTGATCAGGAACGCGACGATGAGTTTCAGCAGGTAATCGCGTGTCGCGGCATCGCGCCAGCGCGTCAGCAGTTGCCAGATGCGCTGCCAGTACACCAGCGTGATCGCAAGGATCGCGCCGGCCTGGATGCCCACATTGAACAGGTCCGAACGCGCACCCAGCCAGTGCTCGGCGATCAACAGATGACCGGTCGAGGAAATCGGCAGGAATTCGGTGATGCCCTCGATGATACCGAGAATGACGACGCGGATCAGGTCGTGCATGGGCGCTGCGCTTCAGCTGAAAAGTTGCGCAAGTGTACGCGGGTGCGGGGGTTCCGGCACGGCTTGGATGCGCAGGTGCGTGCAACCCGTCCGGCCGTCATTACGGCGAAAGCCGGAATCCGTTTATCATTCGACAATGATCACCCCGATATGCGGAGGTCATCCATGCGTGCGGGAATGATGCTGCCGGGCATTCTGATCGTGGCAATGCTGAACGCATGCACGGCGTCCGCCGCCAGCGGCATCTCCCCGCAACAGGCCGCGCAACACATCGGCGAAACCGCGACGGTGTGCGGCACCATCGCCAGCAGCCACTACGCCGTGGACAGCGACGGCCAGCCGACCTTCATCAACCTCGGCAAACCGTACCCCGCGCCCATCTTCACCATAGTGATCTTCGGCGATTACCGTGGCAAGTTCTCCACGCCGCCCGATTCCTGGACCGGCCGCCTATGCGCGACGGGGCGGATCAGCGAGTACCACGGCGAGCCCGAGATGAAAGTCATCGATCCGTCGCAGGTCAGCCACTGAACGTCGGCATGCGCCGACGACCCCGGCGTGCGCCGATGGGGATCCCTTTTCCCCTGCACCATGCTTGAGCCGACGAGGCAGTCCGTCGGCAACCGGCAAAGCACCAGTGAACCCCTCCACGTAAGCGGAGTCACCTGGCCAAAGCCATCGCGCAACGCCCGCACAATACAATCCCCATACCGCCCCGCGATTCGCGGGCGGCGATACCACCCCACGAACATCATCGGGTACCAACATGGTGATCAACGCGCAGCCGCGCTATACACGTACCGCCATATTCCTTCACTGGCTGATCCTCGCGCTGCTGATCGCGCAATACACCATCGGCTGGACGATGCCGCACATCGGCCGCCACACGCCGGTGACGACACTCATTGGCCTGCACTTCTCGATCGGCGTGCTGATCATCGGCGTCATCATCGTTCGCCTGATCTGGCGCGCCATCCATGGCGAGCCAGTCCCCGAAGCGGGCGTCCCGCCCTGGCAGGTGCGCTCGGCACGCGTCATCCACTGGCTGCTCTACCTGCTGTTGGTCGTCGTGCCCGTGCTGGGCTGGATCAACGCCTCGTATCGCGGCATGCCGATCACGTTCTTCGGCCTCGTACAGGTGCCGCAGCTGGTGGCCACCCATTCTGCCGGCTGGAGCTGGACCGGCGACATCCATACCCTGATTGCCGAATACGCCATCCTGCCGCTGGTCGGCCTGCACGTCGCGGCGGGGTTGTATCACTATTTCATTCGCCGCGACCGCGTACTGCAGCGCATGCTGCCGGGCGTGTAATGCCGAAGACGGGCGGTAGCCGCCCGGGGAATGCATCCGGCCGCTGGCGGTTGGCGACCCGTCAGCCACGGTCCAGCGGACTCAGCACCCCATGTCCGCCGCGGTTCAACACGTGC
>DASUJD010000056.1:0-99207 GCA_036279455.1 Rhodanobacteraceae bacterium | reverse complement strand
CTCGGCAGCGCGCTGGCGCTGCTGGCTTACTTCGCGTGGCCGACATGGGAACGCGGCCGCGAGCGCGCGACCGTGGCGGGATTGCTGGATGCCTACGCCGACTACCTGGACGCCGTCCTGCACGGCGACGCGCAAGCGCGCCACGCCACCCGCATCGAAGCGCGCGCCGCGCGCAGCAGCGCGCAGGCATCGCTGGACCGCCTGCGCGCCGAGCCGGCCAGCCGCGCCAATCTGCCGCGTGCCGAAGCCTTGGTGGCGCAGGCCAATCGCGTGGTGCGTGCAGTCATGATGCTCGAAGCCGCACGCGGCGAGGACGTTGTCCCTGCGAATCCGCAACACGGTGCATTTGCGCAGGCATGCGACGCCGCGTTGCGCGATGGCGCAGCCGCACTGCGGGAATCACGCGCGCCGCAAGGCGATCAGGCATTGCGTGCGCGACAACGCGCACTCGCGGCCTCGCTGGAATCGCGCGACGCAACAGCATCCGCGTGGAACGCCGCCCTGCTCGACGCCAGCGACCGCATCGTGGATGCCATCGACAGCCTGTTGCATGTGTTGGCACAGCCACGCGATGCAACACCGTAGGAACCTGTCTGCAGGCGACACACCCATCGCGCGCAGGCGCGCTCCTACCGGTTTATCGCCACCGCGCCGGTGGCCGTAGGCAGCCCGACCTTCTTGCAGAACGCGGCGAAGCGCGGGTCGTTGCGATAGCGCAGGATGATGGGATCGTAAAGCAGACTGCTAATGCCGGGATCGTGCACCTTCCAGGCACGGTCCAGCCACCGGAACGTATTGTTGGGATCGCGGCGCAACGCATAGACCTCGGCGATCTGGTAGGGGCCGTTATCGGCATACTTGGCGATCAGATTTTTCAACGCAGTGTCGGCGGCTGCACGATCGGGACCGATCTGCAAGGCCAGTGCCATCGCAACGGTGTGCCACGGACCCGGCGGTTCCTTGCGCGCCGCGGCCAAGGCGGCCTTGGCATTGCCGCGCAGGATTGCGAGCGTAGCCAACCATTCGCTGTACGCCGAACCCTGTGGTTGCAGCGTAATCGCGGTACCGATCGCTTGCTGGGCATCGGCCATACGGCCGTCGCATCCGAGATATTGGGACAATGCGTAATACCAGCCAGCATTGCGGGGATTGGTCACCAAAGCCTGCTGCACGAGGCCGACCGCGCGTCGGCATTGACCGAGTGTGGCCAGCACCGAACCGTACAGATACTTCGCATCGCCGTCGTGGGGCGCCAACTGCAGGGCACGCTGGATCTCGGACTGCGCTTCCTTCCAGTCGGACTCGAAATAGGCCAGGTAGCTGCGGGCGCTGTGTGCGGCAGCCAGATCGGGCGCCAGTTGCAGCGCCTTGTCGCCTGCGCGGCGCGCCTGCGTGAACACCCGTTGCTGTGCGGTACCACCCAGGTAGGCCCCGCCCAGACGCGCCCAAGCTCGCGACAGCGCGGCCCACGCCGCCGCATAGCCGGGATCGATCGCGACCGCGTGCTGGTAGGCGACGATTGCTTGGTGGACGCCTGTTTCGTCATCGCGCGCGTAATCGGTGATGCCGCGCAGATACGCCGTGTACGCGTCGAGGTTGCCGCTGGGCGGACGATCGCTCTGGACCGACGCGCCGGGCGCGGTCAGCAGTTTGGCTTTCAGCGCCGCCGCGACGGAATGCGTGATGGCGTCCTGCAGCGCGAACAGGTCCTTGTACGGTTTGTCGTAGCGTTGCGACCACACCACGGTGCCGTCGGCGGCGTTGACCAGCGTCGCGGTGATCCGCACTTCGTCGCCGGCGCGTTGCACCGTGCCTTCCAGCAGGTGCGCCACACCGAGCAGCTTGCCGATCTCGGCGCTCGAATCCTTGCTGTTGCGGAACTGGAACGCCGAATTGCGGCTGATGACCTTCAAACCATCGAATTGCGACAGCGCGTTGATCAGGTCATCGGAAAGACCGTCGGAAAAATATTGCTGATCCTTGTCGCCGCTTTCGTTGGCAAACGGCAGCACCGCCACGGATTTTTCGGGAATGGCCGGCGCCGGCGCTGCGGCGGCGGCCTTCGGCACTGATGCCTTCGGCGTTGCGGCCACGGCATGCCTGGCCGCGGCTTGCGGCATAAGCGCATAGGCCCACAGCGCGCCGCCGCCGATTGCGAACAACAACGCGATGATCAGCAGTTCGGCGCCGCCGACCTTCTGGGCGCCCCTTTCGCCGTGGTACCAGGCCAGCACCAGTGCGACGAAAAACCCGATCGCCAGCACCAGGATGATGATCTTCTCGATCCGGTCCGGCCAGCCGAAGCGCTGGGCCACCACGTCCAGCACCTGGATCAGCGCGAATGCCGCCGCGATGTAGGCAAGCCCCCACTGCACCAGCTTGCGCTGCTTCAACCCGGTCCAGAATGCGCCGTCCACGCCGATCCCCGAAAGCCGCCCGCCGCCAATGATGCCGCAATTTGCACGCAATTAGGAACCTCGTCACGAAACTCTGCACCCCCGTGGCGCGGCACCAGGCGGCCGTCTCACGCGCCTGACCTATACTTGCGGCATGCTGAAGATCGACATCCATTCGCATATCCTGCCGCCGGACTGGCCCAACCTCGCCGAAAAATACGGCGATGCGCGCTTCCCGGTGATGATCAATGCGGACGGCCACCATCGCATCTATCGCGGCAACAAGTTTTTCCGCGAAGTCTGGCAGAACTCGTTCGACGCTGGATTCCGGATCGAGGAATGCAGCAAACTGGGCGTGGACGTGCAAGTGATTTCCACCGTTCCCGTGCTGTTTTCGTACTGGGCCAAACCCAATCAGGCGCGTGAATTGCATCGTCACTTGAACGCGCACGCCGCGGAAGTCTGCCGCAAGTACCCGAAGCATTACGCCGGCATCGGGACGGTGCCGTTGCAATCGCCACGCCTCGCCATCGAGGAGATGGAACACTGTATCGAACAGCTCGGTTTGCAGGGTGTGCAGATCGGTTCGCACGTCAACGCGTGGAACCTGGACGCGCCGGAACTGTTTCCGTTCTTCGAGGCCGCGGCCGATCTCGGCGCGGCAATCCTCGTGCATCCGTGGGACATGATGGGCAAGGAAACCATGCCCAAATACTGGCTGCCGTGGCTGGTCGGAATGCCGGCCGAACAATCGCGCGCGGCGTGTTGCCTGATCTTCGGCGGGGTGCTCGAACGCCTGCCATCCCTGCGCATCGCGTTCGCGCACGGCGGTGGGACATTTCCGCTCACCATCGGCCGCATCGAACACGGTTTCCGCATGCGCCCCGACCTCGTCGCCACCGACAACGCCCGCGCGCCGCACGAGTACTTCCGTCGCCTGTTCTTCGATTCCTGCGTGCACGATTCGCAGGCGCTGCGCCATCTTCTCGACGTGGTCGGGGATGACCGCGTTCTGCTGGGCACCGACTACCCGTTTCCACTCGGCGAACAGCAGCCGGGCAGCTGCATCGATGCACTTGAACTCGAGCCGCGCCAGTGCGAACGGTTGTTCCATGGTGCGGCGCTGGAATGGCTGGGATTGCCCAAACAACGATTCGCCATCCCGGGGAACGCCTGACCAACCTGCCGCGTTATGCTTCGCCCCTCCCACCCTTTCATCCACAGTTCCAGTCAAATCCCTGCTGCGCGAAGATTTGACCGCCCCTTGGCTCAAGGGGCCGGAAACCGCGAATACCGCAAATCAGCAGTGTCAGGGCATCGAACGGAGGTTCCCATGAATCGCAATCGTTCAACAATGCTGGCGCTGCTTGGCGCTTGCGCGCTGATGGCCGCACCCGCCGCCTTGGCGGCGGATTATTCGCTGGCGAATGGCGCCGTGAAGTTCTCCGCGCCCGACACCTGGCCGATGTTGATGGAAAAACTTGACGGCCGGCGCCAATTCATCGCCTTGCAGGTGAAAGACGCCGGCGACGCGAATGCACTTGCGCGCATCACCGTCACGGTCGAACAGGTAGACGGCGTGCAGGGATTCCAGGAATTCCTGCATGACGGCACCAAGCGCGCGCACAAACTGCCTGGCTACGCCGCCACCAACACCCCGGGCAACAATTCAAGCCTGCGCTACACCGCAACCGAGAACCACGAAAAGAACGCCTACGACGAGGTTTACGCGTACCGATCCAATCTCGCGATCCAGGTGCGCTGCATCCGCCCGGCCAAGGCGCCAGCGGATTGGCGCGCGACCTTCGACGCGGGCTGCAAGGCTATCGCAAGCGCGGTCGAGAAATAGTTTTTGCAGTCGTCGCCGACCGCTGCACCACCAATCCATCGATCACGTGTGCCCTCTGCCGATTGGGCGCCACCAGAACGGCCTTCAGAGCCGTCATCCATGGCCAAGAGCTCCCTGGCTGACTTCGCACAAAACCGCTCCGCTCGCTACCACTCCAATACATGCCACATCGAAACGATTTTCGCGCGGACGCCGAATGGGCACTCGCGCAGGATGCCGCCGATCCGCTGCGCGCGTTGCGTGGCGAATTCCTGATACCGCCGCACGCGGGCGGCGAACAGACCTATCTCATCGGCAATTCGCTGGGCTTGCAGCCGCGCGGCGTGCGACAAGCATTGCTGGACGAACTCGACGACTGGGCGCGGCTTGGCGCGGAAGGCCACCTGCACGCGCGGCATCCATGGTTGCCCTATCACAAGGAAGTGCGCGACGGACTGGCCGAAGTGGTCGGCGCGGACCCCACCGAAGTCGTCGCGATGAACTCGTTGACGCTGAATCTGCACCTGCTGATGGTGAGCTTCTACCGTCCGACACCCGAGCGCCACGCGGTCCTGATCGAGCGCCATGCGTTTCCCTCCGACCGCGATCTCGCGGCTTCGCAAATCCGGTTCCACGGTCACGATCCGGACGAGGCCCTGATCGAAATCGATGCCGACGAACCCGGCGGCACGCTTTCCATCGCCGCGATCGAAAATGCGATCGGCGAACACGGCAAGCGCACCGCGCTGGTGCTGCTGCCGGGGGTGCAATACCTCACCGGTCAGGCGTTCGACATCGCCGCGATCACGCGGCTCGCGCACGCGCATGGCTGCATGGCCGGATTCGATTGCGCGCACGCGGTCGGCAATGTTGATCTGCACCTGCACGAAAGCCATTGCGACTTCGCCGCATGGTGTTCCTACAAATATCTGAACTCGGGGCCGGGCGCAGTGGCAGGCGCGTTCGTCCACACGCGCCACAAGCGCGAAAAACTGCCGCGCTTCGAAGGCTGGTGGGGCCGCAACGAAGCCACGCGTTTCGAGATGCGCCCCGAATTCGATCCCGCTCCGGGCGCCGATGCATGGCAACTGTCCAACCCGCCCATCCTGGCGCTGGCGCCGCTGCGCGTGTCGCTGGATTTGTTCCGGCGTGCAGGCATGCAACGTTTGCGCGAAAAATCGCGACGTCTTACGGGTTATCTCGCGTGGCTGATCGAGACGCAACTCGCGGACACGCTGGAAATCCTGACGCCTCAGGAACCGGATCGCCGCGGCGCGCAGCTTTCGGTGCGGGTGCGCGCCGGCCGCGAGGCCGGCAAATCATTGTTTGAGCATCTGGTGACTTCGGGCGTGCTTGGCGACTGGCGCGAGCCGGACGTGATGCGCATCGCGCCCACACCGCTGTACAACACCTTCGCCGACTGCCTGCGCTATGCCGAGGCGGTGCAGGCATGGCGCAATCGGGCTGCATGAGCAAAAGCGGACTTCCATCAGTCACGATCATCGGCGCCGGGCTGGTCGGGTCTTTGCTGGCGACGTTGCTGGCGCAACGCGGTTTCGACGTCGAAGTGTTCGAGCGCCGGCCGGATCCGCGCGTGCGCGGGACCGGGGGCGGTCGATCGATCAATCTTGCGCTGGCCGAGCGCGGTTTGAACGCGCTCCGAAGTGCGGACATTGCGGACCAGGTGCTCGCGCAGGCAGTGATGATGCGCGGGCGCATGGTGCATGCACTGGATGGTTCGGGCAACCTGCAGCGCTACGGGCTCGACGACTCCGAAGTGATCCGGTCGGTTTCACGTGGCGACTTGAACCTGTTGCTGCTGGATGCTTCCGAACACGCAGGAGCCAGGCTCTGCTTCGACGCTGCGCTCGCGGGCGCGGATTTCGCCACCGGAAGCATCACGCTGGCAAGCTCCAATGGTTCCACGCGCAGACAGCACGCCGGCCTGCTGCTGGGATGCGACGGCGCAGGCTCCGCGCTGCGTGCGGCGATGTCGAAGGCGGCGGAGCTTGGTGAACGCATCGAACCGCTGGGGCATGGATACAAGGAACTGGAGATCCCGGCCGCAATCCATCTTCAGAACCATCATTCCGGGCCCGACGCAGCCGGAACCCGACTGTGTTCGCAGGACCGCAAACACGAACGCCGCAGGCGGTCCGTCGGGCGAGCGCCATGGATGGCGCGAGTCAATCCATTTTTTGCTGCAGGGCATCGCCCGGATTCCGGATCGCCGCTGCGCGGCGTCCGGAATGACGAAAAAAATCAGGACATGTCCACTGATCAGGATTTTTCTTCACGCTTCGCGCTGGAACCCCATGCCCTGCACATCTGGCCACGCGGACACTACATGTGCATCGCGCTGCCTAATACCGAAGGCAATTTCACGGTCACTCTGTTCCTGCCGAACGAAGGCCAGCACCCGAGCTTCGCAAGCCTGCCGGATGTGCCGGCGGCACGGGCATTCTTCGAACAACAATTTTCCGACGCGCTGGCGCTGATGCCGACTTTCGATCAGGACTGGAACACGCATCCGGTCGGGCAGTTGGCAACCCTGTATCTGGATCGCTGGCATCTCGACCATCGCGCTGTGCTGCTGGGCGACGCCGCGCACGCGATCGTGCCGTTCCATGGGCAAGGCATGAACGCGGGTTTCGAGGACGCCGCGGTACTTGCGATGTTGCTGGCAGAGCAACCGGATGAACCCGCCGCCGTGTTCGCAAAATTCGAAAGCATGCGCAAGCCAAACGCCGATGCGATTGCCGCGATGTCGCTGGCCAACTACATCGAGATGCGGGACGGCGTCGCCGATCCGCACTATCTGCTCAAACGCGAACTCGCGGCGCTGCTGACGGAGCACGCGCCGCGGCATTTCATGTCGCGCTACCGGATGGTCAGTTTCACCTCCATCCCGTATGCGACTTGTGTTGCACGCGAGCGCGCGCAAACCCGATTGATGGAGTCGATGCTTGCCGGGCACGACAGCCTCGCAGGCATCGATCCCGAGGCCGCGGCAGCGCAGGCGCGCCGTATGCTACCCGAACTGCCGGAAGACGCCTGACACATGCCCTTGCCCGAATCGATCCGACGCTCATGGATGGAGACCGACTATCGCGTGCGTTTGCCGTATGGCGGCCATGCAAGCATCCGGTGCGGCCTGCCGCTGCCGGTTCCGCTGTTGGCCATGCTGCAGCATGCGGATGATCCCTGGGGATACATCACCGCGTGGAACCCGGCTGGCGTCCGGCTTCCACTCGCGACCAACAGGGTTCGCCTGCATCGACTGCGCGATGAACTCAAAGCCGGGCATCGTCGTTTTTTTTATGGCGTCGGTGTCGGGGCGAACGACTGGCGCGAGCCCAGCCTGTTCGTACCCGGCTTGACCTACGCGGAACTCGACGCAATGGCGATGCGCTTCGGTCAGCTCGGCATCGTGCGCGGCGCGGGTACCGGGCCGGCGGAGTTGCACGAAATGATCTGAGAAAACCTCATGCGATCGTCCCTGATCGCTGCATCTCTTCATCGATCGGCAACTTCGAGCGTCACGGGGCCCACCAACACCAGAACGGCTTTCCATGCCTGACGTTCACGACAGCCGCTCCGCAGGGGGTCTCCCGTTGGACAGGCCTGCGCCACACTACGACAATATGCGGCTGCCATGAACGCTTTCCCCGCCCCTGCCGCGCCGCTGCTGTCCGCACATCGGCTCGCATTCTCGCGCGACGACGAACCTGTGTTCGGGCCCCTGGATTTCAGCCTTGACCGTGGCGAGACCCTGCTGGTCGAAGGCGACAATGGTTCCGGAAAAACCACCCTGCTGCGGGTGCTGGCAGGCATGTTGCCGCCCGGTGCGGGCGAAATCCGCTTCGACGGAAACCCGATGTCGCGCGACAACCGGAATGGGCGTGTCTTGCTGCTGGGACACCGCCCGGGCATGAATCCATCATTGAGCGCACGCGAAAACCTGCACTTTCTTGCGGGGCTGTATGGCTGCCATGCCGATTCAAGCGCGATGTCGGCGATGCAACGCGTGGGCATCGCGGGCTGGATCGACGAGCCGTTGCACACGCTCTCCGCAGGCCAGAAAAAACGGGTCGGACTTGCGCGCCTGTTGCTGCTCGCCGGTGATATCTGGCTGCTGGACGAGCCGTACGCCAACCTTGACCGCCATGGCATCGACCTCGTGAACGCGCTGATCGCGGAACATTGCGGGCAAGGCGGCGCTGCGCTGGTGACCAGCCACGGCGCCGTGCGTTTCGCCGACCCGCGCGCTCGGCATATCCATCTGATCCAGTAAACGCAAATCCGTTGCCCGCAAATGAACGCAAATAGAAAAGCCCAGCTCGAGTTTCTACGTCGTATTTGCGTTTATTCGCGCCCATTCGCGGACTGAAGCTTCTTTCATGGTCACCGCCATCCAACCCGCCACCGGCTCGATGCCCGTCACCCCAATGACGCAACCGCGTTCGCCCGGCAGTTGGTGCGCCTGCGGTGCGTCTCTGCGCCGCGATTTCGTGCTGGCGTGGCGACGCCGCGGCGAGCTGTTCCTGCCGCTGCTGTATGCGGTGATCGTGACCGCCTTGTTCCCGTTCGCACTGGGGCCGGACCCGCAACTGCTGGGTCGGATCGCCGGCGGCGTGCTGCTGGTGATCGTGGTACTGGCGATGCTTCCAGCGCTGGAATCCATGTTCCGCGCCGATCTCGAAGACGGCACCCTGGAACAATGGCTGCTGGCGCCGCAATCGCTGGCGCTGCTGGCCTTGACCCGCGTCATCGCGCATTGGCTGACCACGGTTCTACCCTTGATCATCGTGATGCCGCTGTTGGGTGCGCTGCTGAACCTGCCCGTCAAGGTTCTGCCGGTTCTGCTGGCGGCGCTGCTGCTGGCGACACCCCTGCTGGCGTTGCTGGGCGCGGTGCTTTCGGCACTGGCGGCAGGCGCGCGCCGCTCTGGTATCCTGCTTGCATTGATGTTGCTGCCGTTGGCTGTCCCGGTGGTGATTTTCGCAGCCGGTGCGGTTTCCGCAGCACAGTCCGGCGCGCCGTATCTGGCCCCGTTGTCGTGGCTTGCGGCAGCCTTGGTGCTGGCGATCGTGCTGGCGCCGCTTGCCTGTGCGGCGGCCCTGCGGATCGCGGTTGAAAGCTGAAATGTCGCGTTCGTATCTCCCCCACTGGATCCACTGGCTCGGCTCGCCGCCGAACTTCCATCGCTTCGCCGGAAATTTGCGTCCGTGGCTGATGGCGGCGGCGCTGGTCTGTGCCGTGATCGGATTGTACGGAGGGCTGGTGCTGGCGCCGCCCGACCGCTATCAGGGCGACGCCTACCGGATCATCTTCATCCATGTGCCGAGTGCCTGGATGAGCCTGTTCGTCTATGCGTGCATGGCCATCGCCGGGCTGGTCGCGCTGGTATGGCGCGTCAAGCTCGCCGAGGTGATCGCGATGGAATGCGCGCCCATCGGCGCCGCGTTCACCCTGATCACCTTGTTCACCGGCTCGCTGTGGGGCCGCCCGATGTGGGGTACCTGGTGGACCTGGGGCGCACGACTCACCTCGGAGCTGGTGCTGTTTTTCCTGTACCTCGGCGTGATCGGCCTTTACAACGCCATCGAGGACCGCCGCCGCGGCGCGCGCGCGGCTTCGCTGCTGGCCCTGGTCGGCATCGTCAACCTGCCGATCGTGCACTACTCGGTGGTGTGGTGGAACACGCTGCACCAGGGTTCGACGGTGAACCTGTTCGGGCATTCCTCGATTGCGCCATCGATGCTTTGGCCGCTGCTGGTGATGGCGCTGGCGACACACCTGTATTTCTTCGCCAGCATCCTGGGCCGCGCACGTACCGGTTTGCTGGCCCTGGAAAGCGGCAAGCAATGGGTTCGCAAATTGGTCAGCGGGCAACCCCCATCGCCCACGGAGGCACGTACCTGACATGGCACACTGGTTTGCAATGGGCGGCTACGCCATTTACGTCTGGCCTGCCTACGCGGTGTTCTTCATCGTGCTGGCATGGGACTGGTTCGCGCCCGCGCTGCGTCGGCGTCGACTGGCCCGTGCACTGCGTGGCCGCATCGCCCGCGAGCACACCCGCGACACGCGCTCGGCCCGCATGGGGGCGTCAACGTGAATCCGGTCCGCAAACGACGCCTGATCGTGACGCTGCTGATCCTGGGGGCGGTTGCGGCTGCAACCGTACTCAGCGTGTTCGCATTGCAACGGAACATGACTTACCTGTACTCGCCCAGCGAAGTCGATGCCGGCAAGGCCCCGGCCGGACACGCATTCCGGCTGGGCGGGATCGTCAAGGAAGACAGTGTGCATCGTGTTGCGGGCACGCTTACCACCGATTTCGTGATCACCGACCGCTTCCAGAACATCCCGGTGAGCTACACGGGCATCCTGCCCGATCTGTTTCGTACTGGGCAGAGCACCATCACCACCGGCAAGATGGAGGGTGGCACCTTCGTCGCCACCAGTGTGCTGGCCAAACACGATGCCACCTACATGCCGCCGCAGGTCAAGCAGGCGATTGCCAAGGCGAAGGCGATGGAGCAAAAGCGCGGGACCGGGGACCGGGGACGGGGGACCAGGCAACAGCAACCCCCTGCCGAAGGCGTGGACGGTCCGCACGGGATGGAGTGACCTGATGAGATATCCGAAAGTACGCTACCGAATCCGCTTTTCCCGGTCCCCCGTCCCCGGTCCCCGGTCCCTGCCGTCATGAACCCCGAACTCGGCCAGCTTGCACTGATACTGGCGCTGCTGTTGGCAGCGCTGCAATGCCTGCTGCCGATCATCGGCGCATGGCGTGGCAGCAGGCCCCTGATGGCGACTGCCCCCACGCTGGCGATCGGGCAATGCGTGTTCATCGCGCTGGCTTTCGGCATTCTCGCCTGGGCATTCTGGAGCAACGATTTTTCGGTCGCCTATGTCGCGCAAAACTCCAATCTGACGCTGCCCTGGTATTACAAACTTGCGGCGGTATGGGGCGCGCACGAGGGTTCGCTGCTGTTGTGGATGTTGATCCTGAACCTGTGGACACTCGCGATCGTGGCATTCGGCGGCAAGTTGCCGCATGCATTCTTCTCGCGCGTGATCGGCGTGCTCGGGTTCGTGGCGTTCGGGTTCATCCTGTACATGGTCACCACATCGAATCCGTTCGGCCGCATCCTGCCCGCGCCCGTGAATGGCGCCGACCTGAATCCGGTGTTGCAGGACCCCGGGCTCACCTTCCACCCGCCGATGCTGTACATGGGCTATGTCGGCTTCAGCGTCGCCTTCGCATTCGCGATCGCCGCACTGCTCGGCGGCGAACTCAAGGCCACCTGGGTGCGCTGGGCACGGCCATGGACCAATGTTGCCTGGGGGTTTCTGACCCTCGGCATCGTTGCCGGCAGCGCATGGGCCTACTATGAACTGGGCTGGGGCGGCTGGTGGTTCTGGGACCCGGTCGAGAACGCCTCGTTCATGCCGTGGCTGATCGGGGCAGCGCTGATCCACGCGCAGGCAATCACCGACAAGCGCGATGGATTGCGTGCGTGGACATTGCTGCTGTCCATTTTTGCGTTTGCGTTCTCGCTGCTGGGCACATTCCTGGTGCGATCGGGGTTGCTCACCAGCGTGCACGCGTTCGCGTTTGCTCCAGCGCGCGGCATTTTCATCCTGGTCTATCTCGCGGTGGTGGTCGGCGGTTCGCTGCTGCTGTACGCATTGCGTGCGCCCAAGGTCACCGGCGGCAAGTCGTTCGCGCTGGCCTCACGCGAAACCATGATGCTGATCGGCAATCTGATGCTCACGGTCGCCTGCGCGATGGTGCTGCTGGGCACGCTGTATCCGCTGGTCGGCGAGGCGCTGAACATCGGCCGCATCTCGGTCGGGCCACCCTACTTCGGGCCGCTGTTCCTGCTGCTGATGACGCCGCTGGTGCTGGCGCTGCCGTTCGGTCCGCTGTCGCATTGGGGCAAAGCCAACCCGATAGTGTGGAAGCGTGCGCTGATACGCATCGTCGCGCTGGCGGTTGCAGCCGGCATCATCGGCTTCATCCTCGGCGCACGTACCTGGTACGAGTTGCTGGGCGTGACCGCTTCCACCTGGGTGATCGCCGGCGTCGCGATGTTCGCGATCAAACGCTGGCGCGAGGCGCCACGCGGCAAACGCTATCCGTTCGAAATGCTGGGCATGATGCTGGCACACCTTGGCATCGGCGTGTTCATCGCGGGTGCAGTCCTGACCCGATCGATGAGCGTCGAGCAGGATGTCAGCATGAAGCCAGGCAGCAGCGTCCACGTGGGCGCCTACGATTTCCGCTTCAACGGCGTTGCGGAAACCGAAGGCCCGAATTACCGGGCGCAACAGGGTACGGTCGTGATTACCCGCGACGGCAAGCCGATCGTCACCCTGCATCCGCAAAAACGCACCTACCCGGGCGGTCAGGTGCAGACCGAAGCCGCGATCCAGGCCGGCGTGTTCCGCGACCTGTACGTATCGCTGGGTGACCCCATCGGAAACGACGCGTGGTCGCTGCGGGTTTACGACAAGCCGTTCGTGCGCTGGATCTGGGGCGGCGGGGTATTCATGATGCTGGGCGGTTTCGTGGTGATCCTGGACAAGCGTTTCCGCCCGAAGCGCGCAGTCGAGCCCGAAACGCCGCGCAGGGAACCCGACCCGGCACCGCCGCGCAAACTCGCGGAAGGCCAGGCGTGAGCGAGGCTGTGCGCAAACCCGCGGCCCGCTTCGTGCCGCTGATCGTGTTCGCGGCACTCGTCGCGTTCTTCGTGGTGGGCCTCGTGTGGAACCAGACCCACGACGCGCGTTTCGTGCCGAGTCCGCTGATCGACAAGCCTGCGCCGGCATTTCGCCTGCCGCGTCTCGATCATCCGACCCAATTCGTGACCAAGTCACAAATGCTGGGCCGGCCATACCTGCTCAACGTATTCGCAAGCTGGTGCTTCGCCTGCGGCGAGGAACACCCGACCCTGATGGCGTATGGCAGCAAGTTCGGCATTCCGTTGATCGGCTACGACTACAAGGATGCTCCTCGCGATGCGCGTAGCTGGTTGCACCGCCATGGTGATCCGTACCACGAGGTCATCACCGACCAATCCGGCACTACCTCGCTCAACTTCGGGATCTACGGTGCACCGGAAACCTACCTGATCGACGCGCACGGCATCATCCGCTACAAGCACATCGGACCGCTGACGCCGGAGGTGATCGCGAAGGAACTCGAGCCCCGCATCCACGCGCTCGAGCAGGATGGCACATGAAATACGTGCTGGCCGTTGCCCTGCTCGCCTTCGCGCTGACGTTGAGCACCGCTGCGTTCGCGATCGACCCGTTGCCGTTCCAGAGCACCGCCCAGCGCGACCGGTTCCAGCATCTCACGCGTGAACTCCGTTGCATGGTCTGCCAGGACGAGAGCCTGCTCGCATCGAACGCCGATTTCGCCAAGCAACTGCGGCAGCAGATTTTCGACATGATGCGGCAAGGCAAGAGCGACAAGCAGATCAAGGCGTGGCTGGTCGCACGCTATTCCAATTTCATCCTGTACGACCCACCGCTTCAGCCCAGCACCCTCGCGCTGTGGTTCGGCACGCCTGCGGTCCTGCTCGCAGGCGGCATCGTCGTGGTCGTCCTGTTGCGTCGGCGCACGCGTCCCGCCCACTTCATCGCTGAAGAATCCGGAGACGAATGGTGAACGTCAACTTCGTCATCATCGCGGTGGCAATGGTGGTCGTGGCGTTGGCCTGCGTGCTGGTGCCGATGCTGCGCAGTGCGCGCCGCGAAGGCCGGCCGCGTACCCCGTTCGTGCTGGCGCTTGCGCTGGTATTGGTCACGCCGCCGGTGGTGGCTGTCCTGTACTTCGCGATCGGCACCCCGCAGGCGCTGCAAACCGCGTCGGCCGACAGCCACCCCACGCTGGTCAAGGCCACCCGGCAGTTGCAGGAAAACCTCGCGCGCAAACCCGGCGACGCGCAGGGCTGGGCATTGTTGGCGCAGGCCTATTCGGCGCTCGGCCAGCCGCAACAGGCACTGGCGGCGCTGAATCATCTTTTGAAACTGCAACCGGACGACCCCGACGCGATGGTGGCGTGGGTGGAAGCCACCGCGCAGAGCGACCCGTCGCACACCATCGATGATGCGGCGCGCGCGAAATTGCAGCATGCATTGAAAATCGACCCGACCCACCAGCGGGCGCTGTGGTTGCTCGGCATCAGCGACTTCCAGCGCAAGCAATACGGCGACGCAGCCAAACAATGGAACACCTTGCTGCCGCTGCTGCAGCCTGGATCCAAGGTTGCCACCGCCGTCAGGCAGGAACTGGCGGATGCCCAGGCCCGCGCCGGCGGCACAGCCGGCACGACCAGTGTGCCCACCGGCGGTGTGACGCCTTCGCTCGCATCCCCGACGGCAAACAACGGCGTGGCGATCCGGGTCAAGGTCAACATAGCAGCCCAACTGCTCGACCGCATGCAACCCGATGAGACCCTGTTCGTGTTCGCGCGCGCGGTCGATGGCCCGGCGATGCCGCTGGCGGTAGCGAAACTCAAGAGCGTGCATTTCCCGGCTACCGTCACCCTGACCGACGCCATGGCCATGTCGCCGTCCCTGCGCCTGTCGCAATACAGGAAAGTGCGGGTCGTCGCGCGCATCAGCGCCAGTGGCGACGCGATGCCGCACACAGGCGACCTGCAATCGACCCCGATGGAAGTCGCCACCGATGCCCAAGCGCCGATCACGTTGACGATTGATCGGGTGGATTGAAGACCCGGGATCCGGGAAAAGTGCAACCAGTTCACCCCCCTTCCAACGGAAGGGAGTCGCGCCGAAGGCGCGGGGGATGTGTCGCGCGGAACAAACAATCCACCCCCGATGCTGCGCATCGCCCCCCTTCGCAAGCGAAGGGGGTGGTTGGCTGCATGATGCGCTCTCGCTACCCTCTCGCCTTTCACTTGCCAGCGAAACGCCATGGCCGACGCCCGCCAATATTTCGCCCTGCCCTCGCCCTTCGCAATGAAGCGGGGCGGCAAGTTGCACGGCGCCCGGCTTGCCTATGAAACCTGGGGCACGTTGAACGGCGCTCGCGACAACGCGCTGCTGATTCTGACCGGGCTGTCGCCGAGCGCGCATGCGGCGCGCAACGCCGTCGACGATTCACCGGGCTGGTGGGAGGACATCGTCGGCCCCGGGAAGGCCCTCGACACCCGGCGCTGGTTCGTCATCTGCGTGAACTCGCTGGGCAGTTGCAAGGGATCGAGCGGGCCCGCATCGACAAATCCGGCCACCGGCAAGCCATGGCGGCTCGGGTTTCCGGACCTGTCTCTGGAAGACGTGGGCAACGCCGGATATGAGCTGGCGCGCGGGCTCGGCATCGAACGCCTCGCCGCACTGGTCGGCTGTTCGATGGGCGGGATGGCCGCACTGGGTTGTCTGGCCCACCACCCCGGCTTCGCTCGCACGCACGTGAGCGTGTGCACGGCGCCGCGCGCGCAGCCGTTCGCGATCGCGATCCGCTCGTTGCAACGCGAGGCCATCCGGCTCGATCCGAACTGGAACGAAGGCGACTACGATTTGCACGCCGAAGGAGGCGGGCATTACCCCGAAACGGGCATGAACATCGCGCGCAAGCTCGGGGTCATCACCTATCGCTCGGCGCTCGAATGGCGTGGACGCTTCGGGCGGATCCGCCTGGATCCCGGGCAGCGCGAAGACGACCCGTTCGGCGCCGAATTCGAGATCGAATCCTACCTCAACGCGCACGCGCGACGCTTCACCCGCGCGTTCGACCCAAACTGTTACCTGTACCTGTCGCGCGCCTCGGACTGGTTCGACCTGGCCGAATACGGCGGCACGCCGGACCCGACAACCTCGGTCCGCAATGCGCTGGCAAAAATGAAGCTGGAACGCGCACTGGTGATCGGGGTCGAAACCGACATCCTGTTTCCGCTGGAACAACAACAGCAACTGGCCGAGGACCTGCGCGCAACCGGCACCGACACCACCTTCACGGGTCTCGATTCACCCCAGGGACATGACGCCTTTCTGGTCGATACCGGCCGCTTCGGCGCCGCGATCGGTGCGTTCATGGCAACGCTGTAGGTGTCGCCAAAAAGCATGCCTCGCTTGCCGCTTCATGCATGCCGGTTATAAGCTTGTGCCATGGGAGTTGAATTCTCCGGGCGCAAAAAACTGATCCACGCCCTCGACGCGGCCGTGGCCGCTGGCGACACCGCCAGCAGCATGCGCGCGCTGCGATCGGCATTGTGCGACGCCATCCATGCAGGCGACGTGCGCCTGCCCGATTGCGTGTTCGAGGGTTGCCCCGAACATTACGCGCGACGGGAGCTTTATCGCAGTCCCGAGCACGGCTACTGCGTGATTGCGATGACATGGAACCCCGGCCAGGGCACACCCATCCACGACCACTCCGGCATGTGGTGCGTCGAAGGCGTTTGGCAGGGCGCGCTGGAAGTCGTGCAGTACGAACTGCGCGAGCAGCAGGATCCGCATTATCGCTTCGTCCCGGCCGGCGTGATCCAGGCTGGTGCGGGTTCGGCCGGCAGCCTGATTCCGCCCCACGAACACCACACCATCTGCAATGCCAGCGGCACGGACCTCGCGGTCAGCGTGCATGTCTACCAGGACCGCATGTCAAGCTGCAACGTGTTCGAACCCGAACAGGGTGAATGGTACGTCAGGCGCCCGCGCGAACTGCACCTGGACAGCGTCGCCGCCACCGCCCACTAGCCGCAACCCGGCATTTCACGCATACTAGGCGGCTGTGCCGAAGTGGCGGAATCGGTAGACGCAGCGGACTCAAAATCCGCCGCCCTTAAAAGCGTGAGAGTTCGAGTCTCTCCTTCGGCACCAATAACTTGCACATGAAAGCTCGTGTTTTACCGAGCTTCAGCACGCGCTCCTCGAAGGCGCGCCGCGACAAACACCATGAACACCGCTCCCCGCTTTCGACACGAACGCCTGGCCAACGGCCGACGCACGATCGTGAAGTACCGGGCGGATGCAGTACCTGGATTTTTTGTAGCCGAGGCGCGTGGTCTCGCCACGCTGTGCGAAGCCCGCGCACTGCGCGTGCCGGAAGTATTCGAGGTGGATCAGCAACGTATCGTGCTGGAAGACCTCGGCGCGGGCCCGCGCGCCGCCGATTACTGGCAACGCGCAGGTATCGGACTCGCCTTGCAACACTCTGTCTCCGGTGCCCGTTTCGGCTTTAACCACGACGGCTATTGCGGCGATTCGGCGCAAGACAATACGCCCGACGAGGACGGCTGGCGCTTTTTCGCCGAAAAGCGCCTGCTGCCCCAGATGCGGCGTGCGCATGTCGGCGGCCGGATCGAAGCCTGCGACGTCGCCGCAATCGAGCGGCTGTGCGCGCACCTGCGCGAACGCATCCCCGATATGCCACCGGTACTGATTCACGGCGATCTGTGGTCTGGCAACCTGCACGTTTGCGCAGACGGCTCGCCCGCATTGATCGATGCCGCGGCGGTGCACTACGGCTGGGCGGAAGCGGAACTCGCGATGCTGACGCTGTTCGGCTCACCACCGCCGGCGTTCTTCGACGCCTACGCAGAACCTGCGTCATTGCGTCGCGACTGGTGCGCACGCGCACCGATTTA
Organism: Rhodanobacteraceae bacterium; assembly: GCA_036279455.1. Taxonomy (GTDB): domain Bacteria; phylum Pseudomonadota; class Gammaproteobacteria; order Xanthomonadales; family Rhodanobacteraceae; genus 66-474. Next base: position 81,352 of record DASUJD010000056.1, on the reverse strand, counting down.
CAACCTCTACCACCTGCTGAACCACGTCAACCTGTTCGGCAAGGGTTATTTGCCTGCGTTGCGATCGGCGCTGTCGTCATGCAGTTGACGCGCCACCCGCACACGAACCGTTGGAGCGACCAAATCAATGATGATGCCTGTCTCCGCCGTGGGAGTCGCCGCCGCGCTGGTGTCCCTGCCAGTGTCCTTGCGAGACCCCATGGCGCCAGCCGCGGCTGCCCCGATAGTCACGGCCATGGTAATCACGATATCCACGGCCGTAGTGACCACCGTAATAGCCAAGCCCAATGTTGATGGAAGACCCGTACCAGCCGTAACCGCCGTAACCGCCGTAACCGCCGTAACCGTCGTAACCGTCGTAACCGTCGTAACCGCCGTAATAGTAAGCGGGTGCATAGTCGTCGTAGGAATACACATCGCCGGTGTAATAACCCCCGCCGTAACCATCGCGCACGTACGAGTAGCCCGGATAGACGCAACCCGCGAGTGCAAGGATCACGACACCGACCAATATCCGCAAGATGTTGCGCATGACAGACTCCGTTTGCTCACACACGTACAGACTAATCCTACACCGTTTAACTTCATGTGAGTGGCGGATGAACGCGGGCGAAATCGCATGTTCCCGACACGCATCACAAATCACGCGCCACCCGGAGCCCCACGCGCCCGCTGCGCGAATCCGCCGCGGCGCCCAACCGGAACGACGATCGATCCTGCACGGGCGAACTGCCCCAGGATCCTCCCCGCAGCACGCGTTCCGTGCACCCCGGATTGACCCACGCACTGCCGTCCGACGGCGCGCGCGTGTAGTTTTCATGCCAGCAGTCCGCAACCCATTCAAACACGTTGCCGTCCATGTCGTACAAACCGTAAGGATTGGGCAGGAAAGTCATGACCGGCGCCGGCCCCCAATAGCCGTCGCTGTAGCCCTCGAAGGCGTTGGCCCAGCTGTGATGCGTGGGTGAACGGTCGCCGCTGCCGGTCAGGTTCTCGACCTTGCGGGCGGGCGGGCCGTTGCCCCACCAGTACAACGTGGTGGTGCCGGCGCGCTCGGCGTATTCGTACTCGGCTTCAGTAGGCAAACGGTAATGCTTGCCGGTGTGCTGCGACAGCCACTTGACGTATGCGTGCGCGTCGTTCCACGACACGTTGACGACCGGGTCGTCGTCCTTCGCACGACGTCCGGCGTAATCATCCCGCCAGTCCACGCCCGCACGCTCCTGCATCCGCCCGTTGGTCTCGTCGTAGATCGAGGCACCGCCCAGCCGGACGGAATCCGGCACGTAGCCGGACGCCTGCACGAACTCGCGGAACTCGGCCACGGTCACTTCGGCGCGGGACAGCGCAAACCCGTTCGCAATCGTCACCTCGTGCTGCGGTTGCTCGGCGCCAGCCTGCGAGCGGCTGCGTTGCGGCGCGCCCATCAGGAAACTGCCCCGGGGAATCACCACCATCGCGGGCGCCTGCCCCAGGATGTCCAGGAAATGATCGGCAAACACCTGCCCCGGGTGATGACTCGCGTACTCGCGGGCGTATTGCACTTTCGCAAGGAAGGCACTGGTGGAAGCTCCCAGTGCGGCGGCCTGGTCGGCAAGGCGTTTTGCGAGATCAAGGTTGCCGGCGTCGAGCGCCGACTCCGCTTGCGCCATCAGGCTGCCGGCGCGACCGTTGCGCAATGCGGCGATGCGCGTGCGGGTCTTCGCCAGCGCAGACGAGGACGGCAGGATCGCAGCCGCCTCGGCCAGCGCTGCATCGGCCTTGCCGTCATCGCGTTGCGCCGCGGCGGCCAGGGCGCGATCCAGCACCGCCTGTTGCACGCGTTGCAAACCCTGGCGCGCGACGACATTCTCGGGGTCCAGCGCCAGCACGCTGCGATAGACCGCGAGCGCATTGTCGTCACCCCGTCCTTGCAGCTTGCCTTGCTGCACCAGTTCGCTGGCCCGCTCCAGCAACGGCTGTACCCTTCCGGATGCCTCGACCCGCGCAGCCAGCGCCGCGGCATCATCTTGCGACCCCGGCAACTGCTTGAGTGCATCCAGATCGGCGCGCGCCGCAGCGGCGTCGCCGGTCGCGAGCGAGCGTTGCGCATTGGCGACAAGGCGTGCGTGCAGCAATGACACCGCCGCTCTGACATGCAAATCATCCGGCGCCTGTTGCACAGCCGCCAGCACCAGCGCCAATGCACTGTTCTGGCCGGGGCCGATCAGGTTTCCGGTCCCTGCCGCTTGACCTGCCTTCGCCAGCAGTTGCGCGATCTTGCCCTTGCCGGCATGCCCGCCAAATGCGCCTTCGCGCGCCCGCGCGGCGATCACGGCCGAAGGCGCAAGCGAGATCGGCGGCCCCGCATTGAGTTCGGACTCGGCCGAGGACAGCTTGCGCGGCGTCGTTTTGACCGTTGCCGGCGCGCTGGACACGACGGACGGATGCGATCTCAGGATCTCCGGCTCGACCTTGAGCGCTTCCGGAAAAAACCGGTAGGCCAGCGCGAACACCAGCAGCAGAACGCCAACCGCACCGCCGATTGCGTGTTGACGATTGAGGCTTTGCGGCTTCGGCATGCGGGCGCTGATGTTGGCTGCTATCTTGGGCGGTTCACGATAGCAAACCAGACCCAAATGGAACACCAATCAATCGACACCCTTGCACCATGAGTGCGACATGGATCGACCGCAGCGACCACCTGCCTGTCCTCGCCGATCGCGAACCGGTCGGCCTCGACACAGAGTTCATGCGTCGCAGTACATTTTATCCGAAGCTGGCGCTGCTGCAGGCGGCACACGCGGGAGAGCATTGGCTGCTCGACCCGCTGGCCTACGATGCCGGCGCCGACCTGGGCGCGCTGGTATCCGGACGCGTGGTGGTGATGCACAGCGCAAGCGAGGATCTGGAAGCGTTGGCGCCGCTGCTGCACGATGCGCCACTGGAGTTGTTCGACACCCAGATCGCGGCGGCGCTGTGCGGCATGGGCCCGGGGCTCAGCTATCAGAAGCTGCTGGCTGTCGTGCTGGATGTTCATATCCCCAAGGACGAGACGCGCTCGGACTGGTTGCAACGGCCGTTGACGCCAAGCCAGCTCGACTATGCCGAACAGGATGTCGCCCACCTCGAGGCGCTGCGTGAAAAACTGTCGGCAGGGTTGCGCGAACTCGGGCGCGCAGCGTGGCACGCCGAGGACTGCGCAAGACTGGTGGAGCGTGCGCGTCGCAACCACACACAAATCGACCTGCAGCCACAGCGCGACTTCACCGCTGCGGCCGAGTGGCCGATCGACGCGCGGGCGCGGCTCAAGCGCACGTTGTTGTGGCGTGACGCCACGGCGCGCAAACTCGACAGGCCGCGTCCATGGGTGCTGGACGACGCGCACGCATTGGCGCTGTCACGGCAACCTCCGTCCAGCAACCAGGCGTTGTTCGAGCTCGTGAAGGGCCAGCGTGCCCTGCGCGGGATGCAGCGTGCGGAATTGCTGGCCTTGTTGCAGACTGCCGTCACGCCCGAAGAACAGGCCGCGTTGCAGCCGACAATATCGGCTGCCAGGGGCGCGGCCAGACACGCCGCCGACGCAATGCGTGCAACGGTTCGGGCCATCGCAGTGAAACTCGACATTCCGGCGGGCCTGCTGTGCCCGCGTCGCCTGATCGAGGAATTCGCGGTCACCCGCACCTGGCCGACCGGGTTGGATGGCTGGCGCGCAACCGTGCTGAAAGCCGAACTGACGCCGCTGCTGCCCGCTTGACACGTGCACCAGTCCCGCTGGCGGTCGTCCGGTTGGAACACGTTCGCCTTGAGCGCAAGCCCGCCAAGGCCGAAGTCGAAGGGCCGCCTGCGTTTCGACCTCGCTCGTTGCACTCGCCACGCTCAAACCGAACGGAATGAATCCAAACCGCACCACTATCCCTTCGCTGCCGCGCTTGGCGGACGCATGCGGCACCGGTACCATACGCAGCTTGCCGGCCCGCCATCGGCGTGCCGTCGGGCCGCCCGGCGACAAAGTGGGGCTGTAGCTCAGCTGGGAGAGCGCTGCGTTCGCAATGCAGAGGTCAGGGGTTCGATCCCCCTCAGCTCCACCAAACCGGACACGAGTGGCCGATTTTTGAAATCGGCCGTCTTATTTGGAGATCCGTCCAGCCAGCGCATGCTCAACGATCACGGCGCACGATCCAGCGCGCCATCCAGCGCAGCGGCTCGGCAGCCTCGCCGAAAGGTTCCAGCGCGGACAATGCGTGGTTGTACAGCGCATCCGCGCGGCGCCTGGCATCGTCCACGCCCAGCAGCGACGGGTAGGTGGCCTTGCCGCGTGCGGCGTCGGCGCCGTGGGTCTTGCCGGTCAGCGCCTGATCGCCTTCGATGTCCAGCACGTCATCCTTGATCTGGAAGGCAAGTCCCATGTTTTCGGCGAAACGATCCAGCGCGTCGTATTTTGCGCGCGTCAGCTCGGGAACCGCGCAACATGGCATCAGCACCGCCGCGCGGATCAGCTTGCCGGTCTTGTCGCGGTCCAGCGCTTCGAGATCGGCGACCGTCAATGACTTGCCTTCGGACTCCAGGTCGACCGCCTGGCCACCGGTCATGCCGAGCGACCCGGTGGCCGATGCAAGGACCGCGACCATGCCCAGGCGCTCGGCAGGGGCGTGCACGCCACCGCCGGCAAGTATCTCGAACGCGCGCGTCTGCAGGGCATCGCCCGCAAGGATCGCGGTGGCTACCCCGAACGCGGCATGCGTGGAAGGCTTGCCGCGCCGCAACGCGTCGTCATCCATGGCCGGCAGGTCGTCATGCACCAGCGAGAAGACATGTATGCATTCGAGCGCACAGGCGGCATCGTCGAGCTGTTCGGGGGCAATGCCCAGCACCTCGCCGCTCGCATAACACAGCAATGGGCGGATACGCTTGCCGCCGCCCAGCACCGCGTAACGCATGGCTGCGTGCAGGCTGGCAGGGCGGGCGCCTTCCGCCGGCAACCGCGCGGCCAGCGCCCGTTCCACCCGTTCCTGATAACCATTCACGCGGTTGGAAAACGGCATGTCTGGCTCCGTCGAATCGCGAATGACGCGCGAGCCTAGCCAGAGTGTGCCGTGCCTGTCAAAAACGGAATTGCGCGACTTCCACCTGATCTTCACGCAAAATAGGTAGGATCAAGCGGCCGGATGGCAACGCGCCGAAGGAGACAAGCTGGATGAATACCCATGCTGCCACACGCACGTCGCGAAACACCGCCGAAAAGTACCAGAACCACATTCTTCCTGCGGTATCGCGAACCTTTGCACTGACGATACCGCAACTCGATCCCGGGCTGCGCACGGTGATCGCGAACGCTTACCTGTTGTGCCGGATCGCCGACACCATCGAGGACGAGCAATCCCTGCCGGGCGACGTCAAGCAGCAATTCCACGGCCGATTCACGCGGGTGGTCGGATCGACCGAAGACCCCGCTTCGTTCGCGCGCGACCTCGCGCCGCTGTTGAACGGCAACACCCTCGCGCCTGAACGCGACCTTGTCGCGCACACCCCGGACATCATTGAAGTCACCGACAGCTTCAATCTTCCGCAGCGCGAATCGCTGACGCGCTGCATCCGCACCATGTGCGCCGGCATGCCCGGCTTCGAGCGCAAGGCCAGCACCGCGGGGCTTGCCGACATGCACGAGATGGATCGCTACTGCTATTACGTGGCGGGCATCGTGGGCCAGACCCTCACCGACCTGTTCTGCGAGTACTCGCCGCGCATAGCGGAGCGGCGTGAAGCCATGTCGGCGCTGGACGTGTCGTTCGGCCAGGGCCTGCAGATGACCAACATCCTCAAGGACTTCTGGGAAGACCGCGAACGCGGTGTGTGCTGGCTGCCGCACGACCTGTTCGCGCGTGCCGGCGTGAAGCTCGAGGATCTGCGCTGCGGCGATGTACCCACCGCATTCGGCAATGCCTACGCGCAATTGATCGGCATCGCCCACAGCCATCTGCGCAATGCGCTGGACTACACCCTGCTGATTCCGGAAAAGGAAGTCGGCATCCGCCGCTTCTGCCTGATCGCACTGGGACTGGCGATGCGCACGCTGGCTTCGATCCTGGCCAGGCCTGATTTCACTGCGGGCGGGCAAGTGAAAGTGTCGCGGAAGGTGGTCAAGAAGATCGTGATCGTCACGCACCTGTTCGCCGGTTACAGCCGCGTGCTGCAGCGCTGGTTTGCGCGGATGGCGGATGGCTTGCCGTTGCAGGCGCTGGCCACAGACTGGGGCGGGTTGTTGCCGGATTCGCGCGCGGCCTGGCCGCGCAACGACGCCTGTGGCCCCGCGCAAGCCTTCACCTTCAAGTAAGGCCCGCCGACGCCATGGTACCCGATTCAGGCATCCAGCAACAGAGCCCGCCAGCGTCCGGCGAAAGCGGTGTGCGCGATCGCATCGCCGCCGCAATCGAGGCCGCGCGCGCCCGCATCCTGGCCCGACAGAACACGGATGGCTTCTGGGAGTACGAGCTCGAAGCCGACTGCACGATCCCTGCCGAATACATCCTGATGCTGCACTACCTCGGCGAATCCGACCGTTTGCTGGAGTCGCGTCTGGCCGAATATCTGCGCAATCATCAATCCCGCGACGGAGGCTGGCCGCTGTACCCCGGTGGTGCGCTGGACGTGAGTTGCAGCGTGAAGTGCTATTTCGCGTTGAAGTTGTCCGGCGACCGCGCCGACGCTGGGCACATGGTGCGCGCACGCACCGCCATCCTCGCGCAAGGCGGCGCCGCGTGCAGCAACGTGTTCACCCGCATCGCCCTGGCGCTGTTCGGCGAACTGCCGTGGCGAGGCGTACCGTACCTTCCTGTCGAGATCGTACTGCTGCCACGCTGGTTTCCGTTCACGCTCGGCAAGATTTCCTACTGGTCACGCACGGTGATGGTGCCGCTGTCGATATTGACCACGCTCAAGCCACGCGCGGCCAACCCGCGCGATGTGCACATCGATGAATTGTTCGTCACCCCGCCGGAAAAGGAAAGGCATTACGCCCGCGCGCGCTCACTGTTGAACCGGGTGCTGTTTCTGGGCGAGGAGATCATCCGTCACTTCGAACCGCTGATTCCACCACGGATACGCAGGCTCGCTCTGAAGCGCGCCGAGGCGTGGATCCTCGAGCGTCGCAATGGCGAGGGTGGCTTGGGCGCGATCTTTCCGGCGATCGTCAACGCCTACGAGGCGCTCGCACTGCTGGGCTATCCTGCCGATCATCCCGCGCGGCGAGAGACCCGCAAGGCCATCGACGATCTGCTTGTGGTGCATGACCACGAAGCCTGGTGTCAGCCCTGCGTGTCGCCGGTGTGGGACACCGGCTTGGCTTGTCTCGCGCTGCAGGAGGACGCGGACGCCCCGCAATCCGCAATCCGGCGCGCGCTGGTCTGGTTGGAGTCACGCCAACTGCGCGAGCAAGCCGGCGACTGGCGTGATTACCGTCCGAAGCTGCCCGGCGGCGGCTGGGCCTTCCAATTCAGGAATGACGCCTACCCCGATCTCGATGACACCGCGGTGGTGGCGCGCGCGCTGCACCAATCTCCCGAACGCGAGCACTTCGCAGACGCGATCGAGCGCGCCGCCGACTGGTTGACCGGCATGCAGTCGAAGCGCGGCGGGTTCGCGGCGTTCGATGCCGACAACGACCATCAGTGGCTCAACCAGATCCCGTTCGCCGATCATGGCGCCCTGCTCGACCCACCCACCAGCGACGTCAGCGGTCGGGTATTGACGCTGCTGGCGATGCTCGACCGCAAGCGCGACCGTGCCGCGCGCGAGCGCGTGACGCGTTTCCTGCTCAACGAACAAACCCGCGAGGGGGCCTGGTTCGGCCGCTGGGGCACCAATTACATCTACGGCACATGGTCGGTTCTGGTCGCCTTGCGCGAAGCCGGCATGCCTGCGGACGCAGCGGCAATCCGGCGCGCGGTGTCCTGGCTGAAATCCGTCCAGCAGGCGGACGGTGGCTGGGGCGAAGGCAACGACAGCTACCTCGACCCGGAACTGCGCGGACGGGGTGCGCGCAGCGGGCCGGCCCAGACCGCGTGGGCGCTGCTGGCATTGATGGCAGCCGGCGAAGCCGAGAGCCCGACGGCCACGCGCGGCATCGAATACCTGCTCAGAACCCAGGACGATGGCGAGTGGCACGACGCACGCTTCAATGCGCCCGGTTTCCCGCGCGTGTTCTATCTGAAATACCACGGCTACAGTTGCTACTTTCCCTACTGGGCTCTGGTGCGCTACCGCCATGTCAGCGCCCGACAAGCCCACTGAAAGCGTCGGTCTGTTGATGGCGCTTCCGGCCGAAGCGCACAGCGTGGGCGTACCGGGCCTGCACCCTGGCGATTGCGTGCGTTGGCGGCACGGCTGGGTGGCGGTTTCCGGCATCGGCCCGCGCAACGCCAGGCACGCAGCGGAACGCCTGCTCGCCTGCGGCGCCAGCCGCCTCGCAAACTGGGGCGTGGCGGGTGCGCTGCGGCCGGATCTTGCAGCGGGCGACGTGTTGGTCCCCGAACGCATCCGCTGCGCGCCGGGCGATCCCGGTTTCGCGACCGACGCCGATGCGTGCGAACGCCTGATCGCAGCGTTGTCCGCCGGTCTCAACGTGCACCGTGGCGTCCTGTGGTCCGCACGCCAGCCGGTGTCCACGCAAGCTGAAAAGAAGGCACTGGCCGAATCCAGCGGCGCCGTCGCGGTGGACATGGAAGCCGCGTCGATCGCCGCGGTCGCCGCGCGCGCGAATATTCCGTTTGTTGCGGTGAAGGCCATTTGTGATCCCGTCACACGCGAGCTGCCCGCGCGCATCCTGGGTGCGCTCGACGGCGCCGACGGCGGATTTTCCCTGCGCATGTTGTCGGCCATCGCGTTCGGAGGTCCCACCGCGTGGCGAGCGGCGCATGCGTTGGCACGGGATTTCGCGCGTGCCCGGCATTCGCTCACGGCTGCCGCTGCGCTTGCTGCATGAGCGCGCGCATCCTGGTCAGCGGCGCCAACGGTTTCGTCGGCTCGGCCGTGGTGCGTGCCCTGCTGCGTCACGGTTACGCGGTTCGCGCAATGGCCCGCGCGTCCAGCGACGTCGCCAACCTCGACGGCCTGGACGTCGAAATCGCGCGCGGCGATCTGCTCGATCCGCCCTCGCTGGAACGCGCGCTGGCAGACTGCGAAGGCCTGTTCCACGTCGCCGCCGACTATCGTCTGTGGGCGCACGATCCGCACGAGATCCGACGCTGCAACGTCCGCGGTACCCACAACATCCTGCTCGCCGCACGCCGTTGCGGAGTCAGGCGCATCGTGCACACGTCCAGCGTCGCGACCCTCGGCCTGCATGCCGACTCCACTCCATCGGACGAAGAAACGCCAGCGTACCTCGCCGACATGATCGGCGAATACAAACGATCCAAGTTCCTGTCCGAAGCGCTGGTGCGCCGCTGCGCGCGCGCGGGCAACGACATCGTGATCGTGAATCCGGCCGCGCCGGTCGGCCCACGCGACCGCAAACCGACGCCGACCGGGCGCATGATCCTGGATGCCGCACGCGGCAGGATGCCGGCCTACGTCGATACCGGCCTCGATGTGGTGCACGTTGACGATGTCGCCGAAGGTCACGTGCTCGCCTGGGAACGCGGGCAAAGGGGACGCCGATACGTGCTGGGCGGCGAGAACATGAGCCTCAAGTCCATTCTCGCCATGGTGGCCGGGCTGACCGGACGGCGCGCGCCATGGTTGAAGTTGCCGCACGCCGCGGTGCTGCCGGTTGCGCATGTGGCCGAAGCCTGGGCACGATTCAGCGGCATGGCTCCGAATGTCACGGTCGATGGAGTGAAGCTGGCGCGGCACAAGATGTATTTCTCGAGCCGCCGCGCCGGGACCGAACTCGGTTATCGCGCGCGACCCGCGCGGGAGGCGCTGGGCGACGCAATAGAATGGTTCCGGGACAACGGATACCTTTGATGACCTTGCAACCCATGCAGGCCAGCGCACAGGCGCAACCGAACATCGCCCTGGTCAAATACTGGGGCAAGCGCGATGTCGCGCTGAATCTGCCGGCCGCGGGCTCGCTGTCGATCACGCTGGACGCACTGCACACGCACACCATGCTGCGTTTCGATCCAGCACTCGCCGATGACGACATCGCGTTGAACGGCGAACACAGCGAGGAGCAGTCGCGCAAGATCAGCGCATTTCTGGATCTGTTCCGCGCGCGGGCCGGCATCACCACCCTGGCGCACGTCGAATCCGGCAATGATTTCCCGACCGGCGCGGGGCTCGCATCTTCGGCAGCGGGCTTCGCGGCGCTGGCAGTCGCTGCCGACCGGGCACTGGGCCTCGAACTGGGTGCGCGCGAGTTGTCGGCCCTCGCACGACGCGGCTCGGGCTCGGCTGCACGTTCGATCTTCGGCGGCTTCGTGGAAATGGCGGCGGGCGTCCGCGCAGATGGCGAAGACGCATTCGCGGCGCCTTTGCTGGATGCTGCGGCATGGCCATTGAAAGTCGTCGTCGCGATCACGTCACACGAAAAAAAAGCCGTCGGCTCCCGCGTCGGCATGGAAGCATCGAAGCAGACATCGCCGTATTACCGCGACTGGATCGCGGCAGTGCCCGAAGACCTTGCGGTCGCGCGCGATGCCGTGGAGGCACGCGACTTCGAGAAACTGGCCCGCGTCAGCGAGGCAAGTTGCCTTGCGATGCACGCGGTGATGCTGGCCACGCGCCCCGCCCTCATCTACTGGAACGGCGCGACCCTCGACTGCATCCGGTGCATCCGTGCGTTGCAGGCCCAAGGCACCGGGGTGTTTTTCACGATCGACGCGGGACCGCAGGTCAAGGCGGTGTGCCTGCGGGAAGCCGCAGCAGGCGTGGCCGACGCGCTGAGCGGCATCGCCGGTGTCGAACAAGTATTCCCCAGCGGACTGGGCGAAGGCGCGCGCATTGTCGGGAACGGCGCTTGATGCGGATCGAAGCCAGCGCGCCGGGCAAGCTCGTGTTGCTGGGCGAATACGCGGTGCTGGAAGGCGCGCCGGCGCTGGTGCTGGCGGTGAACCGCCGCGCGCACGTTGCGCTTTCTCGAGCGTCCGCCGACGATTGGGAAATCGTGTCGCCCACGCTCGGGCTGGAAGCACGCCTGCAGCCGAGGGGAGACGCCAATGTCTGGCTGGGACCAGAACCCGCCGAACTCGAATGGGTTGCGACCTTGCTTGGGCGGTTCGTGCGCTCGCACCCGCTGTCGCCCTGCCGCATCGAGCTGGACAGCGACGCGTTTTATCTCGACCATGCAGGCTCGCGCGTCAAGCTCGGATTGGGATCCAGCGCTGCGCTCACAGTCGCACTGCTGGGCGCGCTGCACGCTTGCGCGAAGCTTCCGCCGCCAACCCTGCGCGAAGGTATCCACACGCATCGCGCGATCCAGCACGGACACGGCAGCGGCATCGACGTCGCCGCGTCACTCGCGGGTGGATTGCTGCGCTTTCAACTGCACGATGCCGACGCCCGCATCGCCGCCGTCAGCCTGCCGGGGAACCTGCAGTGGTGCTGCGTGTACAGCGGTCGCCCCGCATCGACCCGCGCGATGCTTGCCACGGTCGCGGCATGGCGTGAACGCGAGCCTGTCGCATTCACGCGCTGTATGCGTGAACTCACTACAATTTCTTCCCAGGGTATCGACGCCGCAAACGCCTCCGACGCTGTTGGATTCCTGTCCGCCCTTCGGAACTACGCGCACGCACTGGCCCGCTTCGGCGAGATTGCCGGCGCGGATATCCTCAGCCGCGAACACCGCGCGATCGCTGCTATCGCCGCAAGTTGCGGATGTACCTACAAAAGTTGTGGCGCGGGCGGCGGAGACACGGGCATCACGTTTGCCGTGGAAGATACACGGTTGCGGGAGTTCTCGGCGCGCTCGGAACGCGCGGGATTTCCCGTGATCGAGCTGGAAGCGGACCCTCAGGGTCTGGAGGTTGTTTCGAACACTTGAGGCTTTGCAAGGAACCGAGATGGATCAGTCGAGATTGCCGGGATTCTACAAACTGTCGGTGTCCGAACGCGTGAACCTGGTGCGTGAGCGCGGCATGCTGTCACGCGAGGATTTCCAGACGCTGCAGAGCGGCGCGCACACCCTCACGGTCGCACGCGCCGACAAGATGATCGAGAACGTGATCGGGGTGATGGGCCTGCCGCTGGGCCTCGGCCTCAACTTTCTCGTCAACGGCAAGGACCACGTGGTGCCGCTGGTGGTCGAGGAACCTTCGATCGTCGCGGCATTGTCTTCGGCCGCAAAACTGGTGCGTGCGGCGGGCGGCTTCAGTACCCGCTCGACCGAACCCATCCTGATCGGCCAGGTGCAGATCGTCGATGTCGACAATTCCGCGACGGCGCAAGCCGCACTGCTGCAGCACAAGCAGGACATCCTGAACCTCGCCAACAGCCTGCATCCGAAGATGGTGGCGCGCGGCGGTGGCGCCAAGGACATCGAGGTGCGCATCCATCCCGCGGCCGATGGACGCCGCGACATGGTGGTGCTGCACCTGCTGGTCAACACCTGCGATGCGATGGGCGCCAACATGGTCAACACCATGTGCGAGGGCGTGGCCTCGCTGGTGGAAGGCATTACCGGCGGCAAGGTGTTTCTGCGCATCCTTTCCAATCTCAGCGACCGCGCGCTGGTGTGGGCGAAGATGGTGATTCCAGCCAAACTGCTGGCAGGCAAGGGTTACGACGGCGAGCAGGTGCGCGACGGCATCATCCTGGCCAATGATCTTGCGGCGGTCGATCCGTACCGCGCCGCGACCCACAACAAGGGCATCATGAACGGCGTGGACTCGGTTGCCATTGCCACCGGCAACGACTGGCGCGCGCTGGAAGCCGCGGCGCATGCCTACGCCGCGCGCGGCGATCATTACACCTCGCTGACGCGCTGGTACAAGGACGATCAGGGCAATCTGGTCGGCGCCATCGAGATGCCGATGAAAGTCGGCACGGTTGGCGGCAACCTGCAAAGCAACGCCACCGTCGCGCTCAACCTGCGTTTGCTGAAAGCAACTTCGGCGCGCGAACTGGCCGAGATCATGGGCGCGGTGGGCCTGGCGCAGAACTTCTCCGCGTTGCGTGCGCTGGTCACCGACGGCATCCAGCAAGGCCATATGACCTTGCATGCGCGCTCGGTCGCCGTCAGCGCGGGCGCCACGCCCGAAATTTTCGACACTGTGGTCGAACGCCTGCTCGACAGCGGCGAGATCAAGGTGTGGAAGGCCAGGGAGATCATCACCGAGGTCAAGGATCAGGCTCAGCCCGAATCAAGGACCGTCGCCCACGGCTTCGAGCCGGTGGACGAAGCCGAATACGCAACCGGCTACGGCAAGGCAATCCTGCTCGGAGAGCACGCAGTCGTGTACGGCCGCCATGCGATCGCGGTGCCGGTGCCGATGGCCATCCGTGCGCGCGCCGAGGAATCGGACGACGGCACGCAGCTGATCATTCCGCGCTGGGGCGTGGAGCAACGCCTGGTGCCGGGGACCAAACATCCGGGCTCACTGCTGCAATCGCTGGACCTTATCCTGCAGAAGCTGCAACTCACGAAACGCCCGCTGCGCATCCAGGTGTATCCCAACCTGCCTCGTGCCAACGGCCTCGGCGGTTCGGCCGCGCTCGCCGTAGCGGTGATCCGCGCGCTCGACCACCATTGCGAACTCGGCCTGAGCGACCGTCAGGTATGCGAACTTTCCTACGAATGCGAACGCGTCGCACACGGTACGCCTTCGGGCATCGACAACACCGTCGCCACCTACGGCCAGCCATTGTTGTATCAGCGTGGCGAACCGCCTGTCGTCGAACCGCTGCATTTTGCCAAGCCGCTGCCGATGGTGATCGGCCTGTCGGGGGTCGAAAGCCTGACCGCGCGCACCGTGCGCCGCGTGCGCGAGGCATGGCTGCGCAACAAGAAACTCTATGAGCGCATCTTCGACGAAATAGACTCGCTGGCAATGCAGGGCATCAGGGCGCTGGAAGCCTGGGATTTGCAGCAGTTCGGAGAACTGATGAACATCTGCCAGGGCCAGTTGAACGCCCTGCAGGTATCCAGCTGGGAACTGGAAGAGATGATCCAGGTTGCGCGCGCCAATGGCGCCATCGGCGCCAAACTCACCGGCGGCGGCGGCGGCGGCGCGATGATCGCGCTATGCCCCGACGATCCGCCGCGGGTGGTGCGCGCATTGCAACAGGCAGGCTATCAGGCGATGGAGGCCGACATTGGCTAGGCACGAAGACAATAGCGTGGTCTCGTTCGATTCCGAGCGACTGATTCTGGTGGACGCCGCCGATCGCGAGATCGGCCACGCCAGCAAGGCCGACGCACACGCCGGCAAGGGCATCCTGCACCGTGCGTTTTCGTTGTTCGTTTTCAACCCGGCGGGCGAGCTGCTGTTGCAGCAGCGCGCGGCATCCAAACCTCTGTGGCCTGGTTACTGGGCCAACAGCTGTTGCAGCCATCCGCGCGGCGGCGAGGACATGGATACCGCAACGCAGCGACGGCTGCACGAAGAACTGGGCTTTACCTGCCCGCTCGAGTTCGTCTACAAGTTCCAATACCACGCCGAATACGGCGGGGCCGGATCGGAAACGGAACTCTGCTGGGTGTACATCGGAACTTCCGACGCACCCGTGCACGTCAACAAAACCGAGATCGCTGCATGGCGCTACGTGAAACCGGATGCATTGGACCACGAAATTGCCGAATCACCGGAACACTTCACCCCCTGGTTGAAAATGGAATGGCAGCGCCTGCGCAGCGAATTCGCAACGCTGCTGCCGGGAACCCGCGAACCACCGCGCCGGCAATGTGAAGCCTGAAGCGACCAACCTGAAGCAGACTGCCCTCACCGACCTGACGGAGTTGCCGCACCACTGCCATCGCCTCGAAGACCGTGAACCGCCTTTCGTTACCCCTCAACGCCGCGTTGACATGCGACGGTTCACCATTCAGGGCAAACGAGGCCGCGATCACGACGTTCGCAGGTCCAGCACGGCGCCCGGCGCCGGAGGAGATCCGAGATGTCGATTCCCGTTCGCCAGCAGTTCAAGGTCGCCACCTACATCATTGGGCGGCGACTGCGCGGCGTGAAGCGCTACCCGCTTACCCTGATGCTGGAACCGCTGTTCCAGTGCAATCTGGCGTGTCCCGGTTGCGGCAAGATCGATTACGACTCGCACATCCTGAAGCAGCGTCTCGGCGTCGATGAATGCATGCGCGCAGTGGACGAGTGCGGCGCGCCGATGGTGTCGCTGGCCGGAGGCGAGCCGCTGGTCCACAAGGACGTCAAGCAGATCGTCGAAGGTTTCATCGCGCGCGGCAAGTACGTGTACCTTTGCACCAATGCAATCCTGCTGGAAAAGAAACTCGACCTGTTCAAACCGTCCGATCAATTGACATTTTCGGTGCACCTCGACGGCATGCGCGAGCGCCATGATGAAAGCGTCGGTCGCGAGGGCGTGTTCGACATCGCGACTGCGGCAATCCGCGAAGCCAAGCGGCGCGGGTTCCGGGTCAACATCAACACCACGCTGTTCACCACCGCAAAGCCGGACGAAGTCGCCGAGTTCTTCGACTTCGCGACCAATGATCTGAAGGTGGATGGCATCACCTTTTCGCCGGGCTTCGCTTACGAACACGCGCCGCGTCAGGACGTATTCATGGGCCGGCGCCAGTCCAAGGAACTGATGCGCAAGATCTTCACGCGTCGCAAGGAAAGGCGCAGCAAGTGGGCGCTGTCGCAATCCAGCCTGTTCATCGACTTCGTGTGCGGCAACCAGGGCTACCAGTGCACCGCGTGGAGCATGCCCTGCCGCAACGTGTTCGGCTGGCAGAAGCCATGCTACCTGCTGGTAGACGAGGGCTACGAGCCCACCTGGCAGGCGCTGCTGGACAACACGGACTGGGACAACTACGGCGTTGGCCGCAACCCCAAGTGCGCCAACTGCATGGCGCATTGCGGTTTCGAAGGCACCGCGGCCAACGACTCGTTCCTGCACCCGCTCAAGGCGCTGTGGGCGAGCGTGCGCGGCCCGAAACTTGCGGGCCCGTTCGCGGCTGATCCCCCGATTCTGTACGACACGCCCGAACCCAACCAGCGCCAGCCACACAGCAACGTTCCGATCGCTCACTTTGGCGGCATCCAGCAGTAAACAAGCGCGGAGGCGGCGGGAATGGCAATGCTGATCCTCGCCGCCATTTCGCTGGCCTGCTGGACCGGCGTGCTGCTGGCGCCGTGGGCGGCGTGGCTGTGCCGCGAGCGGATGCAACCCGACCCCACCCCGGTCCGCGGCGATGCATGCGACTTCACCGTACTGGTTCCCGCCCGCAACGAGGCTGCCGCGATCAGCGAAACGTTGCGTGCGCTCGGGCTTGCAGCGCCGGATGCTCCAGTGATCGTGATCGACGATCAATCCGCCGACGCCACCGCGGACGTCGCGCGCGCAAGCGGGTTGCATCGCCTCGGGGTGATCGCCGCCGCGCCACCACCCATTGGCTGGACCGGCAAACTGTGGGCGTTGCAACAAGGCCTCGAACACGCCGCCACACCACGCGTGTTGCTGCTGGATGCGGATATCCGCCTCGCACCGGGCATGCTGTCTGCACTGCAACGCAAGGCCAATGAAGGCTACTCGCTGGTGTCGGTTTGCGCAGAGCCCCGCTGGGATGGCGTCGCCGCGCGCTGGCTGATGCCGGCGTTCGTGTATTTCTTCAAATTGCTGTACCCGTTCGCGCTGGCCAATCGCGCGGGCTCGCGCGTTGCCGCGGCGGCGGGCGGCGTGATCCTGATCGATCGCGCCGCGCTGATCGAAGCAGGTGGCTTCACTGCCTGGCGTGGGGCGATCATCGACGACTGCACACTGGCCGCGCATGTCAAGCGCGCGGGCCATCGTTGCTGGATCGGGCTGACCCACGGTGCGGTCAGCTTGCGTCGTGCAAATTTCGCCGACATGGCGCGCATGATCGCGCGAACTGCGTTCGTGCAGTTGCGCGAATCACTGTGGCTGACGCTGGCGGCATCGGTGTTGTTGATCGTCGCGTTCTGGATTCCGGTGCTCGCACTTGCGTTCGGCGCCAGTCACGCGCGCGCACTCGGGTTGCTGGCTTTTCTCGCGATGCTCGCGTGCTATCTGCCCACGTTGATGTTTTATCGCCGCAGCCCCGTGGCCGCGTTGCTGCTGCCACTGGCGGCGAGCTTCTTTCTTGCGGCCACCTGGTACTCGGCATGGCGCGCGGCGCGGGGTACCCGCTCGGTGTGGAAAGGTCGGCGTTATCAGCGTGGATCGGCGTGAATGCAACGTCGCGCCATGCCAGCCACGCAATCCCCGCGAGTGCAAAAATGGCTGCCTGATGCGGAACTCGACCCACATCCGTTTTGCAGCTGGCTGCTGGAATTGGGTTTCGACCTCTGGATTCATCTTGGCTACGACCGTGTAGTCCTGGCGCCCGACGGTTTCCATGTCGCGCCGGGCTCCCTGATCGCATCCAACCACCAACGCGACGTGGACGGTCCGATGCTGGGCACGGTGCTGGTGCGAAGGCGCGGCCTGCGCTTTCTCGGCGCGCTGCCGTTCTATGCAACCCGCGAAGATCTTTTCCGCCCCGGCATCCTGGCGCGCCTCACGGTGCACTGGCCGCGATCGATATCCACGCTGCTGGGACGCATTTCACTCGCCTGGTTCTTCCCGCTGGGACGTACCGAACCGATCCGGCGGGTGCGCGAATTCACTTTGGGCGAAGCCTTGCATGCCCTGTGCGAAGCGGGGCTGGGAGATGCCGATTGCGCCACGCTGCTGAACGCGCGCGGCCGGCGCGAAACGAACATCGAAACCGGTGCGCTATCGGTTCGCGAAGCCGCAAATCATCGTGATTTGCCGCTGGAAGAGTGGTGGGGCCTGCGACGACTCACACTGCCCGCCATCAAGAAGCTCGCGCCGGCGTTCCGCGCGACCGTCAATGCGCAACTCGTGCATTTCGCGCAACGGCTGAATGACGGCCGCTGCGTTTATTTTTCTCCGGAGGGCACGATCTCGTTGAGCGGCCGATTCGGCCGCGTGCGCGCGGGATGCTTCCGGCTCGTGCACATGAGCGAGTCGGCACCGTGGGTACAACCCATGGCTTTGAGTTACGACACGCTCGCGCCGGGCCGATCGCGCGTACTGGTGCGTATCGGACAACGCTTCCGCGCCGACCTTGCGCTCGACCGGCGCGCGTTCGATGCCGCCTTGCGGCATGCGGTCCTTTCGCTGGCGCCGATCACGCCCAGCCACCTGCTGGCGCGTTTTCTGCTGCACGGGCCACAAATCTTCAGCGAGCGTGATCTGGCCGCATGGTTTTCACGCGGCCGTGCAACGCTGCAGGCGCGCGGGACGGCGCTGGACCCGTTGTTCGCGCGCGTCACCGCGGAAGAACTCGCCGGGCAGCGGCTGCGCTGGCTCGAGCGCAGGCAACTCGTGGCACGTGCCGGCGAAGCCTTCCGCAATACCTGCCCGCGCGACGCGAAACCGGGCTGGCGCAAACCGGCCGCCATTGTGCGCTATCTTGACAACAATCTCGCCGACCTTGTGCCCGACATCGAACGGGCCCTGCCATGCTGAAAATGCTGTCACGCGCGCGTGGTCTGCTCAAGCCGCAGGTGGTCCTGCCGGTGCTGCTCGCGGGTGCGCTGCTGGTATTCGCGTTCAAACTGGGCAACCTGCATCAGGTGATGTCGAGGCTGAACCGCCTGTCACTGACGGTGCTGGGCATCGCGCTGGCATCGGCGGCGTGCTACCTCGGATGCAAGGCCCTGCAACTGAAATTGATGCTGACCCGGATCGGCGTGCCCATGCCCGCGCGACCGTTCTGGCTGGCATTCGCGGTCGGCGAACTGACAGTGACGCTGCCACTCGGGCTGTTTTCGCAGAACTGGGTGATGTCGGCGTCGCGACGCGTCGACGTCGGTCGCAGTTCGGCCGCCACGGTGATGATGCTGTTGGCGGAAATCGCCGCGGTGTTCCTGTTTCTCGCGGTAGTCGGCATACCCGGGTGGGGCCAGCTTCGCTTCGCCGCGGTAGGCGCGCTGGCGTTTTTCGTGGCGCTGGTGTGTGGATTGCTGCTGTTCGAGCACAAGGCGCGGCAACTGGTCTCGCACATCCGGCACCCGCGGGCGAAGCAGGTCGCCGACGCCGGGCTGGAACTGCTGGGCGGCCTGCGGCGCCTGTCCACGGCGCCGGTATTGACGATCAGCCTGATACTGGCGGCGATTTACCTGGGCTCGCTGACCTTCGCATTCTGGTTCGTCGGCCGTGGCATGGCCGTGCACGACCTGCACTACCTCACGGCTTCCAGGATCTACCTGTTCGCGCTGGCGGTGATCCTGGTTGGGGGGGGCTTGTTCAGCCAGATAGGCACGGTGGACGTGCTGGGCATGATGGCCGCGCGTGCGTGCGGGATCGGCTACACCGATGGCCTGGCGATGATGCTGGGTTTCCGGATCGTGTGGACGGGCTCCGTGTGGCTGCTGTGCCTGCCGATCGTGGGCATGATGTGGCGCGCCATCCCGCGGCATGGCCACCGACCATCAGGCGATGGCGGCGAGAAACCTTCCGATTGACGCACTGGCGTCCAGACGCGGGATGCCGCGCGCGGCGCGCGCGCGTTCCAGATCGGGGACCATGTCGAGGTGCTTCTGCTGCACCGACCAGACATATCCCTTGTCGCGATGGAAGCGCGCAAGATATTCCTGCTCGCTCTGCCCAGGCGTCGCGACGAACAGCGCCTTGCGGCCCAATTCCGCCAATTCCATGAGCGTGGTGTAGCCCGAACGCGTCATCACCAGCTTGGCGCGGTTGAGCATTTCCGACTGACGTTGGCGATCGAGGTAGTCGTACACCGTCGCGCCGGCAATCTCGCGGCAGCCGGTGCCGTTGCGCGGTTGACCCAGCGTCACCACGATGCGACCCGACAGCCTGGGCAGGGATTCGAGCACCAGCCGTTCCAGCAGGCCGCGCTGCGGCTCGATGCCCGACACCGAAAAAAACACGTCGATGTCCTGGTCCACGTCCATGCGCCTGATGCTGGCCAGCGGTCCGACATAGACCAGCCGGCCGTCGCCCCAATCGAAGTCGGGATCGTGCCCGAGCCATCCGGACAGGCCACCGTTCTCCTCGACATCCGGTATCAGGATCTTGGTGAACCCCTTCAGCAGATTCCGCTGCCCCCATTCGGTGAGACGCTGGGTAAGACCGCTGAAGAACGGCACTACCTGATGGATCGAATGGAAGATGCAGTAGCTCGGCACCGCGCGCGACGACACGCCGAAACGGCTGTCGGAAATCACGCAGTCGAGATGCCGTTCGGCGACCAGCTTCTCGGCCATCCGGTGTTCGCGCCGGTAGCCCGCCAGCACCCACGGCATCGAAGCGGTCATGCGCAGATAAAACACGGCCGGATAACGGCTGAATGGCGCGGGCGTGTCGCGGAACGGAAAGTATTCGCAGGCGTCGCCCAGTTCCGACTGCAACAGATGCATGCCGGGCCCCGGCTGCATCATGACGATCACGTGATCGCCGCGCTCGACCAACGCGCGGATCGGTCCAAGGCTGCGCGTCGCGTGCCCGAGACCCCAGTGATAGACACCGTACAGGATTCGTCTTCCCATCAGGCTTCCTTTGCACGCCCGCTTATCGCGATGTGCGAATGCTGGCATGAAAAACGTCAATGCGGTGCGAAAACGCAAGTCCCCGCCGGCGTGCCGCAGACCTTCCCCCGGAAGGAGCAGAACACACATACGTTGCTGATTGCAAATACACGACCCCACTGCCGCCCCTGTCGTCTTCGCAGAATCCACCGGACAACCCGAGGAACCCAGGTCTGGACCTGCAGGGTGCCGAGGCAACGGGATGGCTGCGCCGCAATGACGCAAGCCCACCGAATGGGTGCCGCAATGTTTCCGCAGGCCCCGGCTCAGCCAAGCGTCAACACGCGATCCAGACCGGCCACGCGGAAGGTGTTGCTCAGTTCTGCGCTGGCGTTGACGATCCTGATATCTGCGTCGTCGCCGCCGGCGTGTTCCCGCAGCAGCAGAAGCATGCCGAGTGCCGAGCTGTCCATGCTCGTGACACCCTCCAGGTCGACCACGTAACGGCGCGCGCGCGGTGGCGCCAGGCACGCCTGATGGAAGCTGCGGTGCACGGAAAAATCGAAGCGGTCGCCGATATGCAACGTGACGCAATCGCTATCGCTATCGCAGCTCAGACCCATGACGATTCCTCAGAAAAGGTCGATTTCACCGGCACTCATCGAAGTCTGCAGAGCCGGCCCCTTGCTGCGCAGACGCGCGCGTTCACGCTGCAGAAGCAGGCGCCCATGCATGCGCTCGGCATGTTCCTGCATCTGCTGATCGCTGCTTGCGCGCACGCGCAACATCGATCCGATATCCTCGCTGCACCTGGTCGCAATATCCTGCAACTCCACCAGGCGCGCATTGGTCTGGTGGATGAGCTGACTCAGGATGTCCTCGAACTGCAGCGAGCGCACCGTGGTGGCGACGTCCGCGCCGAGACCATGCGAAATCGAAGCCACCTGCTCGGTGACGGCGGCGATGCGGCTGTCGCTGCTGCCAAGCCGCTCCATCATCGCATCGATGTCGCCCTTGGTGGACAGCGCCACGCTCATGTCCTGCGAAGCCATGGCGCCGACCAGTTCGCGCAGTTGCTCCATGCTCCGGCGCGAACGTTCGACATGGCTGCCGATCTGTTCGTTGAACTGGTTGGAATGACGCGCCAGGTGGCGGATCTCGCCGGCCACCACCGCGAAACCGCGGCCCGACTCGCCTGCGCGCGCCGCCTCGATGGCCGCGTTGAGCGCCAGCAGGTTGGTTTCCTCGGCGATGGTGTTGACGTTCTTCAGCAGGCCGAACACCGCGTCCATTTCGCGCGCCATCCCGTCGATGCGATAGACGATCCGCAGGCTGTCTCGCGACAGGTGCACGACCAGCCCCACGAAGTGCTCGAGCAGGTCGCCGGTCTTGCTGATGAATCCCTGGACGCTGCCGCCTTCGTTGTCGCTGTTGTCGATGATCTGCTGCAGCAGTTGCTGCTGCGCCCCGGTCTTTCGGGAAAGACCGTCGAAACCGCCGCCCAGTTCACCGACGGCATCACGCAGCACGTCGAGCGCCTGATTCAACTCGCGCGCCGCGTGTCCAAGTTCGTCGACCATCGCATCACGCAGGTCCCCGATCGCACCATGCAGATCGGCATCGCTGCCGGGTGCCGACGTGGCGTCGTTGTCGAACCGGCGCGACGCACACTGGTTCAAGCCGATCCACAAAGCGGTCAACAGCACCACCGCAAGCGCACCCACCCAGGCATTCGGCCAGACCAGCACCGCCACCAGCGCCACCGCACTGCCGGGCAATCCGATGACGCGCTCCGGAAAATCCAGTAGCCGCATGATGATCGTCCTCATGACACCGTCGCCGCGGCCCTCGCGGGCCGCGCCTCACCCGCTGGTTGTGCCGCCAGTTCCAGCAGTCGCCCCGCCATGGCCTCGATCGGCAACGCCTGGTCGGCAGCGCCCAGCTTCCAGGCCGCGCCGGGCATGCCCCAGACCACGGAAGTAGCCTCGTCCTGCACCAGCGTCGGGGCACCGGCTTCGTGCAATTCCTGCAACCCGCGCGCGCCGTCGTCGCCCATTCCGGTCAGCAACGCCCCGACCCCGGCCGCGCCGATACCGGCAACCAGCGAGCGGAACAGCACGTCCACGCTGGGTTTGTGGCGGTTCACCAACGGACCATCGTGCAGACGACAGACATGCCTGCTGCCATCGCGCACCACCAGCAGGTGGCGATCGCCGGGCGCGATGTACGCGTGTCCGGCCTGGACGGGCTGACCATCGCGCGCTTCACACACGCGCATCGACGAACACTTGTCTATCCGTTGCGCGAATGGCGTACTGAACTGCGCGGGGATGTGCTGCGTGATCACGATCGGCGGCGCATCCGGCGGCATCATCGTCAACACCATCCGGATCGCCTCGGTGCCGCCCGTGGAGGCGCCGATCGCAATGATGCGTCCGCCGCTGCCGCCACTACCCGTGGCGCGCGCAAGCACGGCATCGGCATTCAAGCGCGGCGACACCTGCAACGGCTGCACATGCGGAGCCCTCGCACGCGGGCGTGCATGCGCGGCCACCTTCACCTTGGCGCGAATTTCGTCGGCTGTGTCGCCGAAGGTACCGGTCAAGTCGCTGCCCGGCTTGGCGACAAAGTCCACCGCGCCGAGTTCCAGTGCACGCAGGGTCACCTCGGCGCCACGTTCGGTCAGCGAAGAGACCATGACCACCGGCATCGGATGCAGGCGCATCAGGTTTTCGAGGAAGGTCAGGCCATCCATCCGTGGCATTTCCACGTCCAGTGTCAGCACGTCCGGACGCAACTGCTTGATGCGCTCGCGCGCAGTCAGCGGGTCCGGCGCGGTGCCCACGACCTCGATGTCGGGATCCTCCGACAACATGGCCGTCAGCATTTTGCGCACCAGCGCGGAATCGTCGACGACGAGTACGCGGATCCGTGCCATGGCATCCCTCAGAAAAGTTCCACTGCACCCTTTATCGGATCATTCGTCAGTTGCTTGAGGTAAAGACGCTCGCACTCGGCCAGACCGGCATCGGCGGCGTTGCCCAGGCGTCTGACCTGGGTACGGCCCGTATGCGGGTAAAACCGGACCTGGCGTGGCTGCATGCCGCCGACATCCTCGGCCGTCAACCGCAGACCTTCGGCGCCAAGGTAGTGGCGCACGAACTCGATGTTGCGGCTGCCAATGTCGGTCATCCGCGCCAGCACGCGACCGCCGCCGAAAATCTTCACCTGCAACCTGTGGCGCATGCCGCCAGCCTTGAGCACGGCATTGACCAACTGCTCCATCGCATCGCTGCCGTAACGCGCCGAGCGCCCGGCCAGCGTGTCGCCCCAGCGCCCACCATCGCGTGTGGGCGCCGGCAACATGAAGTGATTCATGCCGCCGATGCCGGCTTCCGGGTCGTGGACACAGGCAGACACGCACGACCCCAGCACCGTGGTGATGACCTCGTCCTGCACCGACGCGTAGTACTCGCCGGGCAGGATCTTCACCGACATGCGCCCGGTGTCGGGCTCGTGGAAGCGCCGCAGGTGCTCGAAGCCAAGCAACACGCGGCGAGCGTCGAATCCTTCGACGACCGGATCGGACAATACAGGCATCTCAGGCGGACCGTTTCTCGTAGATGGTTCGCCCGATCAGCGTGAAACGGTCGGACAAGCCGTGCGTGGATTCAGAGTGCCCCAGAAGCAGTTTTCCGCGCGGCAACAGCGCGGCATCGAACCGCTCGAACAAGTGCCTCTTCGTGGACGTGTCGAAGTAGATCATCACGTTGCGGCAGAAGATGGCATCGAACCGCCCCTGCATCGGCCAGCGTTCCAGCAGGTTCAACCGGCGCACCCGTACCAGCTCCTGCAGGCGCGGATGCACGCGGACCTTGCCTGCCTGCGTGCCGCTGCCGCGCTGCAGCCAGCGCCGCCGGCGTTCGGGGCTGATGCCATCCAGACGTTGCGACGGATACACGCCGCGCCGCGCCGTGTCCAGCGCCGCCGGCGACAAGTCGGTGGCAAGGATCAGCGCGTCGGCGGGACCGCGATGTTTTTCCAGCGCCTCGGCCAGCAGCATCGCCAGCGAGTACGGTTCCTCGCCGGTCGAGCAACCGGCCGACCAGATGCGAATGCGTCCATCGGGGTTTTGTGCCAGCCACGCCGGCAATGCCCCGGACAAAAAATCGAAATGATGCGACTCACGGAAGAAAGCCGTGACGTTGGTACTGACCGCGCTGGCAAACTCGTCCAGTTCACTTTGCGGGTCCTCGCGCAACAACCGGCAATAGTCCTCGAAACTGCCGAGGCGGAGCGCTCGCAGCCGGCGTTGCAACCGACCCTGCAGCAACTGGCGCTTCTGCTCACCCATGCTGATGCCGCAGTGCCGCGCCACGAAGTCACTCAAAAAACGGAACTCGGCATCACCCAGCATGGGGATGCCCGTGCCTGCCAACGCGGCGGCGACGGCCGCCACTCAGAACTCTTCCCAGACCGCGTCTTCGACCTTGCCGCGGGCCTGGGCCGGCCTGGCACGTGCTGCCTGAGTGGGCGTCGTACGCGCGGGCTGCGGCGCGGCAACCGATTGCGGCGTCACAGCCGCGACCACCTCGGGCGCCTTGACTGATTGCGACGCCCGCGACAGCACCGCCCCCACTTCGCCCGAAGCCGCCTCGCCATGCTGGATGTTGAAGAACGCGATCTGCCGCGAGAGATCGGAAGCCTGGTCCTCCAGGGACCGCGAAGCTGCCGCCGATTCCTCGACCAGCGCCGCGTTCTGCTGGGTCGTCTCGTCCATCTGCATGACCGCGCGGTTGACCTGATCGATGCCGGCCGACTGCTCCTGGCTGGCCGCGGCGATTTCGCCGACGATGTCGGTGACTTTCTTCACGCTGTCGACGATCTCCACCAGCGTCTTCCCGGTCTTCTGGACCAGCTCGGTTCCGGTACGCACCTTTTCCACGCTCTCGCCGATCAGGGTCTTGATCTCCTTGGCGGCGGCCGCACTGCGCTGCGCCAGGTTGCGCACCTCGGAGGCGACGACCGCGAATCCGCGGCCCTGCTCGCCGGCGCGCGCCGCCTCGACCGCCGCGTTCAACGACAGCAGGTTGGTCTGGAAGGCGATCTCGTCGATCAGGCCGACGATGTCGGCGATCTTGCGGCTGGATGCGTCGATTTCACCCATCGCGTTCACCGCGTGTCCGGCAACCTCGCCGCCGCGCTCGGCCTGCTCGCGGGCGCCGCGCGCCAGTTGATTGGCGTGGCTGGCGTTTTCTGCGTTCTGCTTGACGGTGGAGGTCATCTCCTCCATCGACGATGCGGTTTCCTCCAGACTGGAAGCCTGTTCCTGGGTGCGCTGGCTGAGATCGTCGTTGCCACGCGAGATCTGCTGCGCGGCCACGCTCACCTCGTCCGACCCCAGCCTGACCCGGCCAACGATGCCGCACAGGCGTTCATCCATCGTGCGCAATGCGGCCAGCAGCTGGCCGAGTTCGCCCTTGCCGTTGGTGATGATCTCGTGGCCCAGGCGACCTTCGGCGATTTCATGCGCTACGCCCACCGCACGGTTCAGCGTGACCACGATGGAGCGGATCGCCAGCATTGCAACCAGCAGCGCCAACGCGATGCCGATGATCAGCACCGTCAGGATCAGCTTGTGGACGTGCTGGTAGCGCTGCAACGCGTCATCGTGCAAGCGCTTGCCTTCCGCCACTTGCATCTGGATCAACTTGTGCATGTCGTCCTGCATGATCGTGACGTTCGGCAGCAGGTCGGTGTAAAGCAGGGAACTTGCTCCGGCATCGCCCTTTGCCAGCGCCCCACGCACGTCCTGCATCGACGACATCACGTCGCCGCGGTCGCTGATGAAGGCCTTCATTTGTTTGCCGACGGCCGGCGAAGAGGGGTAACTCTGCAATTGCTTGACCAGGGCATCGCTGGAGCTCACCCATTTCGAAACTTCGTCCAGCTTCTGCCCGACGACCGCCTTGTTGTCGAGCTGAAACGCGGCTTCTCCCAGCGAGATGAAACTTTGCAGCGAGCCACGCGCCACCTCGTCGGAGACCGACAACGGCAGCAGCCCACCGTTGTAAACGCGGCCGAGGCTGGCATTGCTGTACGTCATGCCGCCCAGCCCGATCCAGGCCGTGCCGAGCAACATCAGCAGCAACAAGCCGATGATCCCAAACAGGCGAATTTTCACGTTCAGGTACGGCATGCGCAGTTTGGGAAGTACGCGGAATTTCATCTTCATTCGAACTCTCCGAATCATCAGGCCGCTGCCGCCACTTCGGCGGCATCCGGCAATACCGCATCCAACGCCTCGGCTTCATCCGGGCGCAGCAGGCGTTCCACGTCCAGCAACAAGACCATCCGCTCACCGTCCCCCACCAGGCCTTTCAGGAACCGCGTATCCACCACGGCGCCAAGGTCGGGTACCGGCTTGATCTCGTCCTCGCGCGCATCGAACACGTCGGCCACGGCATCGGCCACCACCCCGAACAGGCGATCGCCGACCGCCACCACAACCGTCACCGTGGTCTCGCCATAACCCTCGCGGCCGAGACCGAAACGCAGGCGCAGGTCCAGCACCGGCACGATCGCGCCACGCAGGTTGAGCACGCCGAGCACGTAGTCCGGCGCTTGCGGAATGCGGGTGACACGCGACCAGGCGCGGATCTCGCGTACCGACAGGATGTCGATGCCGTATTCCTCGCCGGCCAGCGTGAAAGTCAGCTGCTGCAAAAGTTTGCCGACCCCTGGTTCGCTGTGGGACATCGCCTGGTTACCTCCGGTGGCGCTTGCGCGCCGTTATTCCAATTACTGTGTCGTCGAGCACATCGAATTCTTGAGCGCGGTCCTTGCTTGAGCGCGGTCCTTGAATGCGTCCCTTCAGGCTGCGCGGCGGCGCGCGCTCGCGCGTACCACGCCATCGACATCGACGATCAAGGCAACGCTGCCGTCGCTGGCGATGGTGGCGCCCGAAATCCCTTCGACGCGCCGATAGTGCGCTTCCAGCGACTTGATCACCGTCTGCTGCTGGCCGATCAGCGAGTCCACCAGCAACCCGCCGCGGCGGCCACCGGCCTCGACCACGATCACGATGCCTTGCTCGACCCCGGTCACCGCGTTGGCGCACCCGAATACATCACGCAGGCGCATCAACGGCAGCCAGTCGTTGCGGAAATGGAACAACTCGCCGCCGCCGCCGACGTGTCGCACGTCTTGCGCTTTCAACTGCAGCGATTCGACGATCGAAACCAGCGGCACGATGTAGCGTTCGCCGCCGAGTTCGGTGACCAGACCCTCGATGATGGCAAGCGTCAGCGGCAACACTATGGTGAAGGCGCTGCCGTGGCCCTCGCGGCTGCGCACCCGGACGCTGCCGCCAAGATCGCTGACGTTGCGGCGTACCACGTCCATGCCGACGCCGCGCCCGGACAGGTCCGTGGCTTCGCCGTTGGTGGAAAAACCCGCCTGGAAGATCAGCTCGGCCACTTCCTCGTCGCCGAGTTCCTGACCGGGACTCACCAGCCCGCGTTCAATGGCCTTCTGGATGATCGGTCCACGCCGCAGACCGCCGCCGTCATCGACCACTTCGACCACCACATTGCCGCCTTCATGGCGCGCCTCCAGCCGCAGCACGCCGACTTCCGGCTTGCCCGCGGCAACGCGCTCTCCGGGCTTCTCGAGACCATGGTCGATGGCATTGCGCACCAGATGCACCAGCGGGTCGCCGATCTTCTCCAGCACGGTCTTGTCGACCTCGGTCGATTCGCCGTGCAGTTCCAGGCGCACGCGCTTGCCGAGGCGGTGTTCGAGGTCGCGCACCATGCGCGGAAAACGGTTGAATACCGCCGCGATCGGCAACATCCGGATGCGCATCACGCTGTCCTGCAATTCGCGCGTGGTGCGGTCGAGCTGGGCCAGGCCCTCGCGCAGTTGCTTGAGGCGACTGATGCTGAAGTTCTCGCCGATGTCGCCCAGCATCGACTGCGTGATCACCAGTTCGCCGACCATGTTGATCAAGGCATCGACCTTGGTGATGGCTACGCGGATCGAGCCGGCATCATGCGTCCCGGCGTCCTGTGCCGCAGGCGCCGCAGCCTGCGCGGTCGCGCGGCGATCGTGCAGCAACTCGATTTCGAGATCGCAGTCGCCCTCGACCCAATCGAACACCGCATCCACGTGGCTGCGCTGGATGTTGTCACCGTGCAGTTCCAGCTCCCAGCCCAGCATGGCCGCGGTCGGATCCAATTCCGCGAAGGCCGCCGGCGGCTGTTGCAGCAGCTGCACCTGCTTGACGATGAGGGTGCCATGCTGCGCCAGCTCCCGGAACATCCGCAACGGATCGTTGCCGCTGCGCAGCAGGTTCGGGTGCGGGCGGAAATGGATGCGCCAGCCATCCACGGGCAGCTGTTTTTGCGCCACCGCGGCGGCAGGTGCGCGCGCCGGCTTGCCGAGCATCGCCACGAAACGCCCGCGCAGCGCCTCGCTGGCGGCATCGGCAACCGCGCCGCCGTTGCGCGAGCGCGCCAGCATCCCGCGCATGCAGTCCACCGACTGCAGCAGCAACTCGATGATCTCCGCGTCCGCCGCGCGGCGTCCACCGCGCACTTCGTCGAGCAATGATTCCAGCACGTGCGTGAATGCGGCCACGTCGCCGAACCCGAACGTGGCGGCGCCGCCCTTGATGGAATGCGCCGCGCGGAAAATGGCATTCACCAGCTCCGGATCGCCGGCGCCCGGGTCCTGGACGCCATGCGCCTGGGCGCCATGCTCCAACGCCAGCAGCGCATCTTCCATCACGTCCAGGCCCTCCAGACTTTCGTCGAAGAAGGTCTGGTGGAACTGGCTCAGATCGACGGTTGCCATACCTCGGGTCTGCCCTGAGTCAACCCGCCACGCGTGCAACCGTGGCCAGCAGTTGTTCGGGATCGAACGGCTTCACCAGCCATCCGGTGGCGCCGGCGGCCTTGCCCTCCAGCTTCTTGCTGGTGTCGGACTCGGTGGTCAGGATCAGGATCGGCACGCCGGCGAACGCAGGCAGCGCGCGCAACTCGCGCGTCAAGGTGATGCCGTCCATCACCGGCATGTTGACGTCGGCCAGCACCAGGTCGAAGCGACCGGCCTTGGCCGCGTTCAGCGCCGCCTGGCCATCCGCCGCCTCGTGCACGTCATGCCCGGCGCCCCGCAGCGTGAAAGACACCATGTTGCGCATGGAAACGGAGTCGTCCACCGCGAGAATCTTTGCCATGTCGAAAAACCTCAGCTTCTGTCAGTTGTTGGTCTGTCAGTTGTTGGCCGGCACCGCGTCCGGCAGTTCCAGCACCCGCTGCATGCCCAGTTGTGTGGCCGCCTCGCGCAGGGCCGCGCCGACGTTTTCCCAGCACCATTCGCCCGCGCTTTCATTGCGAGCCCGGACGAACGCATGCAGGAGTTGCAGCCCCGCGGTATCCAGCCGCGTCACAGCCGCCGCATCGAGCACCACGGGCCCGGGTCGGGCCAGCGCCTTGCCAAGCCGCACATGCAGTGCGCCGGCCGCGCCGATCACCAGTTCCTCACCCAATTGCACGCGACAGCCAGACGGCGTCTTGCGTTTTCCGGTGCTCGCCATGCGGGTTCCGCTAGGGCCTGTTAACGCTATGCCAAGTGAACCGCGTTGCTTCCGCAGCGGTTGCCAGACAAGGCGCGCGCCGCAGCGCCATGGCGGTTCCATGGTCAAGGTGCGCACCGCCGTATGGCGGCCGCTGCGGAGCAACCCCTCGGGCCGGGGCCGTTTGCCCACATGGCTGTGTCATCGCTCGTCGAAGTATCGACATACGTCTTCCTCGCTCTTCCTTGCCCTGCGGGCAAACGGCCGACGGCGCGGCCACGTGGCATAGCGTTAGCAGGCCCTGGCTTCGTACGCAGGGTGTAACGGCCGCCCTCGGCACAACTTGAGAGCACGCGCCGCACTTTCCACCAGCCGGGAACGCTTGTGCTCAAGTTCACACGCCCACGGCCGATACCTTCCTGAAAGATCAATGGAGTTTGCGCGTGAGCGTGCCACCGATACAGATGGCAGCCCTCGATTGGGTGGCCGCCGCAGCGGGCACACAGCCCCGGCCGTGGCCGATCGGGTCGGTCGTGTCCGGCCGTGTGCTGGAGGTAATGGAAGAAACGCGCCTGATCCTGCAAATCAACGGGCTGACCGTCGAGGCTGAACAGCCGCCTGACGGGATGGTGCCACGCAACTTTCAGGCACGGGTGGTGGACAATGGTCCGCAATTGATACTTGAGTTGCTCGGCCAACCCGGCAAAAGCTTGCCGACGACGGCCGCACTGCGCGCGCGCCTGCCGCATCAAGGCAGCCTGCAGCCACTGCTGGCCGACTTGCACGCGCTGGCGAGCACGCCGGGCGCCCGCGCATTGCCCGAGCCGGTTCGTGTGGCGCTGGCGCGCCTGGAAGCCTCCATCACCGACCGCCACGACACCCTCGACCCCGACGTGCTGCGCGACACCTTGCGGCGCGCCGGGCTGCAGTTGGAGCACACCCTGCTGCAATCTGTCCGCACATCTCCGCAGTTGCCAACCACGCAGGTCGACTACGACATCAAGGCAGCCCTGCAACGCCTTGCGCAAACGCTGCTGCAGCTTCCGCAGGGGCGCACAACGCCACCAGCGGGTAGCGATACTCCACCGCCACTGCTGCCACAGGAGCGCGCATCGCCGCCGGCGGGTAGCGATACTCCGCCGCCACTGCTTCCGCAGGAGCGCACATCGCCACCGCCGGGTAGCGATACTCCGCCGCTACTGCTGCCACAGGAGCGCGCATCGCTGCCAGCCGGCGATACGCCGGCACCGCCACTGCTGCCACAGGAGCGCACATCGCTGCCCGCAGGCAGCGATCCGCCGCCGCCGCTGCTGCATCTGCCGCTGCAGCCGCAGGCGCGCTTGCCGGTGTCGCCGGCTGCGGACGCACTGGACCTGGCAGCCGGCATGCTGAAACACGTGCAGGCCGCGTTGTCCCGCATCGAAATCATGCAGCTGGAGGTCCACCCGTCGGCGCTGCCGCAGGCGTGCATGATCGAGGTTCCGATACGTGGCGACGACGGATTCGATGTGCTGCAGGTCCGCATCGAAAAAGACGCCGGCGGCAACCCCGACGTGGCTCCGTCGCACTGGACTCTGGGCTTTACCCTGGAGCCGCCGGGTCTTGGCGCGATTCATGGCCTGATCCGATTGCGTGGTGTGAAGGTGGACGTGGATCTGTGGGCGCAACACGACGCCGCCGTACGCGCGCTCGAGGAACAAACCCTGGTGCTGTCGCGCCTGCTGGAAGGTTCCGGCCTGGAGTTGGTGCAATTGCGCATACGTCAAGGCACCCCGCTGCGGCACACGGGGCTGGCACGCCGATTGCTGGAGGCCAGCGCATGAACGACACCCCACGTACGGTCGTATTGCGCTACCGCGACGATGCCGCACCGCTCGAGGCCAGCTTGCGTCCAGACGCAAGTGCCGAAGAGGTCGAGCAAATGCTGCAACTGGCCGAGCGCATGGGTTTGCCGCGTCATCCCGACCCGTCGACCGCCGCACTGCTGGCGGCAGCGCGCGTGCGCACGGACATCCCGCCCGAACTGTATGCCGCACTGGCTGCCGTGTTGTCGCGAATCTACGCCGCGGGCGAACGCCTGCGCTGAATCGCATATCCGCAATCACCACCACCCCTGCCACGCGTGCAGGCGGAACGGTGATGTGCGGGACAGCGGGGGTGGGGCGACCGCGCCGTGACGAGCCTGTGATCAACCCGAGCCGCGAATCGTGGGCGAGACCGGCGGCCGCGATCTTGTGCCCGCAGCGTGGCGGCTTACCACGTGCGTACGGCGACGACGGCGACCGAGTAGGTTTTTATTGACATGCTGAAACGGAACATGCGGCCGGCATCGAACTTCACGCTGTCGCCCGGGCTGATGTTGGCCGTGCCGGCAGGCCAGAATTTGCGCTTCTCGACCACCGAACCGTCATCCGCCTTGGCTTCGATGAGGATTTGCGCGGCAGCCGCTTGCTTGCAGTTGTTGACCAACTTGCCCGGCATTTTCATGATCGGGTTCGAGACGTTGCCGGTCATGACCTGAAAGGACGCCACCTCGAAATTGGCGGTCGTGCAAGCGGCATGGACAACAAGGGGTGCCAGCAACAGGGTGCCGGTGGCGATGACGAGTTTCTTCATGACGGATTCCCATGTTTTGTCGAAACAACGCGCTTCTTCGGAAAGAGCGTCGCTTGTTGCATCGGCGGCACGGGCAAAACCTTTAGCAGGATGTTGAAAAATGTGCTGTTCTGCACTTTTTCAACGCGCCACGCCCGATTCACGCATCGAGGGCGTTGCATTCCGGCGAGGAAACCAGTCGGGGAATTCCGAGCGCCCCTGCTCACGCCGCCTTGCGCTGCGCGAAGCTGTAGACCTGTTCGGCCCACTCCAGTGATTGCAGGTACGCTTCGGCCAACCCGGCATCGTGCCCATCGGCATTGCCGGCGACCGCAGCGTCGGCGCTTTCCCAGGCCCGGATGCGCGCCAGCACCGTGGCCAACGGACCGGAGCCGTCAACCAGCGCGTGGCGAACGGGATCGGGCAGTGGAACGTCCGACAACACGCGGCCCATGGGAGCGCCGACGATGGTATCCAGCAGCGAGAAAAGCCCCGTGATGAAGGCCACATCACGTTGTTCGGGCGGCAGATTGCGGCCCAGCAATTCCGCCATGCGCGCACGCAGCAATGCCTGTTTCAGAAGCTCCGGCGACGTGTCATCGAGATCGCCGAGGGCCATCGAATAAATCCAGTTGCGGATGCGCGTGACGCCGAAATAGACCGCCGCCTGTTGCAGTGATTTCAGTTCGCGCGGCAAACCGAAGTAGGCCGAATTGACGCAATTGAGCAACTTGTAGCTGAGCACCACGTCATTGCGAATCAGCTCTTCCAATTCGACCGGACCGTTGCCCGGGTCCTGGACCGCGGCCAGCAGCCGCAACAGGTTGAGGCGGTTCGGCTTCAGCGTGTCGACGAGCCGCTCCTCCGCAGGCTTGAACAGATACGAACCCTGGAAAGCATCGAAGCCCAGGTTCATGCAGGCGCGCTGGGTACGGGGCTCGTAAAGGTATGAAGCCGTCGCCACCACGTCCCTGTCCGCGGCACGCAGGCTGGCCAGGGCGCGCACCAGGCTCGATTCATCGTGCCCGCGCACATCGATGCTGACGCAGCGCGCCAGCCGCACCAGCTCCCGCAGACGCTGGGTCACGGCCTCGGCCGCCCCATCGGGCCAGACGAGATTTTCGATCATCACCGGCACGCCGCGTTCGGCCATGCTGGTGAGCAGCGCACAGGCGTCGTCGCAAGCGGCGAGCCGAACATCCATGCGCGGCCCGACGCGCTCACCGAACCCCAGATCGGCGCCGTGCCCGCGCAGCAACTCCTCGTCCATTTCGAGAAAGGCAAGACGATTGCCGGCCAGTTGGTCCAGATAGGACTGTCCGAACAGTTGCAGGGTCGCCTGCGCAAGATTCGCGTCGTCACCGGCTTGATGGCAGATGCCGTAGGCGACCAGTTGTGCGTCACGGTCCACGATCGGCATGCGGACAAAAGGCAGGATTTCGACCTCGATACCCGAGGGGCCGTCGCTCTGGACAGGGCTTGCTGGAGACATGGTTTTTTTCGTGTTTGAGATTCAGGCTTGCGACAACGGGCGCCGGACCGCATGTGCGTGTGCGTGGCCACCCGGCCCGTACAGAACCGGCGAGCCTTCGCCGGACCCACGCAGGATCCCGAGTGCCCTGCGCACGTCCAGCAACCGATGCTCGACGATGCTGCCGTTGACTTCGTTGATGCGCCGGCAGGCTTCAAGCTGCCGACAAATGTTCCGCCAAACGCCGGACGCTTCGCGCGGAGCAGCCATGTCGTCCAGCTGGCAGCGTTCGACTTCGAGTGTATCCAGCCGCTGCAGCAACTCCGCCTTGGCGGACGTCGCCGCGTCCAGTGCCAGCGAATCGAGTCGGTCGAGCGCTTCGCGTTCGGCATCCAGCACGGCGCGCAACTCGACCACCGCGGCCTGGACGTCGGCCATGACGTCTTCCCGCGTCTGCATCAGTTCCGGTTGCTGCGCGCCGTCCATGTCAGCCGATCTGCTTTTCCAGGCTGATCAGGCGCGCTGCCACGCGTTGCGCATCGACCTTGTAGGTACCATCGGCGATCGCTTGACGAATGTGCTCCACGTGTTGCGTGTTGACCGGCGCATCGGCGCTGCGGGTCGCCGCGCCGATGGCGCGTGCGGATTCGGTCAACTGCACGCGATCGTCACTCTGTGCCGAGCCTGCAGGCGCATGCCCGGATACGCTGCCCTCGGCATCGCCGGCAGCAGCGGGCAGGGTGGCGTTGGAAACGGAAGGCTTCGGGACCGTTGGTCCGCCCGGATTGATCGTTGTGCTCATGATGATTTTCGCCTTGTGCCTGCCGATTCCCTTGGTGTATCGACCCCGGTCGAAAAAACTTTAACATCCCCGTTCACGCCTGCTTCGATCCTGCCTGCCCCGGTCACGGCAGTGCCTCCACGACGCCCGGCGCATCCACCCTGCCCTGCACCACGCACCGACAGCTCAGGCTGCGCACGTGTACCAGGTCGCCACGGTCGCCGGCCTCCAGGGCCAGGCCTTCGGCCCGTACCTGGATGCTGCCCGTATTCACCACCAGGCTCACCTGCTGGCCTCGCTTGACGACCTCGCGCGGCGCCAGCATGCCCGGCGTGATCACACTGTCCGCAGTCAGCGCACGCCGCAGGCGACGCCCGTACAACTGCTTCGGATCCGCCATGTAACCGTAACCCAACTTGGCGATATCCAGTTCCTCGGCATGCACGTCACCGGCTCCGATGACATCCCCACGCGCCAGGCCATGGCTGCTCACCAGCACATTGCGAAACAGTTGCACCCGCACCGGCACGCGCACGCTCCAGCTTCGGCCGGTGGCGCACGACACCTGCACCGATACGCGCGCAGCGCCCCGGCCGAGATCGGGCGCCTGCGCCTGCAGGGCTCCGGTACAGGCCGGCAACCGCAGGCGCGGATCCAGGTCGTCCGCATGGACGACGACGCGCACACCCGCAGGCGCGGCCCGGCGTACCGCCCGGACCGCAGCTGATTGCAATGCATCGAGCGATTGCGATGCACCGGCCTGTGCCCCGGCGGCCATCAGCAATGTCGCAACGACGACGAGGACACGTCTCATGCGCACGTCTCCGCCACTACGCCAAGCTGTGTCTGGATCGCATCCAGATCGGCCTGCATCACGGGCACCAGCTCATCGCAACGTGCGGTGGCGCCATCGGCAAGCGCGGAATCCAGCTTTTCCCTGGACTGTTCCAGATGGCGCAGGCTTTCCTGCATCGTTTCCAGCGCCGGCAGCGCCGGCAAATTGCGTTGCAGCCGCGCCAGGCAACTGCGCAGTGCCGCGCCGCTCAGCCAGCGACGGTCCACCCGCGACGGCGCTCGCGTCACCAGTTCCAGGCAATGGCGCAGCGCTGCGCACGACTCGCGCAACAACTGGATGACCGTGGAGGTATCGATCGCGCGACCGGCAACCTGCAGCGCGGCCTGCTGTGCCGCGACCGCGGCGTGTACCACTGCATCGGCCTGGCGCACGCATTCGCCGCCGCCGCGCTGCAGCGCGGCCAATGCTTCGCCTTCGTTGCGCATTTCGCCGCCGAGTGCCTCGCTGCTGCGCTGCAGGGTCTCCATCTGCACAAACGCCTGTTGCAGCGATTGACCGGTTCCATCAAGCGCGGTGGCCACCGCAGTGACGGTGGCGCACGCCTGATCCAGCCTCCTGAGACTGCCGTCGACTGTCTCCTCCAGGCCGCCTGAAAATTCGTCCACGGCTTCGGTCACGCTCTCGATTTCCGCCGTGGCTTGCGCGGTTTTCTCGGCCAATTGCTTGACCTCGT
Source organism: Rhodanobacteraceae bacterium (assembly GCA_036279455.1). Taxonomy (GTDB): domain Bacteria; phylum Pseudomonadota; class Gammaproteobacteria; order Xanthomonadales; family Rhodanobacteraceae; genus 66-474. Next base: position 44,763 of record DASUJD010000056.1, on the reverse strand, counting down.
CGGCCACGACTGCGAAGCCGCGCCCCGATTCACCTGCGCGCGCGGCCTCGATGGCGGCGTTGAGGGCCACCAGATTGGTTTGATGCGCGATGTCCTGCACCACTGCGGTCAGGCGCGCAATTTCCTCGAAAAACCCGTTGAAACGTTCGTGCGTGCGAACCATGCCGGACAACGTTCCGCGCAACAGGCACAATTGGCCATCCAGTTCGCGCACGCCGCGGCCGCTTTCATCGACACTGGCCGCGCCCTCCTGCAACAACGGTTGGGCCTGCCGCACTGCCGACGTAATTCCGTCGCCTGCTTGCATCAAGGCGTCGAGGTGTTGACGCGCGCCGCCGCACTGGGCGAGCAGTTCCTGCGTTCGCTGTCCCAATGTGTGCGTGCCGCCGAGTACCAGCCCCTGCTGCTCGACCGCCTGCAGCAATGCGCTTTCGCCCTCGCGCTGCGCGCGCGCGGACAACAGCGGCGCCATGGCCCGCGCCGCGGCCGGGTGGCGCCGGGCCAGCTCGCGCACCTGCTCGCGGTCGCCGGCTGCCAGCGCATCGGCGATGGCCCGAACCTGACTGCCCAACAAGAATCCCATGATTAGGGCCTGTTGACGCTATGCCAAACGAGCCGCGTTGCTTCCGCAGCGACTGCCAGACAAGGCGCACGCCGCAGAGCCATAGTGGTTCTATGGCCAAGGCGCGCACCGAAGGATGGCGGTCGCTGCGGAGCAACCCTTCGGGCCGGGGCCATTTGCCCGCATGGCTGCGTCATCATTCGTCTATGTATCGACATACATCTTCCTCACTCTTCCTTGCCCTGTGGGCAAATGGCCGACGGCGCGACCGTTTGGCATAGCGTCAACAGACCCCGCGTCACTCCTGAAACAAATTCGACACCGACGAGGCATCCGCCTTTACATCGGCAGATCGCCGCATGGCTTGACTCAAAGCAAGCCGCGTGCCACGTATCCGGATGTGCGCATTTCTTCGCCCGCGTTGTGTGCCGCGCCGGCTGTTGCTCAAGATTCCTTTCTGATGGCCGATCACCGGACAGCACTTCTGCGCGGTCCGTCGCATGCCCACGAGCGTTCTCCAGAAAGTCGACCAGTTCACTCGCCTGGCCGGCCACAACCGCATGGCGATCCTTGCTTTCCGCCTGGGCGGTTCGCAGGTCTTCGGCATCAACGTGTTCAAGGTGCGCGAAGTGATGCGGCGGCCGCGGCTGGAACACATGCCAAGCATGCATCCCCTGCTGGCGGGAAGTTTCGACTATCGCGGCAACACCATTTCGGTCATCGACCTAGCCGAAGCCATGGCCTACCCGCCGTTGCGGAACGATGAATCGGCCACCCTGATCGTCACCGAGTTCAGTCTCGGCGTGCAGGCATTTCTGGTTTCGCAGGTGGAGCGCATCTCGCACTACGACGGCGCCGACATGACCGCGCCTGCCCCGGAACTGGGCTTCGGTCCGCGCGTCAACGCGATCGCCCGTACCGACGGCACGCTGCTGGCGGTGATCGATGTCGAGCAAATCCTCGACGGCATTGCGCAACGCCGCCCCGAGATATCGCCGCGCCTGCAGCGCAACGCAAGCCAACTCGGATCGCCACGGCGACGCGTGCTGGTGGCGGATGACTCGGCGGTGGCGCGCGCGCAGCTGAATAGGGCGTTGCAACAATTGGGCCTGGAATGCGCCATCGTGAAAAACGGCGCCGAAGCACTGGAGACGCTGGAATCGTCGTCGCGCAACGGCGAGCGCTTCGACCTCGTGATTTCCGATATCGAGATGCCGAAGATGGATGGTTACGCACTGGTGCGCGCGATCCGCGCCAATGCAGCCTGGCGCGGGCTGAAGGTATTGCTGCACAGTTCGCTGAGTGGCGTATTCAACCAGGCGATGATCGCTGCCGTCGGCGCCGACCGCTTCGTCGCCAAATTCCAGCCGGACGTATTGGCAACAACCATCCTGGAGTTGTTGCCCGCAGCGGCTCTGGCGGAAAGCCAGGCCGCGGAGCTCCTTGCCACGGCTGGCGACTGTAAAGGCCGTTCCGGTCTTCAACAGCATTGAGGCGGTCCGGCTGAACGAAGACCCCGAGACGCGGCGATCTGGGACGACCGCACAACAAATGCTGTCGGTTTTTTGTCGCCACGCGCGACAAGCTTCCGGCGGTGCGGCAGGAATTTGCCGCCACGGGCGTGCCGGAATTCCCTGTGCACGACGCGAAAACCGCATGCCAATGCGCTTTGCCGCAACTGGCACGCATATTGCTGCGTGGGGGCTGGACACACTTCGTGGAACCAGCATGAGCAGCATCTCCGGTCCGTTGTTCGGCATCCATGCCCGCGCGCTTGGCGTGTGGCAAAAGCGTGCGGAAGCCATCGCGGACAACCTCGCCAATGCCGACACGCCCGACTACAAGGCGCGCGACGTCGATTTTCGCAAGGTGCTCGCGGAGGCCGGCGGCAACGACGGCAACCTGCAACTGGCCACGCCGACCGCCGGCCAGATCGGCGCCGACGGCAACAGCGCTTCCAACGCAATTCCACTGTCGTGGCGCGTGCCGCTGCAACCGAGCATGGACGGCAACACCGTCGATACCCAGGTCGAGCAGTCCGCCTATGCCGCCAACAGCGTGCACTATCAGGCAAGCCTGACCTTCATCAGCGCGCAGATCAACATGTTGCGCACGGCCATCACCGGAGGCGGCAGCTGATGTCCATGTTCAAGATATTCGATATTGCCGGTTCCGGCATGGCGGCGCAGTCGCTGCGCCTCAATACCACCGCCAGCAATCTTGCCAACGCCAACAGCGTGGCCAGCAGTCCCGACAAGGCCTACCACGCGCGCGAACCGCTGTTCGCTGCGGTGCACGCGGCGATGGCGGACGAAGGCGGCAACTCCGGCGATGCCACGGTTGGCGTGCGCGTCAGCGGCATCACGACCAGCCAGGCAGCGATTCCGAGCCACTACGAACCCGGCAATCCGATGGCCGACGCCAACGGTTACGTGTATGGCAGCAACGTCAACCCCATCGACGAATTGGTGAACATGATTTCCGCCTCGCGCTCGTACCAGAACGACGTGGAAGTGATGCAGAACGCCAAGCAGTTGATGCTCAAGACCCTCGACCTCGGGAAATGACCACGATGAACGACGTCAACAGCGTCACCGGCAATACCGCATCCCTCGCACCGGCCACCACCCTGCCCGGCCAGCAACTCAACCAGGAAGACTTCCTGAAGTTGATGATCGAGCAATTCCGCGCCCAGGATCCCACCAGTCCCATGGATCCCAGCCAGATGGTGGGTCAGATGGCGCAATTCAGCCAGATCGCCGCCACCCAGCAGATGCAGTCGTCGTTAAGTCAGCTTGCAACGTCATTGCAGGGCGAGCAGGTCCTGAATTCCTCCAACCTGATCGGCCGCCAGGTGCTGGCGCCCTCCGGCCAGGTCACCGTGAGCGGCGACAATCCCGGCGGCATCGCGGGAGCCGTCAACGTGCCGGGTGCAACCGACGACGTGCGTGTGTCGATCACCGATACCAGCGGAAAGACGGTGCGTACACTCGATCTCGGCGCCCAGTCGGGCGGCCTCGCCAACTTCCAATGGGACGGTCTGGATGCCGCCGGCAAGCCCGTCGCGCCCGGCACGTACACCCTGTCCGCCGGCAATGCGAACGCCCCGTTCACCACCTACGTCAGCGGCCCGGTGACGGGCGTCGACACCACCAGCACCGGCGCCAACCTGCAAGTGGGTGGCGTAGGCAATGTTTCACTCAACCAGATCGCACAAATCCTCTGACTTCAACCGGAGCAACCAGACATGCCTTTCAACATCGCCCTGAGCGGACTCAACGCGGCTTCCTCGGATCTCGAGGTCACCGCCAACAACATCGCCAACACCAATACCGTCGGTTTCAAGGGCTCGCGCGCCGACTTCGCCGACGTGTTCTCGTCGACTGGGCTCAATCTCAGCTCCACCGCGATCGGCAGTGGCGTGCGCCTCACCGGCGTCACCCAGCAATTCGGCAACGGCGACATCGAGACCACCCAGAACAGCCTCGACCTTGCGATCAGCGGCAACGGCTTCTTCACGACCAAGGGCACCAACGGCCTGGCCTACACCCGTGCGGGTGATTTCCAGCAGGACTCGTCCGGTTACGTGGTCACCCCGGAGGGCAATCGCCTGCAGGTGTTTCCGCCCAACGGCGCCGGCGGCTTCGACATCAGCACCATGCAGGATCTGCAACTGGTTACCTCGCAGGCCCAGGCCCAGGCCACCGACAATGTGCAGATCGCCTTCAACCTGCCGGCCGATGCCAGCGCGCCAGCGACCACGCCGTTCAACGCCGCCGACCCGACCAGTTTCAACCAGGCCACGCCCTTCACGGTATACGACTCGCAGGGCGGCACCCACAACGCGACCGCGTACTACATCAAGACCGCCACGGCAAATGAGTGGCAAGTGCATCTGACGATCGACGGGCAGGACGCCGGCACCAGCACCATGGCCTTTTCCAACAATGGCTCGCTGCAGGCTCCCGCCAGCGGCGACCTGAGTTTCAATCCGGTCACGGTCTCTCCCGGTGCCGACCCCATCCAGTTGACCATGGACATGTCCAAGGCCACCCAGTTCGGCAGCACGTTTGCGACCGGCGCGGTCAACCAGGACGGTTTCGCGGCAGGCCAACTTTCCAACATCGACATTTCCGCCGACGGCGTGGTGTCGGCGCGCTTCTCCAACGGCCAATCGACGCCGCTGGGGCAACTGGCACTCGCGAATTTCGCCAATCTCCAGGGTCTGCGCCAGCTCGGCAACACCAGCTGGGCGGAAAGCTTCGAATCCGGCCAGGCCGTGCGCGGCAGCGCGGGCAGCGGCAAGTTCGGGGACATCCAGTCCGGTGCACTCGAGGCCTCCAATACCAGCGACCTCACCTCGCAATTGGTCAACATGATCAAGGAGCAGCGCAACTACCAGGCCAACGCCCAGGTGATTTCCACCGACAACAAGCTGACCCAGACCATCATGGGCATCACCCAATAAGACGGGAAACCCTGAGGACTCGCCATGGACCGCTCGCTCTACGTTGCCATGACCGGCGCCACGCAGATCCTGCGCGCGCAGACCGAAGTCAGCCACAACCTCGCCAATGCCTCGACCACCGGGTTCAAGGCGGAGCTGAGCGCTTTCCACGCGCTGCCCGTGCTGGGCGATGGCATGCCCACGCGCATCAACGCGGTCGACCGCGGCAGCGGCTACGACTTCACGCCTGGCACCCAGAGCACCACCGGTCGCAACCTCGACGTGGCGGTGCAGGGACAGGGCTGGATTGCGGTACAGAGTCCGGACGGAAGCGAGGGCTACACCCGCGCCGGCAACCTGCAATTGACGCCCGACGGCATGCTCACCGATGCACGTGGCGACCCCGTGCTGGGCGATGGCGGTCCCATCACCGTACCGCCATCGGCGCAAGTCGCCATTGGCGCGGACGGCACGCTGTCGGTGGTCCCGCTGGGTGAAAAGCCGAATGCGATGGTCAGCGTCGGACGCATTCGCCTGGTCAATCCGCCATCGGATCAGCTCGAACAGGGCGGCGACGGCCTGATGCACCTCGCCAATGGAGGCAGCGCGCTGGCCGACGCCAACGTGCACCTGGCATCCGGGGTGCTCGAAGACAGCAACGTCAATCCGTCCACCGCGCTGGTGAAGATGATCGCGTTGTCGCGCCAGTTCGAGATGCAGATGCAGACCATCCACAACGACGACCAGAACGCCCAGGCCGCCAGCCAATTGCTGCAGGCTTCCTGAGATGACATGCGTTTCCCGCTCTGGATCACTCGCCCGATCGCTTGCCCAATCGTTCGCAACACGCCGCGCCGCGGCGAAGGAATGACCCGATGTTTTCCGCACTGTGGGTTGCCAAAACCGGTCTCGATGCGCAGCAGACGCGCATGGAGGTCATTTCCAACAACCTGGCCAACGTCAACACCACCGGCTACAAGCGTTCACGCGCGTCGTTCCAGGATCTGATCTACCAGAACGTGCGCCAGCCGGGCAGCTCGACCACCCAACAGACCCAGGCGCCATCGGGCCTGATGCTGGGCACCGGGGTGCGCGTGGTCGGCACCGAAAAACTGTTCACGCAAGGCAACATCTCGCAGACCGGCAATGCACTGGACGTCGCCATCCAGGGACGCGGATTCCTGCAGGTGTCGATGCCTGACGGTACCACCGCCTATACCCGCGACGGTTCGCTGCACATGGATCAGAACGGGCAACTGGTGACCGCCAACGGTTACGCCATCAACCCTTCCATCACGCTGCCACCCAACGCACAGGCGGTGACGATCGGCAGCGACGGCACCGTCAGCGTCACCATGCCGGGGCAAAACACTCCCACCACGGTCGGCACGCTGCAGATGGCGGATTTCATCAATCCGGCGGGCCTGCAGCCGATGGGCGACAACCTGTATACGGAAACCGGCTCCAGCGGCACCGCGCAGGCCGGCCAACCCGGGCTCAACGGCATGGGCACGTTGCAACAGGGTTCGCTGGAAACCTCCAACGTCAACGTGGTCGAGGCGCTGGTCAACATGATCGAGACCCAGCGCGCCTACGAGATGAACTCCAAGGCCATTTCCGCCACCGATTCCATGCTGCAAGACCTTACCAACAAGATGTAACCCCGATGAATATGCGTTCCATCCACTTCGCCGCGTTGCTCGCTGCCGTCGCCGCGCTCGCCGGCTGCTCGACACCTGCGCTGCGCACCGACCCTGCCTGGGCGCCGACCCCGCCGATCGCGCAGACGGCGCCGCCGTCCGCCGACGGCGCGATCTATCACGCCAACCAGTCGATGGAACTGTTCGCCGATCCGCGTGCGCATCGCGTCGGCGACATCCTCACCATCGAGCTGGCCGAAAACACCCAGGCCAGCAAGAAGGCCGAGACCACGACGGCCAAAAAAGACAGTGTCGATGTTGGCTCGGCCACCCTGTGGGGCAAGAGCTTTCCGCTCAACGGCGGCAAGATCGCCAGCCTCTCGGGCGACAACGGTTTCGACGGCTCCGGCTCCAGCAGCCAGAGCAACCAGTTGACCGGCGAGATCACCGTGACCGTTTCACAACGCCTCGCCAACGGCAATCTGGTCGTGCGCGGCGAGAAGTGGTTGACCATCAACCAGGGCCGCGAACTGGTGCGCATCGCCGGCATCGTGCGGCCACAGGACATCAGCCCCGACAACACCATTCTTTCGACGCGCGTGGCCAACGCCCACATCGTGTACACCGGCCGCGGCACCCTCGCCGACGCCAACACCCAGGGCTGGCTGTCGCGCTTCTTCAACTCCAAGTGGTGGCCCTTCTGATGAGCACCGAGATTCTGACTCGCCGCATCGGCGAACACGCGCGCCACGCGACATGGGGGTCGTATTGCGCGTACATCGCCGGCACCGTGCTTGCCATCGTGGTGCTGGCCATGGCCACGGCGGCGCATGCAGAACGTATCGGTGACCTCGCGCAGGTTGCCGGCGTGCGCAGCAACCAGTTGATCGGCTATGGACTGGTGGTGGGTCTGGAAGGCAGCGGCGACCAGACCACCCAGGCGCCCTTCACCACCCAAAGCCTCGAGAACATGTTGCAACAGTTCGGCGTGCACGTGCCTTCGGACGTGCGCCCGCAGTTGCGCAACGCCGCCGCGGTGATGGTGACGGCATCGCTGCCGGCATTCGCCAAACCCGGTCAGGCCATCGACATAACCGTCGCCTCGATCGGCAACGCCAAAAGTTTGCGCGGCGGCCAGTTGTTGATGACGCCGCTGCGCGGCGCCGACGGCAACGTGTACGCGATCGCACAAGGCAGCGTGCTGGTCGGCGGCATCAACGCGCAGGGCCAGAGCGGCTCCAGCGTGCAGGTGAACATTTCCTCGACCGGGCGCATCCCGAACGGTGCCAGCGTCGAACGCACCGTGCCATCGAATTTCGCCAACAGCGGCAGCCTCACGCTCAACCTCAACACACCGGATTTCACCACCGCCAATCGTGTCGCCGAGGCCATCAACCAGCGTTTCGGTGCCGGTACCGCGCGGGCCCATGACGCCACGTCGGTGCAGGTGTCCTCGCCACACGATCCCAACCAGCGCGTATCGTGGATTGCAGCCATCCAGAACCTGGATGTGACGCCGGGCACGGCGCCGGCCAAGGTCATCATCAACTCGCGTACCGGTACCGTGGTGATCGGCTCGGATGTGCGCGTCAGCGCCGCGGCCGTGGCGCACGGTTCGATCGAAGTCAGCATCGGCGAGCAGCCGCTGGTCAGCCAGCCGGCACCATTCAGCCAGGGCCAGACCGCCGTCGTGCCCAGCAGCAACGTCAAGATCGCCGAGCACGGCGGTCACATGTTCAAGTTCGGCCCCGGCGTCAGCCTCGACCAGATCGTGCACGCGGTGAACCAGGTCGGCGCCTCGCCCAACGACCTGATCGCGATCCTGCAGGCGCTCAAGCAAGCGGGAGCGTTGCACGCCGAACTGGTTGTCATCTGATGGATGCATCCCACCTGCCCGTGCGCGGACCGGACACCTGGACTGACATCCAGGGGTTGTCCGGGCTTGCGCGTGCGGCACGTGATGACGGCAAGGCCGCTCTGCCCGCCGTGGCGCGCCAGTTCGAGGCGGTGTTCGCGCAGATGCTGATCAAGTCCATGCGCCAGGCAAGTTTCGGCGGCGGCATTCTCGACAGTCCGCAATCGAACCAATGGCGCGGCATGTTCGACAACCAGATCGCACTGTCGCTGGCCAACGATGGCAAAGGCCTGGGCATCGCCGCGATGCTGGTCCGCCAACTCGGCGGCAACCCGCAAGGCTCGAACGCAACGGCAACCGATCCCACCGCGCTGTCGTCGCAACTGCGCGCTGCACGCACGCTGCCTGCCGCATCCGCCGCGGCGCCGGCCGCCACGTTCACGACGGATGGCACCGCCGCGAACAGTTCGGGTACCACAGAAGGCGTTTTCGACCGCGCCATCGATTTCGTGAAAACGGCCGGCCGCAATGCCCTGCACACAGCGCAGCAGTGGGTGTTTTCCGGCCCCGATGATTTCGTCCAGAAACTGGCGCCTTACGCGCAGGCGGTGGCCAACAAGCTGGGCGTGAGCATGCGTGCGGTACTGGCGCAGGCCGCGCTGGAAACCGGCTGGGGCCAGCATATGCCGCAACAAGCCGATGGCAGCAGCAGCAACAATCTGTTCGGAATGAAAGCCGGCGATGGTTGGCAAGGCAAACGCGTCAGCGAACCCACGCTCGAGTTCAAGGACGGTGTGGCGGTGCGCACCAACGCCGCCTTCCGCGCCTATGCCGGGCCGGCCAGATCGTTCGCAGACTATGCCCGACTGCTGACCGAAAACCCCCGCTATGCCGGAGCGCTCGGACACGGTGAAGACATCGCCGGCTTTGCCCGTGCCCTGCACAGCGCCGGCTATGCCACCGACCCCGATTACGCGGCCAAGCTCACCACCATCGCCAACAGCGACACCATGCGCGACGCGCTGACCTCGCTCAAGGATTCCACCTCCACGCCGACAACGGAGTTGTAACGATGCGCACCCTTTTGCGGAGTATCCGACATGGCTGACCTGCTGGGTACCGGCATATCGGGCCTGCTCGCCTCGCGCGTGGCGCTCGATACCACCGGCCACAACATCTCCAACGCCAGCACCCCCGGCTACAGCCGGCAGAACGTGGAGTTCGCCGCGCGTGCGCCGCAGCCGGCCGGCGGCTACTTCATCGGCCAGGGCGTGGACGTGGTCGGGGTGCAACGTTCCTACAGCCAGTACCTGACCACGGCGGTGTGGAACCAGGATTCGTCGTTGCAACGCGCCACCATGTTCAGCCAGCTGACCGACGACCTCAACAATCTGCTGGGCGGCAGCACCAACCTGCAGACGGCGCTGGACAGCTTCTATTCCAGCGTCCAGGACGCCGCCAACACTCCCGATTCGGCGCCTACGCGCCAGGCCATGCTGGGCCAGGCGGCTTCGCTGGTCGGCACCTTCCACTCGCTCGACCAACAGCTCGGACAGACGGTGAGCCAGGTCAACCAGCGCATCTCCGACAGCGTCTCCAGCATCAACAGCCTCGCGCAAAGCATTGCCAGCCTGAACCAGCAGATCGAAAGTGAAAGCGCAGGCGGCAGTCCGCCGAACGACCTGCTCGACCGACGCGACCAACTGGTGCAGCAGCTTTCCGAACAGGTCGGTGTCACCACCTCCGCGCAGGGCAACAGCATCAACGTCATCGCCGGCAACGGTCAGACACTGGTCAACGGCGCCACCGCGCTGGCCCTGAAAGCCCAGCCCGACCCATACGATCCCACCCGCGTCAACGTGGTGGCGTCGACGGGCGCCATCCTTGATGGCCAATTGCAGGGCGGCTCGTTGGGCGGCCTGCTCGATTACCGAGGCAGCGTGCTCGAACCCGCGCAAAACCAGTTGGGTCGTGCGGCAGTCGCGTTCGCCAGCGCGCTGAACGCACAACACCGCCAGGGCATGGACCTGAACGGCCAGCTCGGCGGCGACCTGTTCACCCTGCCCGCGCCGCAGGCGCTTCCGGCGACTGGCAATGCCGGAAACGCCACGCTCACCGCCAGCATCGCGGATGTCGGCGCGTTGCAGGCCAGCGATTACACCGTGCGCTTCGATGGCAGCCAATGGTCGGTGAAAACCACAGGCGGCAACCCCGTCACCGCGACCGGCAGTGGCACCTCCGCCGACCCGCTCAGCTTCGACGGCTTGCAACTGGTGGTCACGGGCAGCGCCGCTGCCGGCGACAGTTTCAAGATCGAGCCGACCCGCGCCGCCGCAGGCGGCATCCAACTGGCGGTGACCGACCCGAACAAGCTGGCATTGGCCGCACCGGTCAAGGCGCTCGCGGCCGATGGCAACCAGACCAGCGTGGCGTCACTGTCCACGACCGACGCCGGCGATGGCAACCTGCTGGATACCGTGGACATCCAGTTCAGCGGCGCCAATACGTACTCGATCAACGGTTCCGGCAGTTTTACTTACACGCCCGGCTCGCCGATCCAATACAACGGCTGGAGCCTTTCCCTGAGCGGTACCCCGGCCAGCGGCGATCAATTCACGATCAAGGCCAACACCGATGGTGCCGGGGACAACAGCAATGCGTTGGCGCTCGGCAAGACCGCCGACCTCGGCGTGCTCGCCGGTGGCACGGTGTCGGCCGGGTCGGCCTACGCCAGCCTGGTCGCCGACGCGGGCACCACCGGCGCCCAGGCCCAGACCAACCTGAGCTCCCAGACCAGCCTGTTCCAGCAAGCCCAGCAATCGCAGCAGTCGGTCGCGGGCGTCAATCTCGACGAAGAGGCCAGCAACCTCATCAAGTTCCAGCAGTCTTACCAGGCGTCGGCGCAGGTGATTTCGACTGCCAACACCATCTTCAACACCCTGATCAACGCGGTAAGGGGCTAGGGCCTGTTGGCGCCATGCCAAGCGGTCGCGCCGTCGGCCATTTGCCCGCAGGGCAAGGAAGAATGAGGAGGATGTATGTCAATACATAGACGAGTGATGACACAGCCATGCGGGCAAAGGGCCACGGCCCGAAGGGTTGCTCCGCAGCGGTCACCATCCATCGGCGCACGCCTTGGCCATAGCACCACTATGGCGCTGCGGCGCGCGCCTCGTCTGGCAACCGCTGCGGAAGCAACGCGGCTCGCCTGGCATGACGTCAATAGGCCCTGACATGCGTATCTCGACTACCTGGATGCAGCAAACAGCGATCAACGAAATCCTGGACCGCCAGTCGGCCATGGCCGATACGCAGGCGCACGTCTCCAGCGGCAAGCGCATCCTCAACGCGTCAGACGATCCCGTCGGTGCAGCCCAGGTGCTGGGGTTGCAACACGTGGCAGCCGCCAACCAGCAATACCAGCGCAATATCGACAGCGCCAGCAGCCGCCTTGGACTGGAGACTTCCTCGCTGGATCAGGTAACCAGCATCCTCCAGTCGGTGCGTTCGCTCGCACTGCAGGGCACCAATGCCACCGAGACTCCCAGCGACCGTGCCTCCATTGCCACACAACTGCGTCAGTTGTTCTCGCAACTCGTGCAAACGGCGAATGCCACCGACGCGCAGGGCGACTCGTTGTTTGCCGGCAACGCGACGCGCACAACGTCGTTCGTGCAAGGATCCGGGTTCAGCGTCAGCTACGCGGGCGACGACGGCCAGCGCATGGTCGCGGCGGCGCCCGGCATGCAGGTGGCCACGGGCGATCCCGGCAGCAACGTCTTCATGGATATCCCGGCCGGCAACGGGCGCTTCGCGGTACAGGCTGACGCGTCCAACACCGGTTCGCTGGTGGTTGGCAGCAACAGCGTGACGGACATTGCCACCTACACCCCCGGCGCCTACACAGTCACCTTCGCCGCCGATGGAACCTGGCAAGCCGTCGATGCCACCGATACCCCCGTTGGCGGCGGCAGCTACGACAGCACCAACGGCGGCGCGATCTCTTTCAACGGCATGCAAATCCAGTTGGACGGCACGCCGGCGGCGGGCGATACACTCACCGTGCAATCCGGCGCCACGCAGGACATGTTCCAGAGCATCGGCAACCTGATCGATACTTTCGAGAACACGCCGCCGGGCACGGGCTCCAGCAACACCGTCAATCGCCAGATCGAAGGCATTGACCAATCGCTGCAACGCGTGCTGGACGTGCAGGGCAGCGTCGGCGCGCGCATCAATACGCTGGACCAGCAGAAAACCTCCGAAGGCGATCTGGACGTCCAGTACGAGGGTCAAATTTCCAACCTGCAGGACGTCGACATGGCCAGTGCGATCGGCCAGTTGAACCTCCAGCAAGTCGCGCTGCAGGCAGCCCAGCAAACCTACATCAAGGTGCAGGGGATGTCGTTGTTCGACTACCTGAAGTAGATCGCGTACGCCGGTTCCACAAGGGCAGCGACGACGCCCGATGAGCGCACAGCGCCGACTGCTCGCCGCAGGAGCGACGCGAACGTCGCGGCCGGGTCCCGAGTCTACGGCAGCGCGTTACTTCCGACGCAGGTCCGAAGACGGCCCGGATCAACCCGGTAGCCAGGCGCCGAGCCATGCCGCGAGATTGTCGCCGGTCAACATCCAGTCACGGTGCACCGCCTCGCGCAACCTGTCGCCCGCTTTCCCGGTCGCATCGAGGTCGGCGAGGTGCATGCGGATCGCGTCGACCCAGTCCCGGTAGCGGTTGCGCACCCGGGTCACGGGCAAATCGCCGCGATAGCACACGATATCGCTGCAGACGACCGGGAAACCGCAGGCGCCGTACTCAAGCAGTCGCAGGTTGCTCTTGCAGGCGTTGAATGTGTTGTCTTCCAGCGGTGCCAGGGCCAGATCGAGGTTCAAGGCAGCCAGGGCGGCCGGGTATTCGCCGATCGGCACGCCATCGTGGACTTCGTGCACGTAGGGGCGCAGCTTGTCCGGGCACAGCCCGAAAAATATCCACTCGACTTCGTCCGCAAGATCACGCACCACGTCCACGATCAACTCGAGGTCGCCGCGGTGACCGGAGCCGCCGGCCCATCCCACACGCGGCTTGGGCGACTGGCGCCGCTCGCTCGACAACGACCCCCACCAGTCCACCGGCAGCCGGTTCAGGACGACCCGGATGTCGCCGTGGAACCCCGCGAACTGCTCGGCCAGCGGTTCGGTGGAAACCACGAAACGATCCGTCAGCGCCACCGCCTTGCGCAGCGTCCGCAGGATGTCCCTGGGCATCTGGTCGCGATGCACGCTCTTCAGCGGCAGGTTGGGCAGGTAGTCGTCAAGCTCGTAGACCTTGAAGGCCCGACTGAAGTCCCGGTAGTCGTGCATGGCCGCGAGCTGCTTCGCATCGAGTTGACGCTGCAGCACGATGCTCGAGGGCAAGAAGCGCTCCATCAGCACCGGAGTCAGATGCGCTGGCGCGAGCAATCCTTCAGCTATTCCCTCACGCTGCATGGCGAGCAACGGCTGCCGAATGCGGTACTGGCCACAACCGCCGGCATCGGCGGCCACACAGAACATGCGCGGCAGCAATGGTTGCTCGAACGGCTGCCAGGCCATGTGGCGGGTCTGGTCCAGATCGAAGCCGCTGCCGGTCAGGCCAAGGTTCCGGTTGTAGGCGGGATCATCGGCCAGCAGCGGCAGCCACTTGCGGTACATCGCCTGCTGCTCGCCCTTGAACCGCTTGCCCTTGGCCTCCTGCGCCGTCTTGTCCACCTTGGTCTGGCTGACGCTACCCTCGTGCATCACGCGCGCGTACGGCGTCCATACGCTGAGGTAACCCGCCGCGCGCACCTTCAAACAGAGATCGACATCGTTGTAGGAGACCTTGAAGTCCTGCTCGTCCAGGCCGCCGACTTCGTCGTAGACCGACTTGCGGATCATCAGGCAGGCAGCGGTCACCGCGGTGTAGTTCTGATCGACCTGCAGGCGTTGCATATAGCCGGCAGCGTCCATCGCGCCGCCAATGAACGGATGGTCGGCGGGTCCACGCAGACCCAGCACCACACCGGCGTGCTGGATGCGCCCGTCCGGGTAGTGCAGCTTGGCCCCCACGATCCCTACTTCCGGGCGCTGCGCATGATTGAGCAATGCCTCGATCCAGTCCTCGTGGAGGATCGCGGTATCGTTGTTCAGCAGGATCAGGTATTCGCCGCGCGCTTCGCCGGCGGCGAAATTGTTGATGGCGGAATAGTTGAAGGGATGCGGCCAGCGCAAAACACGCAATTGCGGGTTCTGCATCCGCTCGATGCCGTCAAGGTAGGCACAGGCGGCCGGATCACGGCTGTCGTTGTCGACGATCAGCAACTCGTAGTTCTTGTAGCGGGTCTTGGCCAGCAGGCTTTCGATCAACCCGTTCAACATGGGCATCTGGTCGCGGGTCGGGATGATGATGGAAACCGGCGGCTCACGATCGTGCAGATAACGCACCCGGTTCACGCCCGGCACGCCACCCGACTGGATTTCATGCGCGATGCGCAGGCGGTCCAGGTGCGCGGAAACCACCGCGGCGCAGCGCGCGGTCACCGCAGGCGTCGCCAGCCACTCGGTGTACGGTTGACCGGCCGAAAGCACCGGCTCGGCAATGTGCCCGATGGTGTGCAGGCCGTAGCGTTCGAGCAGCCTGAGCAGCAGGTCTTGCGCCCCCAGTTCCGAAGGCTCCTCGGCGAAACCACCCACGGCCAAGGCATAGTCGCGTCGGAATGCCAGCGCGTGGCCCACGTACGGGTAGCTCCGCATCAGATCGAGATTGACGTCGGGCTTCAGCACCGGGGCTGCGGGCGCGCCGTCGGAGGTGCTGTCTTCGTCGGTGTAAACGGCAGCAAGGTTGAGATCGTTTGCCAGTTTTTCGTCGAGCAACGCGGCAAACAGCGGCGACAAGGTGTCACCGGCAGCCATGAGCTGCACCCATTCGGCCTGGCTGCGCGCGAGGAAGCGGTTGAGTGCCTCACGCACCTCAACTGCGCCAGCTTTGACTTGCGAGACGTCCGTGTGCCGATCCGGCAGGGCAACGTCGCCAATGACGCAAACCTCGTGGGCGGGGTAGCCCATCGCGACGATGCTGTCCAACGTATGCGCCAGGGCAGCAGTGTCGCCGCCCGTGGCCATCACGACATAACCGATGAGCTTGCTTGCGGTTGGACGGACTGCCTTGACCAGCTCCAGCAGCCGCGTCTGGCTCGGCGTGCGCCCGGCGACGATGTCGGCATAGCCCAGCACCCTGGGCTTGATCTGGATGGTGTTGTTGCGTTGCCGCAGTCGGTAACGATCGGCCCGACCCCACTGGTTGTTGTCGAACACATCGCGCCACAGCGCATTCGTGGTATCCAGTGCTTGCTTGAAGGCCTCCGCGTCGAAAGCCCAGCCGGCTTGCTCACACATCCAGCGCGCCCCGACGGTCGCGTCGCCCTTCGGAAACAAGGGCCTGAACGCGGAATCGGCCAGGAGCAACTGCAGACCGCGATAAAACGGCAGCGATACCGCCACCGGATGCGGCATTCGCCATTCGCGATCGATCAGGCTGGCGCTCCCATCTTCATGCACGATCAGGTTGGACGGAATCGCATCCATCCATTCGCCCGGCAGTTCGCCATCGGTGTCGGCGGCCTCCTGAAGAATGCCGGCCCATCGCCGCAGCAGCGCGCGCACATCCTCGCCACGGCCAGCAATGGCGGCCCGCTTCAACAAGGTGTGCAGATTGCGGCCGGCTTGATAGCGCTCGCTCGTGAAGACGTGCTCGACGGCCATGCTGGGCTGCGGCGAGGTCCCGATGGGCGTCTTCACGACATTGATGCCCTGCCCGTCTTCGATGAAGCTGGTGACGACATTGAGACCAGGGCGGCGGATATCGGTGTACTTTTGCGCCAGCAGTGCCGGCTCGACCAATGCTGGGGGACCCTCGCGGGTCGCCAGCACCAGGAACGAATTGGCCATCGCGCCCAGGAGTCCTTCCTCATGGACGCTTTGCAGGGCCATGTCGAGGTTGAAGCTCGCCTTGCCCGGACCGCAGTAGTCGCGGTGCTCCATGCCGTGCAGCAGATCGTCCGCACGGAATCCGGAATGTTCGAGCGCACGTTCCGCGATGACAGCTTCGGGGAGCTTGTAGTCCGGGAACGGGAAGTAGAACGACACGCCGCCGAAACCGGCCGCGCGCAGTTTGCGTTCCAGCCCGACGCGCCCGTAGGTGGTGGTTTCCTTCTTGCCGTAGCGCCCTTCGATGCCGTAGTAGGGCTGGTTGAAGTGGTCTTCGGAGATGCCGGCGAAATACTTGAGGCCCATCCTGTTTTCGATGGCCAGCAACAGCGTACCGCCGGGCTTGAGCGCGCTCATGGCGATCTCGAGGCCCGCCACGAAGGGATCCTCGGCATCCAGATAAACCGGTGAATATTCCAGCACGCCGATCAAGGTCACCAGGTCGTGCACCGGCTCCATCGCCACGTCCTGGAAGTTGGAGTGGTACACGCGGGCGCGATCGTGTTCACGGACACGCGCGGCTGCCACGCGCGCGCGCCGCGGTGAGCCCTCGATGGCGCTCACGCGGCAGCCGGTCTCGGCCAATGCCTTGGTGACCGCGCCACAACCACATCCGAGTTCAAGGACACTGTGTTGCGCATCGAGAGCGAGCAACCGAATCAGGTTGGCCCGACGTGGCGAGAAGTGATATTCGCTGGGCCAATCGTTGATTTTGCCAACCAGTTCTCCCGAATAGACGCTCTTGTCCCGGGCATCGGCCACGATGCGATAGATGCGTTCCTCGGTCGCGTCGCCATCGGAATAATTGAACGGCTTGGCGTACGGCGACTGCCACACCCCGCCCGGGCTACGGACGAAATCGGCGAGGCGAGGCTGTGTGGGCGTGGTGGCGGTATCTCGATCGGTCAGGATGGCATTCATGGGGTACCGGGATTCCTCACACGGGGATGGTGGCCTTCACTGGCGACACCCATCAAGTCGCTGATGGCTGCCGGCGTCGACTTTCCGACGCGAGCGCACGTCAAGCCTGTAGGCAGCAAGATCGATGCCAGCCATCCGCCGCGCCGCCGAACCTGTTTGCAGACCGGCTGCAGGCCGGTTCAGGGAGCGCCGCGACGAGCGCGCTGCAAGACCGGCGCGAACCGCGCAGCTGGCGGCGAAGATCCCGCGGGGCAGAGCCTGCACCCTGTCCCGGCCGCCGGGACGTCCGCAATCGGCCGGAAAACGTTTTCCCCCACACCGGAATCGGCACGCGCGACGCGGGCTCCCATGACCTCCGACGCCGAGCAGGCCAGCGCCAATTCTTGAGTCGACCTGCGTTGCAATTCGTGACCCGGCGCACACACAAAAGCCCACGGCTTGTTCTCAAGTTCGCGTAACCGGTGCCGAAACAATTCCCGAGGCGGTACACAACCGGTCTTTCCACGGGTACCGCCGGAACAACCCAAGCCGGCTGTCCGGCATATCCGTATCCTCAGGAGAATCTCTCATGTCTCAGGTCATCAACACCAATGTCATGTCGCTGACCGCGCAGAACAATCTGAACAAGTCTCAGAGTGCGTTGGCCACCGCAATGCAGCGCCTGTCCTCGGGCCTGCGCATCAACAGCTCGGCGGACGACGCCGCGGGCTTCGCGATCTCGACCCGCATGACCACCCAGATCAACGGTCTCGACACCGCCGCCCGCAACGCCAACGACGCCGTTTCGCTGGCCCAGACCGCCTCGGCGGCGCTGCAGCAAATCACCGACAACCTGCAGTCCATCCGCCAGTTGGCGGTGCAGTCGGCCAATGCCAGCAACTCCGACAGCGACCGCGCGGCGCTGGACTCCGAAGTGCAACAGCGCCTCTCGGAAATCACCCGCGTCGCCCAGCAGACCAGCTTCAACGGCCGGCGCATCCTGGACGGAAGCTTCGGCACCGCCGCGTTCCAGGTCGGCGCCAATGTCGGTGACACCATTTCGATCGACTTGAGCGATGGCACTGCAGCCAGCCAGATCGGCGCAGTCGCGACCGTGACGTCAACCATTGGCAGCGGCGTGTTTGCGTCCGGGCTGACACTGACCGGAAGCGGGGCAAGCGGGCTTGTGATCAACGGCACGGACATCACCGGCACCTTCGCCGACGCGCAAGCGCTGGCCGACGGCATCAACGCCGCAGGCATCCAGGGCGTGTCGTCTTACCTCGATGGCAACGGCGGGCTCGTGATCCAGACGAATGGTACCGCCGATGAGAACGGCTCCGCTTCGGGTAGTGTCGATGGCCTCACGATCGCGGGCAGCGGCGTTACCGGCATCTCGGACGGCACCACGGCAGCCGCGAACAGCCTGGCCGACGCGGATGGCAGCGGCAACGCGATGGACGTCAAAACCGTCGCCGGCGCCAACGACGCCATCAACCGCATCGACGCGGCGCTGTCTTCGGTCAGCTCGATCGATAGCCAGTTGGGCGCCATCCAGAACCGCTTCACTTCGGCGATCTCCTCCGCGCAAGCGGTCTCGCAGAACCTGTCGGCTTCACGCAGCCGCATCCAGGACGCCGACTTCGCGGCAGAGACCGCCGCGATGAGTCAGGCGCAGATCCTGCAGCAGGCCGGCGTTTCCATGCTGGCCCAGGCCAACGCGCAGCCGCAGTTGGTGCTGAAGCTCCTGCAGTAAGCGGCAACCGGATTCCGCCGGCGGCGCAACCTGGCCGCCGGCGGTCTTCCCGGCATCGGCATCCGGCGGCACGACGACGGCCGGCAAGCCCCTCAGGACGGTGGTATGCAACTTGCTCTCTCTATTCGACCACGCCTGTAAGCGTCGGCTTTCCGTCACTTCCCTGCAACGGATCCTCTCGTCATGACCACCATAAGTTCCACCGACCCCCTCGCGAGCCTGTTGAACGCACTCGGTAGCGGGTCCTCCAATGCATCGGGGACGACCGGCACCGGCTCCAGCAGTTCGGTCGGTTCTCCCGGCACCGGGCTGATCAGCTCACCTGGCCTCGGCTCGGGGTTGGACGTCAACACCCTGGTTGCGAAGCTGGTGCAAGCCGAGATCCAGCCGGCGCAGAACCAGATCGACAACCAGCGCACCAATATCACCACCCAGACCTCGGCCCTCGGCAACCTCAAATCGCTGTTGGCATCGCTGCAAAGCAGCCTGTCGTCGCTGGCCAATGGCAGCGCATTCACCAAATACACCGCCACCTCCAGCGATACCGACGTATTTGCCGCCACGGCCGGTGCCAGCGCACTGCCGGGCACGTACCAGATCGAGGTGCTGCAGACTGCGGCGGCGCAGAAGCTGTCGTCCGCCGCGTTTGCCAGCGGCGCCGCCGTGGGCACCGGCACCCTCACCCTTGCAGTCGGCAGCCAATCGATCAATATCGACATCGATTCGAGCAACAACACCCTCGCCGGTATCCGGGACGCCATCAATGGCGCCAGCGACAATCCGGGCGTGAGCGCCACCATCGTCCATGCCACCGATGGCGATCATCTGATGCTGACCTCTTCCCAGACCGGCGTCGCCAACGCTTTCAGCATCAGCGCCAGCGGCGGCGACGGCGGCCTCGATGCGCTGACGTGGGACGCTTCCACGGGCAGCGGCAGCCTGACGCAACAAACCGCCGCGGCCGACGCCCAGGTCAGCATCGATGGTTTCACCAGCACCTCTTCCACCAACGTGGTGGACGGCGCCATCGACGGCATCACCCTGAACCTTGCAAGCGCCGACCCGGGCGACCCGCAAACCCTGACCGTCGGGCGCGACGTCACCAGCATGCAGGACGTGGTGCAGGGCTTTGTCACCGCTTACAACCAGTTCGTCCAGGGTGCCGGGCAACTGGCGAGTTACGACCCGACCAGCCAGACCGCCGGACCGCTGCTGGGCGATGCCACCCTGAGGGGGGTGCGCTCGGCGCTGGCATCGGTGGTTTCCGGCGCGGCCGGCAGCAACGCTTCGGATCTGCGCACACTGGCCGACATCGGTGTCAATCTGCAGGCTGACGGCACGCTGCAACTGGATACCGGGAAACTTGGCCAGGCGCTCGGGTCCGATCCTTCGCAAGTGGCCGCATTGTTTGGCGGTACTTCGGGTTACGGCACGCAATTCAATGGTCTGCTGAACGGGTACCTGCAGTCGGGCGGCCTGCTCGACATCCGCAACCAAAGCCTGAGTACGCAGAGCCAACAGCTCGACCAGCAGCAAGCACAACTTAACCAGCGACAGCAGAGCATCCAGAGCCGCTATCTCACCCAGTTCACCGCGCTCGACGTGACCATGTCGCAGATGACCCAGACCAGCAACTTCCTGACTTCGCAATTGGGCATGCTGGCCAACATCTCCAAGCCTTCCGGCCAATAACCATCACGCAGACGGATCCTCGAGGAATTCCCGTGAGCTATTCCACCGCATCGCAAGCCGTCCATCAATACAGCCGGGTGCGCACGCACGGCGGCGTCGAATCGGCCAATCCGCACCAGCTGACCATGATGTTGTTCGACGGCGCGCTCAGCCACATCGCCAGCGCGCGCGGCCATATGCAACGCGGCGAAATCGCCGCCAAGGGCGAGTGCATCTCGCGCAGCATCGACATCATCAGCGGCCTGCGCAGCAGCCTCGATTTCGAACGCGGCGGCGAAATGGCCGAACATCTCGATTCGCTGTACGAGTACATGGGCCGGCGTCTGCTGCATGCCAACCTGCACGACGATCTTGCGGCCCTGGACGAAGTGGTGGACCTGCTCCGGCCGATCCGCAGTGCCTGGGCGAAAATCCCTGCCGCGCTGCATGACCCGCGGGCGGTGGAAGTGGCGTCATGACGACGCCGCTTGTCAAGGTACTGGACCTGACCTACGCCATGCTTGCGGTGGCGAAGGCCGGCGACTGGCCGGAGTTCAGGTATCTCCACGAGCGCCGCGCGCAACTGCTCGGAATGGGACTTTCCTCACAGCCCGATGCGCCATGGCGTCTGCCGCAGTTGTTCGCGGCGCAGACGGAACTGGCAGCAATGCACTGTGGCGATGTCGCCATGGTTGCCGAGGAAACCAAACTGCTGGGGCCGATCGCCGACGCCCTGTTGGAAATACCCGCCACGCCGCCAAACCCATGGCGATCGATGGATGCCTCGCCATGAACTCACCGCTGGCCGAAGCCCTGGACCTGACCCGCGCGATGCTGGTTGCCGCGAAGGCGGCAGATTGGTCAGGTTTCGGGCGCCTGCACGAGCGCCGTGCGCAGTTGCTCAAGCCCGGCCTGTACGCGCACGCCGACGCGCCGCAGTTGCTGCCGCAACTGGACGCGGCACAAAAGGAATTGTCGGCCATCATCGCCTCTGCACACGACGACGCGCGCCGCAACCTGCTTGATTCCCAGCGCGCCTATACTGCCGCCTGCGCCTATCTGGACGCCGCCGAGGGTTGACCAGCCCCTTTTCCGTGAGTCCGCTGCCAACTTGACGAACTGCCCCGCCGCACGCAAGCGCCATCACATACAATCCGGCAATGGTCAAGGCAGTGAGACGAGAGGGATGGGGCCTCGACACCATGCCACGTGGCCGCGCCGTCGGCCCATTGCCCGCAGGGCAACGAGGAGCGAGGAAGATGTATGTCGATACATAGACGAGCGATGACACGGCCATGCGGGCAAACGGGCCCGGCCCGGGGGGTTGCTCCGCAGCGGCCGCCATACTACGGTGCGCACCTCGACCATGGAACCACCATGGCGCGTCGGTGCGCGCCTTGTCTGGCAACCGCTGCGGAAGCAACGCGGCTCACTTGGCATAGTGTCGACAGGCCCTGAATGGACCAAGATCCCTGGCAATCCTTCGGCGAGCGCATTACATGGGAAGGCGCCTTGCATGTCGCATGCGAGACCCTTGATGCCCCGCTGGACCCCGCCCGGCGTGCGCGTCTGGAAGAACTGGACGTCGGCGTTCTGGCCACACTGAACATGCTCGGTGAGCACAGCGGCGGCGAACAGTCCGACGACGAGACCTCCTCGGCTGCGCTGGCACGCATCGATGCCAAGCTGGATGTATTGCTGGAGATGTTCAACCGGCACCTGCTGGGACACGTGGAATTGCCGCCGCGGCGTTCGCTGCGCTTCAATGCCCGGGGCATCGTGATCGGGGACTGGGCCTCGCCCGACCCGGGCACGGCCATGCTGGTCCGCGTCTACTTCGATGCCTGCATCGGGTTGCCGCTGGAACTTCCCGGCCATGTCGCAAAGGCACCACAGAATGCAGGCGGCTTCATCACTTTCGACGGGCTGGACGAGGGCATCCGCCAGAGCATCGAGCACATGGTGTTTCGCCAGCACCGCCGCCAGTTGGCCGAAGCACGGCGTGAGCCGCCGCAACCGCCCAAGCGATAACGGCGCTCCGCGCTTCACCCGATACGGATTTTTTCTGCGATTGCCGGAATCTCAAGATAGAAAATCAGCGCTCCGACGTGGATGGCACGGAATATGAATGGGCCATAACCGTGCCCGCAACACCCACGAAAGGGGAATCATGCACGTGTCTCCGGTCCTGGTCGTCGAGTCCGACCCCACTCGCGCCTCCAATATCAGTTCCTTCATCGAAAGCAGCGGATACCTTCCGCTCATCCTCGACCAAACCGATGACCACCGTGAACCGTTGAACTGCTGTGCCGTGTATGTCGGCCCGGATGAAACGGCATCCACGGTGCAGTCCCATCTGGAGCTGTTGGGCGAACGCCATCGCGAAGTGCCGCTGCTGGTCTGCGAGGGCTTTCCGCATCTGCAGGCATTGCGCAGTCAGGGCCTCGCGCTGCACACTGTCGCTGCGCCGCCGCACCCGGAGTCATTGGCTGCAGTGCTGCGCATGTGCGCACCGCGCAGCATCGGCTGCCGCACCAGCGACGATCGCCGTTTCGTCGGCCAATCCGAGCCGGTGCGCCTTCTGCACAGCTTGATCCGACGGGTGTCGCCGTTCGACTCCAGCGTGCTGGTGTTGGGCGAATCGGGCACCGGCAAGGAGCTGGTGGCGCAGTTCATCCATGAATGCTCGCCGCGCCGCGACAAGCCGTTCATCGCCATCAACTGCGGTGCCATTCCGCCCGATCTTCTGGAAAGCGAATTGTTCGGGCATGAAAAAGGTGCCTTCACCGGCGCCATCAGTACCCGCAAGGGCCGCTTCGAAATGGCCGAGGGCGGCACCCTGCTTCTCGACGAGATCGGCGACATGAGCCTGCCGATGCAGGTCAAGCTGCTGCGCGTGTTGCAGGAACGCTGTTTCGAGCGCGTCGGCGGCAACAAGTCGATCCATTGCAACGTCCGCATCATCGCGGCCACGCATCGTGATCTTGGCCAGGCCATTCTCGACGGCAAGTTCCGCGAGGACTTGTTCTACCGCCTCAACGTGTTTCCGGTGGAGCTGCCGCCGCTGCGCGCGCGCGGCGAGGACCTGCCCGTCCTGATCGAAGAATTCAACCAGCGCCTGCAACGCCGCGGTTTGTCGCCGGCGCGCCTGAGCAACGAAGCATTGCAAACGCTGGTCGGCTACGACTGGCCCGGCAACGTGCGCGAATTGAGCAACCTGGTCGAGCGCCTGGCGATCCTGTACCCGGCGATGCCGGTGCATACCCAGGATCTGCCGCGCCAGTACCGCAAGCATTGCAACGGCGTGCAATCCGAAACAACCCGGCTGTTGGACAGTATCGTGCCCGACGATGTGGTTGCCGCAGACAACGCTGACGGCACCGAACTGCCCGACGGCGGGCTCAACCTGCGCGACCACTTGGCAGACATCGAAGTCGGGTTGATCCGGCAGGCGTTGACAGCTTCCGATGGGGTCGTCGCGCACGCCGCCAAGCTGCTCGGGATGCGCCGCACCACGCTGGTGGAGAAACTGCGCAAATACCAGCTGCAGGCGACCCTCGTCACGAGCTGAGCCGGGCAGCAGGACCACGATTCGACGTTCCCGGTTTCGGCATCTGCATGCGAGAGCCATTCCGGGACCGATGCGGTGATCCGGCGTGCACACGAACGACGCCGACCTGCCGCTCGAATTGATCTGCATGGGTTGGGCCGATGCATTGCACGTCGGCGCCCGGGGCGCCGCACAGCGTGTCGATTTTCCGGCAGCCGCAGCGCGACCCACCCGAAAACCATTGATCGGACGCCGTTCAGGCCCGGCTGCGTGCACGAACCCGGCAATCCGATGCAAACCGCCCCGATCCGGGTAATGGACGCGCCGCCGGTGTTCTGCCGCTCAAGAACGCTCGCGACGGAATTCCGACGCGGTTCGCGACGGAACTGCCACCCGGCTGGTCGAAAATGCCACACGACACGACTGGCAGCGTGGCCATGGACATACTGCGCCAGAATTGACGCGGTTGCCGTAAGACCTTGTCACAGCTTGATATCAGCGGATCGACACTCGCCTCAATCCAGGCCTTCCATGCGCATGGCGGCGCCTCGTGGGGGTTGCCGCCCTGGTCTCAAACCGGTTTGGCACAGGCCTTGCTATTTCTGTGACAAGACCGCGCTCCACGGAGACACCCGGCATGACGCAAATCGATATCAACAGCCTGCTCACGCAGATGCGCAGCTTGAGCGCACAACTCGAGCCCGACGCAGCCGCGACACCTGCCGTCGGCGACGCCAAGGCGCAAGACAGTTTCGGCAACCTGCTCAAGCAATCGATTGCGGAAGTCGCGGATTCGCAAAACCAGGCGCAGCAGTTGAGCACATCGTTCGAGCGAGGCGACCCCGGCACCGACCTGCCGCAGGTGATGCTGGCCGTCCAGAAAGCCGACCTGTCGTTCCGCGCCATGACCGAAGTGCGCAACAAACTGGTGGACGCCTACCAGAACATCATGAACATGCCGTTGTAACGCCGGCACCGCATCAGCTCGCATAACGGATCCAATCCCCCATGGCCGACTCAGGTATCGCCCCCACTGTCGCACAGACGCCCGCGCGGCGCGCCCCGGAACCTGCGCAGCGCCGTGATTCGCTGATCCAGCTGGCACGCACGCCGGTAGCCCGGCAACTGCTGCTGCTGGCCGGTATCGCCGCCGCGGTGGCCTTGGGCGTGGCCATCGTGTTGTGGTCACGCGGGCCCAACATGGGCCTGCTGTATGCCGGGCTGGCGCAAAAAGACGCCGCCGACATCGTGCAGGTGCTGCAGACCAATCAGGAGTCGTACAAGCTGGGCAGCAATGGCACCAGCATCTTCGTGCCAGCCAGCGACGTCGATTCGCTGCGCCTGCGCCTCGCCGCGCAAGGGCTGCCCCAGGGCAGCGCCAGCAGCCGCGCAACCGACAGTCCCGATTCGGCCTTCGGCATGAGCGATACCGCCGAGGCCAATCGCAACCGCATGCTGCTGGAACAGGATCTGGAGCGCACCATTGCCAGCCTGCAATCGATCCGCAGCGCGCGCGTGCACCTGGCGCTGCCGCAACCATCCGCCTTCATCCGTGACAATGATCAACCGAGCGCTTCGGTACTTGTCGATCTGTACCAGGGACGCCAACTGTCGCAGTCGCAAGTGTCGGCGATCGTGCACCTCGTGGCCGCCAGCGTACCCAACCTCGACCCCACGCGCGTTTCGGTGGTGAACCAACAGGGCCAACTTCTCACCGCCAGCAGCCCGGGTACTGCCGCCGACAGCGTGGACAACGACCGCATGCAGCTGACCACGCGCGTGGAAAATGCCTACGCGCAACGTGTGGAGGCCATACTTTCGCCGGTGGTCGGTGCAAGCCATGTGCACGCGGAGGTCCACGTGGACATGAACTTCAAGAACACCCGCCTCGCCAGCGAAGTCTATGGCAAAGGCAAGGAAGCGCTGCGCAGCGAGCAGGTCAGCAGTTCGACCAACAAGGGCGAAACTGCGGCAGGCGCCGTTCCGGGTGCGCTCAGCAACCAGCCGCCGGCGACCGTGCAGCAGGCCACGGCTGCCAATCCGGGTCCGGCTACGGCGTCCAGCGTCGCGGACGGCAACAGTGCCGGCGCGCCCACCGAAATGTCGAACCACGCGACTCGCAATTATGAGGTCGACCGCACCATCAGCTACACCAGCGACCCCGCAGGCGACATCCGGCGCCTCTCAGTAGCGGTGATCGTCGACAACAAGCAGGTTTCAGGCAAGGACGGCAAAACCGAGAGCGTGCCATTGAGCAAGGCCGAGCTGACCCACCTGACCGAACTGACGCAGAGCGCGGTGGGTTTCGACGCCAAACGCGGCGACGTAGTCAGCGTGGTCAACGCGCCATTCCGCAAGCCGTCCCCGATCGACGGCCCGCAACAACCCGCGTTCTGGCAGCGCCCCGGCGTGATGGATCTGGTCAAGCAGGGATTGGGGGTATTGGCGGCATTGCTGCTGGCATTCGGCTTGTTGCGGCCGATGCTGCGCGGCCTGCTGCGCGCCGAGAAATCGGGCGAAGGTGCAACCCGCAACCTGCCCGGGCCGCAACCCCAGCGACCCGCGCAGGCAGGCATCAATGAAACCGTGGCTGGCTTCGATGAAGCTGGCGGCGGCAAGGCACTACCCAACCAGGGCGCGCCGATGAACTACGAA
Source organism: Rhodanobacteraceae bacterium (assembly GCA_036279455.1). Lineage (GTDB taxonomy): Bacteria > Pseudomonadota > Gammaproteobacteria > Xanthomonadales > Rhodanobacteraceae > 66-474. Next base: position 17,723 of record DASUJD010000056.1, on the reverse strand, counting down.
CAGAAAGTCGGCCTGGCCCGGCGTACGGCATCGGAAAACCCGCGCCAGGTGGCGCAGATCGTGAAGAATTGGGTGGCCACCGATGGCGCTTGACACGACCCAGATGAATGGTGCGCAGCGTGCCGCCGTCCTGTTGTTGTCCCTCGGTGAGGATGATGCCGCCATGGTGCTCAAGCACCTCGACGCGCGCGACGTGCAGGTGGTGGGCACCGCGATGGCCGCACTGAAAAACGTCAGCCGCGACCAGGTCGGCAAGGTGCTGGAACGTTTCACGCACGAACTCGAGGAGCAGGCACCGTTGGGGGTCGGCACCGACGAGTACATCCGCAAGGTGCTGATCAATGCGTTGGGCGAAAGCAAGGCCGGCAGTTTGATCGACCGCATCCTGTTGGGTCGCACCAGCAAGGGGCTGGATTCGTTGAAGTGGATGGAAAGCCGCGCCATCGGCGAGTTGGTGGGCCAGGAGCACCCGCAGATCGTTGCGCTGGTGCTGGCACACCTCGAGCCCGATCAGGCCGCCGAAGTCATCGGCTACCTGCCCGAGCGTACCCGCAGCGACGTGGTGATGCGCATCGCCACGCTCGATGGTGTGCATCCCAACGCGCTGCAAGAGCTCGACGAGATCATGGAGCGCCAGTTTTCAGGCACCAACAGCAAGCTGAAGTCGGCCAGCGTGGGCGGACTGAAAGCAGCCGCCACCATCCTCAACAACATGGAAACCAGCCGCGAGAGCGAATTGATCGGTTCGATCCGCACCATCGACAAGACCCTGGGCGATCGCATCGAGGAACTGATGTTCACCTTCGAGGATCTGGCCGGAGTCGACGACCGCAACCTGCAGACCCTGTTGCGCGAGGTGCCCACCCCGCGCCTCGTGATCGCGCTCAAAGGCAGCGAGGCCGCCTTGCGCGACAAGTTCTTCTCCAACATGTCGCAACGTGCCGCCGACATGTTGCGCGACGATCTGGAAGTGGCCGGGCCGGTACGCCTGTCCGAAGTCGACGCCGCGCAGAAGGAAATCCTGGCCATCGCCCGCAAGCTGGCCGATGCCGGCACGATCACGCTGGGCGGCAATGAGGAAATGGTATGAGCGAAGGCCTGCGCGTGGTGTCGCGCGAGCAACTGCAGGATGTGCAGCGCTGGAACATGCCCGCGATGAGCCTCCCTGCCGTGCACGCCGGGCCCGCAACACGTCCGACCGTGGCCGATCTGGAATCGATCGGCGATGAGGCGCGGCGTGAAGGCTACGAACAAGGCCTGACCGAAGGACGCCGTGCCGCACACGGCGAACTGCAACACCAATTGCAGCATCTGCGCGGACTGTGTGACGCCTTGGCGCGCCCGCTCGAGGATGTCGATGCCGCTGTCGAACGGCAGCTGGCCGAATTGGCCATGCTGGTGGCGCGTGGCGTGCTGCAGGCCGAACTGCGCCTGCAACCGGAACACATTCTGAAAATCGTGCGCAAGGCCATCGGCGCCCTGCCCGCCACCACCGCCCGCATCGACGTCACCGTGCATCCGCAGTCCGCCGCGCTGTTGCGCGAAGGCCTGAGCGAGGCCAAGGAACGCGGCTGGTGCATCGTCGAAGACCCGCAACTCAAGCCCGGCGACTGCCACATCGCCGGCGCCGATTCTCGAATCGACGCCAGCATCGAAACACGCCTGGCGGCGATGATGGACGCCGCACTGGACAAGGATTTGGCACCCGCCCCGGGTGACGACGAATGAACAGCGTCGATCACTCGACTCCCTCTCTCCGAACAGATTCATCGCTGGGCGTGAGGGGGCAAAGACCCGAAGCGGCCGCACACTTCGAGCCCACACGCGAACTGGATGCATCAGCACGAAACTCCAATAGCCCTCGCGATATCCAGTCCCGCCCCCTCACCCAATCCTCTTCCCCGAACAAATTCGGGGGAGCGGGCTTCGCCAGACCCGTCGCACGCAACCAGCCGGAGAGCCCGTGACTGCCGACCCCGAACAATACGTCGCCCGGCGCAGCGAACGGTGGCAAGCGCGCCTCGCCGCACGCGGCCGACAGGTGGACAAGACGCGACCGATCGTGGTCGAAGGCATGTTGCGCCGCGTGGTCGGACTCACCCTGGAAGCCGTGGGCTGTGAAGCGCCGGTGGGTTCGCGCTGCCTCGTGGACAGCGCGGACGGCGGCAGCATCGAAACCGAGGTGGTGGGTTTTTCCGATGGACGTTTGTACTTGATGCCGACCGGCATCCTGCACGGCGTGTTGCCGAACGCACGGGTGCGCCCATGCCCGCATGATTCAGGGATTCCCGCCGGAGATGCGTTGCTGGGCCGCGTCATCAACGCAACCGGTGCGCCGCTGGATGGCCGCGGTCCGTTGTGCGCGGATCAGCAAACCTCGCTGAAGCGGACGCCGATCAATCCGATGCAGCGCAAACCGATCTCGCAACCGCTGGACGTGGGCGTGCGCGCCATCAATGCGCTGCTCACGGTGGGCCGTGGCCAGCGCATGGGCCTGTTCGCAGGCTCCGGCGTCGGCAAATCGACACTGCTGGGCATGATGACGCGTTTCACCAACGCCGACGTGGTGGTGGTGGGATTGGTCGGCGAGCGTGGCCGCGAGGTGAAGGAATTCGTGGACCATATCCTCGGCGAGGAGGGCCGCCGCCGCGCGGTGATCGTGGCCGAACCCGCCGACGCGCCGCCGCTGTCGCGGCTGCGCGGCGCGCAAGTCGCCACCGCCATCGCCGAGCATTTCCGCGACCGTGGCCTGCGCGTGCTGCTGCTGATGGACTCGCTGACCCGTTACGCGCAGGCGCAGCGCGAAATCGCGTTGGCCATCGGCGAACCACCCGCGACCAAGGGTTATCCGCCATCGGTGTTCGCGCTGTTGCCGACGCTGGTCGAGCGCGCCGGCAACGACGCCGACGGGCGCGGTTCGATCACTGCGTTCTACACCGTGCTCACCGAAGGCGACGATCATCGCCACGATCCGATCGCGGACGCTGCGCGCGCGATCCTCGACGGCCACATCGTGTTGTCGCGCGATCTCGCCGAGTCAGGCCATTACCCGGCCATCGACATCGAGGCCTCGATCAGCCGCGTGATGCCTGTCGTGGTCCCGCCCGCGCAAATGAAACTGGCGCAGCGTTTCCGTCAGGTCTATTCCGCGTACAGCCAGCAGCGGGACTTGATCACGATCGGCGCCTACCAGAAGGGCAGCGATCCGCGCGTGGACGAAGCCATTGCACTGTGGCCGGCATTGAGCGCGTTCCTGCAGCAGGAAACCGGCGACGCCGTCGCTCTCGACGAAGCCATCCAGGCGCTTGCCGGGTTGTTTGACGACAACTCTGGCAGACCGGCCGCTGACGGGAAAACCTCCACATGAAGCCGCTGCGTTCGCAACGCCTGCAACGGGTGGCAGATATCGCCGGGCGCCATACCGACGAAGCCGCCAACATCATGGGCGAGCGGATGCGTGGCCTGGACGCCGCCAAGCGCCAGTTGCAGGAATTGCAGCAATTTCGTCGCGATTACGCGCAACAACCGACCCCGTGCCGCGAATCCGGCGTGTCCGTCGCCGAACTGATGAACCGTCAGCGGTTCGTCACGCGCATCGATCAGGCCATCGCGCAGCAGCAACGGGAGATCGAGGAACGCGAGCGGTATCTGGCGCAGGCGCGGGTGGCGTGGCTGGAATCACACAGCCGTAGCACGGCGCTGGACACCGTCACCCAACGCTACCGCAGCCGCGAGCAGGCCAGCGAAGAACGCGCCGAGCAGGCCGCCGTGGACGAGCGCATGCAACGTCAAAAAAATGTACGGGTGGCGCCGTGAACGCCTTGCCGGAAAAAGCGTGCAACGGCGCGGACCACGGCCACCCGACTTGCACTCAAGCTGCAGCAAACGCTTCATCCATCCTCCACGAACCCCGCCGATCGTCATGAGCAACCTCGCCATTCCAGCCGCACCACCGACTGCTTCCCCCGGCGCCGATACCGCAAGCCCACCGGCCACCGACGGCAAACGCTTCGACGCCACCTTGCGCCAATCGCAACAGCCTGCGTCGAAGCCTCGCAGTGACGGAGACCGGGCCGATGACGATGTCGGCGTGCCGAAACCCGAGGACCACGAAACCACGGCGGGCGCGCGAAACGACAAGGATCCTGACGACACGAATTTCCCAGCCGGCCTGGCGCCGATGGTGATGGCCGTGACGGCGCCGATGCCGCAACCGGTTGCCAACGGCGGCAAAACATTGCCGGCAACCCGCGGCAAATCCGTACCGGCAACCAGCGGCAATCCCGTACTGGCAACCAGCGGCAACCCCGTACCGGCAACCAGCGGCAACCCCGTACTGGCAACCAGCGGCAACCCCGTACCGGCAACCAGCGGCAACCCCGTACTGGCAACCAGCGGCAACCCCGTACCGGCAGCCAGCGGCAACCCCGTACCGGCAGCCAGCGGCAACCCCGTACCGGCAGCCACTTCGGCTGCGGTGGTGCTGAACATCGCCACTGCCGCTCCCGCAGCCACCAAACTTGCGGCTGCTGCCCCGCAATCCGACCCACCCAGCCAGACGTCAGCCGACGCAAACCTGGCAGCCGCCTTGAAGATGCCGGCAGGCGATGCCGGCGCGCAGGTCGTGGATCTCAAGGACGACGTGGCCGCTTCGCACACTGGAGCGGACAGCTTCATCGCGCACATGGCGCAGCTCGCGGTCATGCACGCGGGACCCACGCCGACGCCGACCCCGACACCTCCTACGCAGGTGCAACTGATGATGCAGGCCGCACCGGGCCAGCCGCAATTCATCCAGGAAACGGCGCAGCACGTGGTATGGCTGGCCGGGCAAAACATCCAGCGGGCCGAAATCCAGCTCAACCCGAAAAAGCTCGGCCCCATCCAGGTCGAGATCACCACCCATCAAGACCACGTCGATGTCAACTTCGCCGTGCAACATCCCCAGACGGTGAACGCCCTGCAACAGACCTTGCCGCAACTGCAGCACATGCTGGCACAGCAGGGGCTGAACCTCGGCCACGCGTCGGTAGGCCAGCAAGCCCATGGGCGACCGCACGCCGCACCTGCATATCACGCCAGCGGCAACTCCGTCAGCACTGAACCCGACAACCGGCCCGAGCCACTTCGAGTGCGCATCGCCACTCCCGGCCGCGTGGACGACTTCGCCTGATTTTGCGTCGCCTGCACGCAGGCCCCTGCGCATTTTCCTGTAGGAGCGAGCGTGTCGCGACCAGGCACGCCTGCGACCCATTCAAGGCAAGCAGCCATCCCTGGCACGGGCACCGGCCCGGCCATCCTCGGCCGGTCGTTCAGCCGGTACGCAGACTCACACAAAAAAACACGCGCTGCAGGAGCTGGCGTGCTCGCGACTCGTCGCCTGCATGACAGGTAATCCACGCTAAAAGCGGGCGCGCCAACAGTTCGACACCACCTGCGAACCGGGCGATGCAGGCGCGTCAAGAACCCGCCACGCGCGCGAAATCTCCCGGGAATAAAACCACAAACCAATGACTTGCAGCTCGCTTCCGCCATGGCATGACGTTTGCATTTGAGGCTTCTGAATCCTCTTTTGCATATGAGACGCACATGCCCACGGAAGCACCCGCCGACGAAGCTCCGGCCCCCAGGAAGAGCAAGAAACTTTTCTTGCTGATCGTGATCATCGCGGTCGTCGCGCTGGTTGGCACCGGCGGTTTCCTGTTCATGCGCCACCGCGGTCCAGCCAAACCGGAATTGAGCAAGGCCGCCCAGTACTACACGCTCGATCCCTCCATCGTGGTCAACTTCACCGACACGCGCGCGATCCGCTTTCTGCAGGTGGGCGTCAGCCTGATGTCGCATGACCCGGCGGCGATCAAGACTGCCAAGGACGCAGAGCCCGCCATTCGCAACGCGCTGCTGCTGCTGTTCAGCAACCAGAAGTACGACGAGCTTGCGACCGCCAGCGGCAAACTGGAATTGCAGAAGGAAGCGCTGAAAAAAGTCCAGGGCGTGGTGCAACAGTCACTTGGGCGGCCCGGCATCGAGGCCTTGTACTTCACCAGTTTCGTGATGCAGTGACGGAGCGGCGACGATCATGAGCGACATCCTCAGCCAGGACGAAATCGACGCGCTGCTGGACGGCGTCGACAAGGGCGACGTCGAGACCGAAACCGACACTCCGCAGCCCGGTTCCGCAAAGGCGTATGACTTCACGCAACAGGACCGCATCGTGCGCGGCCGCCTGCCGACGCTGGAAATGGTCAACGATCGCTTCGCGCGTTTCTTCCGCACCGGGTTGTTCAACGTGCTGCGCAAGACCTGCGAAGTCTCGGTGGAAGGCGTGAGCATGGTGAAGTTTTCCGAATACGTGCATTCGCTGGCGGTTCCCAGCAATCTCAACCTCACCCGCGTGCACCCGTTGCGCGGCACCGCGCTGACCGTGTTCGAGCCCGGCCTGGTGTTCAGCGTGATCGACAACTTCTTCGGCGGCGACGGGCGCTATCACGCGCGCATCGAGGGCCGCGACTTCACCCCCACCGAAAACCGGGTGATCCAGATCGTGCTGGCCGAGGTCTTCGCGGCAATGATGGAAGCCTGGACACCGGTGATGAAACTTGGTTTCGAGTTTGTCAATTCCGAAATCAACCCGCAGTTCGCCAACATCGTCAGCCCCACCGAAACCGTGGTGGTCTCGCGCTTCCACGTGAACATGGACGGCGGCGGCGGCCAGGTTCACATGACCATGCCGTACGCGATGATCGAGCCGATCCGCGAACTGCTGGATGCAGGCGTGCAGAGCGATCGGGTTGAACGCGACGAGCGCTGGATACAGAGCCTGCACGAGGAAGTCCTGGATGCCAATGTCGAGGTGAGCGCGCTGCTCGGCGAGGCAAGCCTCTCCATCCGCGACTTCATGGCACTGCGCCCAGGCGATGTCATCACCCTCCCGCATCCGGACCGCGTCACGGTTTTCGCCGAGGACGTGCCCGTGTTTCGCGGCCGTCTCGGCGCACACGGCGGCAACAAGGCGGTCGGGTTCGAGCAACTGCTGCGTCGCCACGAACTGCCGCTCGGCAACCCGGACAACCACACACCCGAATCAACCAAGCAAGAGACGAAACAACCATGAACGCAACTGCAGCCAGTGCCACCGGCACCCCTACGGCCGAAAAATTGCAACTCGACACGCTGCGGGCCGATGCCGGCGGCAGCGCCGAAGTGAACATGGACGTGATCCTGGATGTACCGGTGACCATGGCCATGGAAGTAGGCCGCACCCGCATCAGCATCCGCAACCTGCTGCAACTCAACCAGGGCTCGGTGGTCGAGCTGGACCGTGCCGCGGGCGAACCGCTGGACGTGTTCGTCAACGGCACCCTGGTGGCGCACGGCGAGGTCGTGGTGATCAATGAAAAATTCGGCATCCGGCTGACCGACGTGATCAGCCCGGCCGAGCGCGTGCGCAAACTGAAATGATCGCCCTGCTCCACGCAGTCGCGCCTGTCGCAGCCGGCGCGGCACCGGCTGCGGCAACGATGGGCAGCGCCGGTGAATTCGTGCGCGTGGTCCTGAGCTTGATCGCCGTGGTGGTGATGATCCTGGCGGTGGGCTGGCTGACGCGCCGCATGCAAACGCGGGTGCGTCCCGGCGGCCAGCGCGTGCGTTGTGTGGAATCGCTGGCGGTGGGCGTCAAGGAACGCGTGCTGTTGCTGGAAGTCGGCGATCGCCAGTTGCTGGTCGGCGCCTCGCCGACAGGCTTGCGCACGTTGCTGGTTCTGGATGAGTCACTGCCGGCGCCGTCGCCACCGGCGGGAATAGCCGTCACACCACGCAGTTTTCGCGAAGTGCTGGAACGCTGGAGAAAACCGCGATGAAACGCTGCTGGATCATCGCGCTGGTGTTGCTCGCGTTGCTGCTGCCGATGCTGGCGCAAGCCGCGGTCCCGGCTGCAGCGACGCTGCCGGCCCCGGTTTCGGCCCCCGCGCAGGGCCTGCCGGCGCTGACCGTGCACACCACCGGCAACGGTGGCCAGACCTGGAGTTTGTCGATCCAGTTGTTGGCACTGATGACGGCGTTGACGCTGCTGCCTGCGATCGTGCTGATGATGACTTCGTTCACGCGCATCATCGTGGTGCTGGGGTTCCTGCGTCAGGCCCTGGGCACGCAATCGTCACCGCCGAATCAGGTGTTGCTTGGACTGGCTCTGTTCCTGACCTTGTTCGTGATGTCGCCGGTGTTGAGCCGCGCCTACGCCCAGGGCCTGAAACCCTACATGGATGGCCAACTCAGCGCCGAGCAGGCGCTGCCCAAGGTCACCGCGCCGTTCAAGAACTTCATGCTCGACCAGACCCGCGATGCCGACTTGCAACTCTTCAGCAAACTGGCCGGTGAGAAGCCTTACGCGTCACGCAGCGACGTGCCGTTCCGCGTCGCGGTTCCGGCCTTCGTCACCAGCGAACTGAAGACCGCGTTCGAGATGGGCTTTCTGCTGTTCGTGCCGTTCCTGATCATCGACCTGGTGGTGGCCAGCGTGCTGATGTCGATGGGCATGATGATGGTCTCGCCGACGATCATCTCGCTGCCGTTCAAGATCATGCTGTTCGTGCTGGTGGATGGCTGGACGCTACTGCTCGGCACGCTCGCGGGGAGTTTCGTCACATGACCCCCGAATCCGTCATCCATTTCGGCCAGCAGGCGCTGTACATCGCGATGCTGGTGGGTGCGCCGCTGCTGCTGACCGCATTGGTCGTCGGTCTCGTGGTCGGCATGTTCCAGGCCGCGACGCAGATCAACGAGATGACGCTGTCGTTCATCCCCAAGCTGCTGGCGATGGCGCTGGTGCTGGTGATCGCGGGGCCGTGGATGCTGCACACCCTGGTGTCGTTCACGCACGACCTGATCGTGAACCTGCCGGAGATGGTGCGGTGAACTTCGAGCTCGCCCAACTGCAGTCGCTGATTGCCGCGCTGCTGTGGCCGCTGGCCCGGATCAGCGGTCTGATGCTGACGGCGCCGGTGCTGGGCGCACGCAGCATACCCGTGCGCGTGCGCGTCGGCCTGGCTTTGGTGCTGGCACTGGTGTTGATGCCACTGGCGCCTTCGCCGGGCAAGCTCGATCCGTTGAGCCTCGCCGCGCTGATCACGGTGATGCAGCAACTGGTGGTGGGTGCGGCGATGGGTTTCGCGCTGAAGCTGGCATTCGAAGCATTGTCGATGGGCGGCGAGCTGGTGGCCTCATCGATGGGGCTCGGTTTCGCGCAAGTGGTGGACCCGCAGCAGGGCCACGACGCGCCGGCGCTGGGACAGTTCTATCTGCTGCTGGCGACCTTGATCTTCCTCGCGATGGATGGCCACCTGCAACTGATCGCGCTGCTGGCGACCGGCATGCATGGCGCCACCTGGCACATGGCGATGCCTGGCGGCAATACGCTGTGGAACCTGCTCGGCTTCGCCTCGCACCTGTTCGCGGGTGCGGTGCTGGTGGCGCTGCCGGCCATGGCGTCGCTGCTGGTGGTGAACCTCGGATTCGGCGCGATCAGCCGCGCCGCGCCGGCGATGAATCTGTTCTCGATCGGCTTTCCGATCTCGATTTGTCTCGGCTTCGTCGCCGTGTGGCTTGGCCTGCGCACCCTGCCCGGCGCATTCGACGCGTTGCAACGCGCGGCCTTCCAACTGGTCCGCGCGATCTCGGGAGCGTGAGCGATGGCCGATCACGACAACGATCAGGAACGCACCGAACCGGCTACCGAAAAACGCCTGCGCGAGGCGCGCGAGAAAGGCGACGTCTCGCGCTCGCGTGACCTCTCGGCGGCGCTGATCGCGCTGGCCGGGGTCGGCACGCTGCTGGCGATGCGTCCGTGGCTGGGTGAACATCTGCGCAACCTGATGCGCATCGGCCTCGCCTACGACCGCGCGCAAGCGATGAACAGCGCCGCGATGGGCGCGGCGACCACCGCCGCCGGCATCGAGGCACTGAAACTTCTGGCGCCGTTGTTCGGCGTCGCGCTGCTGGCGACACTGCTGTCACCCGCGCTGGCCGGCGGCTTCACCTTCAGCGGCGAGGCGCTCGTGCCCAAATTCGAGCGCCTCAATCCGATCGAGGGCGCCAAAAAGCTGGTGTCGCTGCGCGGGTTGGTGGAACTTGGCAAGTCGCTGCTGAAGGTCGTCCTGATCGGCGGCGTGCTGACGTGGGTGTTGTGGCATTCGCGGACCGAGCTGTTGGGCACCGGGCGTGGCAACGTGCAGAACGGCATCGACGCCGCGCTCGACGTGATCGGCCGTGCATCGCTGTTGTTCGCCGGCGCGCTGGCGGTGGTGGGTTTCGTCGACATGCTGTGGCAGCGCTACGACTACGCCAAGCGCATGCGCATGACCCGCCAGGAACTACGCGACGAACACAAGGAAACCGAAGGCAGCCCGGAAACGCGCAGCCGCGTGCGCAACGTGCAACACCAGATGGCGCAGCGGCGCATGATGGACGCGGTACCCAAGGCCGACGTGGTGGTGATGAACCCCAGCCACTTCGCGGTGGCCCTCAAATACGGCGACGACATGCGCGCGCCGCGGGTCATCGCCAAGGGCCTCGACCTCGTTGCCCTGCGCATCCGCAGCGTCGCGGGAAAACACGAGGTGCCGCTGGTCACCGTGCCGCCGTTGGCACGCGCGCTGTATCACACCACCCGCGTCGGCCAGGAAATTCCGGCCGCGCTGTATGTCGCGGTCGCGCAGATCCTTGCTTACGTCTATCGCGTGCGCGATGCCGCCGCGCAGGCCGGCGACGTGCCGCCGCCGCCCAATCCCGACATCGATCCGCAACTGCTCGGCCCGTACCAGCTGCCTGACAAGGGGCAATGAAGATGGCCGCCTCGACGCTCGTCCAACAATTCGGTCGCATCGGCAGGCGTGGAATCGGCGCACCGCTGGTGATGCTTCTCCTGCTGGCGATGGTGGTGTTGCCGTTGCCACCGTTCATGCTGGACATATTGTTCAGCTTCAATATCGCGCTGTCACTGGTGATCGTGCTGGCGGTGGTGTACGTGATGCGGCCGCTGGAATTCGCCGCGTTCCCGACCGTGGTGCTGGGCGCAACACTGCTGCGGCTGGCGCTGAACATCGCTTCCACCCGGGTAGTGCTGCTGCACGGCCACGCCGGTCCCGGCGCCGCCGGCAAGGTGATCCAGGCTTTCGGCGAGTTCGTGATCGGCGGCAACTTCACGGTCGGCCTGGTGGTGTTCTCGATCCTCACGATCATCAACTTCGTGGTGATCACCAAGGGCGCGACGCGCGTGTCGGAAGTGACCGCGCGCTTCACCCTCGATTCGATGCCCGGCAAGCAGATGGCCATCGACGCCGATCTCAACGCCGGTCTGCTGACCCAGGAACAGGCCCGCGCCCGCCGCCAGGAAGTGCGCGAGGAAGCGGACTTTTACGGCTCCATGGACGGCGCCTCCAAATTCGTGCGCGGCGATGCCACCGCCGGCATCCTGATCCTGTTGATCAACATCGTCGGCGGTTTCACGGTGGGCGTGCTGCAGCACGGCCTGTCCGTCAGCGAGGCCGCGCACACGTACACGCTGCTCACCATCGGCGACGGCCTGGTCGCGCAGATTCCCGCGCTGCTGTTGTCGGTCGCCACCGCGGTGATCGTGACGCGCGTGTCGGGCTCGCAGGACATGGGCAAGCAGGTGCTGTCGCAGGTGTTCGGACAACCGCGCGCGCTGGCGGTGACCGCCGTGGTGCTGGGCGTGATGGGCATCATTCCCGGCATGCCCAATGTTGCGTTCCTGCTGTTGGCCTGCCTTTGCGGTGGCGCTGCCTGGATGCTGGACCGCCGCCGTCGCGATGCCGAGAAGGCAACGCGGGAACGCGCCAATGCCGCGGCGAATGCCGAACCGACACCTGCAGGCGAGCGCGTCGAACTGAGTTGGGACGACGTCACCGCCGTGGACACCATCGGCCTGGAAGTCGGCTATCGATTGATTCCGCTGGTGGACCGCAACCAGGGCGGTGAGCTGCTGGGACGCATCAAGTCGGTGCGCCGCAAGCTGTCGCAGGATCTCGGTTTCCTGGTGCCGCCGGTGCACATCCGCGACAACCTCGACCTCGGCGCCAGCCATTACCGCATCAGCCTGCTGGGCGTGCCGGTCGGCGAGGCGGAAATCCATCACGAGCGCCTGCTGGCAATCAATCCGGGGCGGGTGCACGGGCGCCTTGACGGCATCGCAACGCGCGATCCCGCATTCGGTCTGGAAGCGGTGTGGATCGAACCGGGCCTGCGCGAGCACGCGCAAACGCTGGATTACACCGTGGTGGATGCCGCCACCGTGATCGCCACGCATCTTTCGCACATCCTGCAGGCGCACGCGCACGAACTGCTGGGCCATCAGGAAGTGCAGCAACTGCTGGACCGGCTGTCCGCCGAAGCGCCCAAGCTGGTCGAGGATCTGGTGCCCAAACGCCTGTCGCTGGGCGTGGTGGTCAAGGTGCTGCAGAACCTGCTGGCCGAGCACGTGCCGATCCGCAACATGCGCGGCATCGTCGAATCGTTGGCGGAGCACGCTTCGCAGAGTCAGGAATCCGGCGCCCTCACGGCCATGGTGCGGGTCGCGCTTGGCCGACAAATAGTGCAGGAAATCAGTGGTCTGGGCAGCGAAGTTCCGGTGATCACGCTGGCGCCCGAGTTGGAACAGATTTTGCTCCAGTCACTGCAGGGCAGCGGTCCGGCCGGTGCCGCGGTGGAACCGGGGCTGGCCGAGCGGTTGCAGCAGAACGTCGCCGATGCAGCGCAGCGCCAGGAGATGGCTGGCGAGCCGGCGGTATTGCTGGTGGCGCCGCAGTTGCGGTCGTGGCTGGCGCGATTCACGCGCCATGTTGCTCCGGCGCTGCACGTGCTGGCCTACAACGAGGTGCCGGACAACCGCCGCGTGCGGCTGGTCTCGGCACTGGGGCGATGAGTGAGAAGCAGGGATTGGAGATCAGGGATTGGGAATTGGGGATTGGAAGAAGCAGCTCCGTTCCCCTGCCCTTGCAAATGCGGAACCACGAGGCGGTCCTGGAATATCGACATGCACACACAGCGAAACATCCAAACTTTCATCGCGCGTAAGGCGCTTGGGAGCCACCCGTCATGAAGATCAAGCGATTCGTGGCGGCAGGCATGCGCGAGGCCATGCAACTGGTCCGCAAGGAACAAGGGCCGGATGCGGTGATCCTGTCCACGCGCCGGCTCGACGAGGGCATCGAGATCATCGCCGCAATCGATTACGACGAGGCATTGGTGCGCGAAGCCATGGCCAACGCGATGCCGCGCGCAGCCGCCACCACCCAGGCCACGCCCGCGCCCGCTGCAGAAGCCGAGGCGCCTTCCGACGCAGGCGATGCAATGCAGCCGCCGCCAGCCACCACCACTTTCGCACGTTCCACCCGTATCGAGACGCCCAGCATGCAGGACATCTTCTCGCAACTGGCGCACCCGGCCTCGGACGCCACCGAACGCTCGCCGGCCATTCGAGACATGCGCCAGGAACTGGGCAACCTGCGCGAGATGCTGGAGACGCAGTTGGCCAGCCTGGCGTGGAATGATCTGGACAGGCGCAATCCGGTGCACGCCAACGTGTTGCGCCAGCTCACGCGCATGGAGATCGACCCCGACATCGCGCGCGCCATCGCCGATGATCTGCCGCAGGGCCTGAGCACCGAACAAGCCCGTTATCTGCCGCTGGGGATGCTTGCGCAACGACTGACCACCGGCGGCCGTCAGTTGGCCAGGCTGGAGGGCATCATGGCCATGGTCGGGCCCACCGGCGTCGGCAAGACTACTACCGTCGCAAAACTCGCCGCACATGCGGTATTGCACCATGGCGCCGACCAGGTCGCGCTCGTCAGCACCGATCACTACCGCATCGGCGCCGGGGCACAGCTCGGTCAATATGCACGCCTGCTGGGCGTGCCGGTGTACGAGGTGCACGAGGCCGGCGAACTGTGTGCGCTGCTCACCCGACTGCGCGACCGCCGCGCCATTCTGGTCGACAGCGCCGGCATGGGTGCGCAAGACCCGCAACTGGTAGGCCAGCTGGACATCCTGCGCGCGGCACAACCGCGCATGCGCGCCACCCTGGTGCTGGCCGCGAATGCCCAGGCGCAAGCCATGGACGATGCCGCTCGCGCCTACCTGCCGCTACAGCCGCGCGGTTGCATCCTCACCAAGATGGACGAGGCACCGCGGCTTGGCGGCGCATTGTCGGTGCTGATCCGCCATCGCTTGGCCCTGGACTTCACCACCGATGGCCAGCGCGTGCCCGAGGACATCGCCGCCGCCGACGCGCGCCAACTGGTGTGCCGTGCCGCCGCGCGCGGCAATCCCGCCGGGGCGGGCGGCAACGACATGCTCATGGCCGAACGTTTCGGGCGTCCGACCGGCGCCACGGCGTGATCACAGGGAACCGACATCCATGAATCAGGCAGAGGGGCTGGACCGCATCATGCAAACGCTGAAGAACAACATTGTTGCACCGCTGGCTGCGCAACCACGCCGGCGTCCACGGGTGATTGCCGTCACCGGAGGCAAGGGTGGCGTCGGCAAATCGTGTGTCGCCGTCAACCTGGGTTTGTCGCTGGCCATGGCCGGACACGACACCTTGCTGCTGGACGCCGACCTGGGGCTGGCCAACGTGGACGTGCTGCTTGGGCTCTCGCCAAAATGCAACATCGCCAACCTGCTCGCGGGCGAGTGTGATCTCGACGACCTGGTGCTCACGGCCGCGCGCGGACTGAAGGTGGTACCGGCCACCTCCGGGAAGCAGCGCATGGCTGCGATGTCGCGCTCGGAGTACGCCGCGGTGATTCGCGCCTTCGACGATTACCCGAGGCCGCCGGAATTCTTGATCGTCGATACCGCCGCCGGCATTTCCGAAAGCGTCTCGATGTTCAGCGTCGCCGCCGATGACGTGCTGCTGGTGGTCTGCGACGAACCGGCTTCCCTGACCGATGCCTATGCATTGGTCAAGGTGCTTGCCCACGAATATGGCGTGCGCCGCTTCAAGGTCGTGGCCAACATGGTCCACAACGCCGGACACGGGCGTCAACTTTTCGAAAAACTCGAGCGCGTCACATCACGTTTCCTCGATGTCAATCTGCAGTTGTGCGGGGCGATCCCCCAAGACGAATACCTGCGTCGTGCCGTGCGCCGCCAGACGGGCGTGGCAGACGCCTGGCCCGGAAGCCCTTCCGGGCTGGCATTCAAGAAACTGGCGATGGCTGCCGATAACTGGGAGAAATCGCCCGAAGCGTACGGCCGGATCGGATTCTTCGCGGAACGCCGCATGAGCCGGGGGGAACAAGCGGCATGAACGCAAGCGCCGAATACCTGCAAGTCCAGCGCATCCCGGATGATGAACTGGTGCGCGCGCATACCCCGCTGGTGCGCCGCATTGCCTACCACCTGATGGCGCGCCTGCCGCCCAGCGTCGACGTGCAGGACCTCATCCAGTCGGGAATGATCGGCCTGCTGGAAGCGGCAAGAAGCTACTCGCCCTCGCGCGAGGCGAGCTTCGAGACTTTCGCCGGCATCCGTATCCGTGGCGCGATGCTGGATGAGCTGCGCCGCAGCGACTGGACGCCGCGCTCGGTGCACCGCAAGGTCCGCGAAGTGGCCGAAACGATGCGCCGGGTGGAGAACGAGACCGGCAGCGATGCGGATGGCGCCGAGATCATGCGGCGCCTGGGGCTCGACAGCAACGAATACAACCAGATTCTGGCCGACGCGGCGAGTTCGCGGATTCTCAGCCTGTCGAGCCCGGAAACCGGGGATGTCGCGATGGAAGTCGCCGACACCAGCAACCGCGGCCCCTCCGCGGGACTGGAGGAAGACGGATTGCGCGAGGCGCTGGCCGCGGCCATCGAGCAATTGCCGGAACGCGAGAAGCTGGTGATGTCGCTGTACTACGACGAGGAACTCAATCTCAAGGAGATCGGTGCAGTGCTTGGCGTCAGTGAATCCCGCATCTGCCAGATCCACGGGCAGGCCGTGATTCGGCTGCGCGCACGCATGGACGGCTGGCGGGACAACGTTTGAAGAATTATCGAGGACTGCAAGTGGACAAGAACATGAAAATCCTGGTGGTGGACGATTTTTCCACCATGCGCCGAATCATCCGCAACCTGCTGGGTGAGCTCGGCTTCAGCGGCGCCAACATCCAGGAGGCCGACGATGGCAACAGCGCATTGACCGTGCTGCATGCCAACAGCATCGACTTCGTGGTGACCGACTGGAACATGCCCGGGATGACCGGCATCGACCTGTTGCGGGCAATCCGCGCCGACGCGACGTTGAAATCATTGCCGGTGCTGATGGTCACCGCCGAAAACAGCCGCGAACAGATCATCGCGGCCGCACAGGCGGGGGTGAACGGTTACATCGTCAAACCGTTCACCGCCGTGACCCTCAAGGAAAAGATCGACCGCATTTTCGAGCGCTTGGTCGCAGCAGGTTGACAACGACATGTCCATACCCACTACCGCTACCGACGCAAACGTCACCACCACTCTGCCGTCCGAGTTGCGGGCGCTGCTCGAGACCCGCGACGCCAGGGATTTCGAAGCATCCCTGGACGCGTTGTTCGCCCGCCGCCAGCACGACCTGTTCCGGGCGCTGGGGCACCTCACCCGGGACTTGCACAACTCCATCGTGCATCTGACCCAAGACGGAGAACCGCCTGGCGGTGCGCCGCGTGCGCGCCAAAGCCTGCATGAGGCGCTGGCGATGAGTGCCAATGCGGCACACGAAACCTTGGCCATGGCCGAACGGCTGCGCCCACAGGCCGCGCGTCTGCGCGAACAGGCGCGCGCGATCACCGCGACTGAGGCGCCCGACCCGCAAAAAGTACGGCAACTCACATGCGACGCCGATCGATTCGCCGATGCCTGCCTCGGCGATTTCGCGCGACTGGTGGAGGCGCAATCCTGGCAGGACCTGTCCGGCCAGCGGCTGCAACGGGTCTCCGCGTTCATCGACAAGGTGGAACTTGCCCTGCTGGAACTGGTGCGCCTGACCGGAACCATCGGCGGTGCCGTGAAGGGTGGCGAACAGCGTCCGGACCCGGTATCGACCCAGGACGAAGTCGATCGTCTGCTCTCCGAGTTCGGGTTTTAGGGTCTATCACCCCTGCCATGTGGCCGCGCCGTAGGCCATTTGCCTGCAGAGCAAGAAAGAGTGAGGAAGATGTATGTCGATACCTAGACGAACGATGACAAAGCCATGCGGGCAAATGGCCCCGGCCCGAGGGGTTGCTCCGCAGCGACCGCCATACGTCGGCGCGCACCTTGACCATGGAACCACCATGGCGCTGCGGCGTGCGCCTTGTCTGGCAGCCGCCGCGGAAGCAACGCGGTTCACTTGGCATAGCGTTAACAGACCCTAACTACCGGGATGCGCCGATCCCCGGACGACCAGTGCACTCGCCGCTTCGACATGCCGGATCACCGCGGCGGCCACATCCACGCCGGTCACGGTTTCGATACCTTCCAGTCCCGGCGAAGCGTTGACTTCCAGCAACAACGGGCCACGCGCCGAGCGCAGCAAATCGACGCCGGCGATGCCGAGGCCCATCACCCCGGCCGCGCGCAACGCGATCTTGCGTTCCGCCGCCGAAAGCTTCACCGGACTGCCGGTGCCGCCGCGATGCAGGTTGGCGCGGAAATCGCCATCCACCGCCGCACGTTGCATCGCCGCGACCACGCGAT
>DASUJD010000055.1:0-25256 GCA_036279455.1 Rhodanobacteraceae bacterium | reverse complement strand
TGGCTCCTACGAAAAGCGTGCTGTTGCGGGGCGCTGCCCACGCCCGTGTTGGTGTAGCAGCGCGTCTGCGCGCTTCATTGAGCGGCGTCGCTGCTCGGGGATTTCGCGCGTTGCGCACACCAGAGCGGCCATCAGAGCCGCCATCCATCAGGAGCTCCGTGGCCTGACTTCTCACAACAGCCGCTTCGATCGAAGCATCGATCGCACAACGCCCGATGCGTCGCGACACCCGCGCACGCGACGATTTCAACACATTCAAGGCTCATGCAACCAATGATGCCCGATGATGCTGATCTGCCCGGCAAGCATTATTCACGCGGCGTGGCTGCCGGCAGCTGGCAGGACGATCCGGCGCAACGTGCGACGTTGCGCGCGTTCGACCGCCTGCACGCGGCACTATCGGCGCAGCCAGCCGGATGGTTGGCGCGCTTGCGTGCGCGCATCGCCGGTCCTGCCGCAATCCGCGGCCTGTACCTGTGGGGCGCGGTGGGGCGCGGCAAGACCATGCTGATGGACCAGTTCGTCGCCTCGCTGCCGCGGGGTATTGCGCGGCGGGTGCATTTCCACCGTTTCATGCTGGATGTACATGCGGCCTTGCGCGAACTCGGCGAGGTTCGCGATCCGTTGCCGCAGATTGCCGGAGGCATCGCTGCGCGCACGCGGGCGCTGTGTCTCGATGAGTTCATGGTCACCGATATCGGCGATGCAATGATCCTGGACGGTCTGTTGCATGCGCTCGTCGATCGAGGTGTGGTGCTGGTCGCCACCTCCAATACGCCCCCGCACGATCTTTACAGGAACGGTTTGCAACGTGAGCGCTTCCTGCCGGCAATTGCGCTGCTGGAACAACGTTGTGAAGTGCTGGAACTGGCCTCGCCGCACGACTGGCGGCTGCGGGCGCTGACCCGCGCTCCGGTGTACCTGACCCCAGACAACGCGCAGGCCGAAACCGCGCTGGCACGCCTTTTTGCGGGGCTGGCACAGGGGCCGGTGCAGGAAGGCGGCGAATTGCGGATCAACGATCGTGCTTTCCAGGCGCGGCGCGTGTGCGCCCAGGCGGCGTGGTTCGATTTCCCGGCATTGTGCGACGGCCCGTTCGGATCCGCCGACTACATCGAACTTGCCCGGATGTACCCGGCCATCCTGATTTCACACCTGCCGCAATTCACGCCGTTCAACGAGGATGCCGCGCAACGTTTCGTGCACCTGATCGACGAGTTGTACGATCGTCGCGTGAAGCTTGCCGTTACCGCGCAGACGCCCGTCGTGGAGTTGTACGACGGCAATCGCTTGCGCGGTGACTTCGCGCGCGTCGAGAGCCGGCTGATCGAGATGCAGAGCCGGGAATATCTGGCCGAGGCCCATTTGCCGCGTGATCGTCCCTGATCACCGTGTTGTCGAGTTCTTCGATTGGCGGTCCAGGGTTTGGAACAGCCATTGGCTGGACCGAGAAACACCCTGCTGGCGCGGACCATGGGCGACCCGCCGTGGATCGGGCCTTTCAAGTGCTCGATCCGGCGAAGCCGAGTCGCATGTACCGGACTTGGCGGGTTGAAAAAGCACGGGACAGCACTTTTCGAATCCTGTCAGGGCCGCCATCCATGGCCGTGAGCTCGCTGGCCTGGTCTCCACTACAGCAGTTTCGGGGCGGAGCATTGAAGCCAGACCGTTGTCGAATTGCCCGTGTCTCGTTCGTCATTCAGACATGCCCCGCCAACATGGCACGCCGTGACACTTGTCATCCGCAAAACCGTGACATTCCGCCCTTTCTTGTCGGATGCCGTACTTGCACAATCTGCACGTCACAAATACAATACCGAACGGTTTAGTTATACGAGCCACCTCGTGGCGCCTTGCAACGCGCCTCATCAGACCGATTCTCCGCCTGAATGACGTACCCGATGACCCAATTGAAGTCCGCCGTCCGGTGGACCGCGGTGGCAGTGACTGCGTTCGCGGTTGCCGGTTGCGCGGTCGGCCCGAATTTTCGCGAGCCGGCCGCGCCGCGTGTCGATCGATTCACGGCGGCGCCGCTGCCAACGTCCACCGCTTCCGCGGGAACCGCGGGTGGCGATGCGCAGCGTTTCCTCGAAGGTGAAAACGTTCCACAACGCTGGTGGACCACGTTCGGCAACGCCGAGCTCGATCGCCGTGTGCAACAGGCGTTCCGCCACAGTCCGTCGCTCGATGCTGCCGAGGCTGCGCTGCGCCAGGCCGAGGAAACCGCCAGGGCGGGGCGCGGCAGCCTGTTTCCGTCGCTGGACGCGAATGTCGGCGCGACCCGCGCCAAGGAGTCCAGCGCGCAGACCAACATCGGCACGGCAGTGGGTCCCTATACCGTGTACAACGCGGGCGTCAGCGTCGGCTACGTGTTCGATATTTTCGGCGGAGTGCGCCGCGGCATCGAGGCGCAGCAGGCCCAGGCCGACGTGCAGCGTGCGCAGCTCGATGCAACCTATCTGACGCTGGCGGCGAACGTCATCACCGCGTCGCTGCAGGAAGCTTCGCTGCGCGAGCAGGTGAAAGCGACGCGTCAGATCGTCGATTCGTTGCAGCAGGAGCTCGGCATCGCGAAGCAGCAACAGGCAATCGGCGCGAAATCTCTGTCCGACACGCTGGCGGTGCGTTCGCAGTTGGCAGCGACGGCGGCGACCCTGCCGCCGCTGGAAAAGCAACTTGCGGCCACCCAGAACCAACTCGCCACCTATCTCGGCGTCACCCCGGCGCAGCTCAGGTTGCAGCCGGTGACGCTGGCCGACGTCACGCTGCCCACCGACATTCCGGTCAGCCTGCCGTCCACGCTGGTCGCGCAGCGCCCGGATATCCGTGCGGCTTCCGCCCAACTGCACGCGGCGACTGCGGCAGTCGGCGTGGCGACTGCCGACATGCTGCCCAGGATCACCTTGAGCGGCGATGTCAGCAGCCAATCACTCACCTGGTCGGGTCTGCTCGCAGCCGGCAGCGGTGGCTGGTCGCTGGGCCTGGGGTTGCTGCAGCCCCTGTTCCACGGCGGCCAATTGCTGCATCAAAAGCGCGCCGCCGAGGCGGGCATGCAGTTGGCGCTCGCGGAATGGAAACAGACCGTGCTGGTTGCGTTCCAGAACGTCGCCGATTCGCTGCAGGCGCTCGACTACGACGCGCAGTCGCTGAAGGCACAAAGCACGTCCGAACAGGATGCCCGGAAATTGTTGTCGTTGACCCGTGCGCAGTACCGCGTCGGCGCCGTCGATTACCTGACCTTGTTGTCGGCCGAGCGCCAGTACCAGCAGGCCCGCATTGCCGAAATATCCGCACGCACGTCGCGCCTTGCCGATACCGCTGCGCTGTACGCCGCGCTGGGCGGCAGCTTCGCGGAAAGCCATGCCATGGAGCCTCCGGCCAGGGATGGCGGTTCTGATGGGAGTTCCGGGCCTCCATCAGCGCAAGGACACACAACCCATACCGATGTTTCTGATCACGGCGATCAGGGAAAGCAATGAGCGCTTCGCGAAAAGCCGGCACAAGAAACGAGACGATTTTATGAATGCATACGCAACTCCCGCGCGTCCCAGACAACGCAAGCGGCTGATCATCGTGATCGTCGCGGTGGCGGTGCTGTTCGGGCTGCTGGTCGGCTTCAACACCTTCAAGGGCATCATGATCGGCAAGTTCATGAAGTCCATGGCCAACCCGCCGCAGACGGTCAGCACGATGGTCGCCGGATACCAGCCGTGGCAACCGCACGTCGAGGCCATCGGCAACGTGCGTGCGGTGCACGGTGTGGATCTCGCATTCGACGTCGCCGGCCTGGTGGAGAGCGTGGATGTGAAATCCGGCGCCGACGTCAAGCAGGGCCAGGTGCTGGTGAAACTGCGGGATCAGCAGGACCGCGCCACCCTGGACGCGCTCGCGGCGGCTGCCCACCTCGCCGCATTGACCGCCGAGCGTGCGAAGAAGCAGCTTGCGGTGCAGGCGATCAGCAAGGCGCAGTACGACACCGACATGGCCAACCTGAAGAGCGCGCGCGCCCAGGCCGATTCCCAGGCGGCGCTGGTGGCCAAGAAAACCCTGCGTGCGCCGTTCGCGGGTCGTGTCGGCATCATCACCGCGAATCCGGGCCAGTACATCAACGTCGGCGACGCGGTCGTGACCTTGCAGCAACTCGATCCGGTGTACGTGGACTTCACGGTGCCGCAATCCTCGCTGGCCCAGTTGCAGGTCGGAAGCGACGTCCAGGTCACCGCCGATGCCTTCAAGGACAAGACATTCGCGGGCAAGGTCACGGCGACCGATCCCAAGATCGATCGTTCGACCCGCAACGTGGGCGTCGAAGCAACCGTGCCCAATCCCGACAAACTGCTGGTGCCGGGCATGTTCACCCATCTCGCAGTGAATGCGGGCGCCACGCAACGATACCTGACCCTGCCGCAGACCGCGATTTCCTATGCGCCATACGGCGACACCGTATTCGTGGTGCATGACGGCGCGCCGCCCGCGAGCGATTCCAGTGGCAAGCCGGTCAAGGCCGCACCTTCTGCCGCCGCGGACAAGTCCGGCGGCAACAACAAGGGCACCTCGCATTACGTGCGTCAGGTGGTGGTGACGCTGGGGCCGACGCGCGGCGACCAGGTTGCCGTCCTTTCCGGCATCAAGCAGGGCGACGTGATCGTCACCAGCGGCCAGTTGAAGCTCAAGAACGGCACGCCGGTCAACATCAACAACAAGGTGCAGCCGGCCTTCAATCCGAATCCACATCCGGTGGAACAGTGATCTTTTCGAATCCGCCCGGGCTGGGCGTAGCCCGGCACAACCGGGTGGAGTCGAAGCCCATTTCCAATGCCCCGCGACTTCGGGCCTTCAGCCCCGCGCTCGGGGCGGACGGAAGTGAAGTACGCCTGCCCAAGCCGCAAAGACAACTCGCATGAAATTCACCGACCTTTTCATCAAGCGTCCCGTACTCGCGGCCACGGTCAGCCTGTTGATCCTGGTGCTGGGATTGCGCGCGGTCACTTCGCTGCCGATCCGCCAGTATCCGAAGACCGAGAGCGCAACCATCACGGTTCAAACGGTTTATTTCGGCGCCGATGCGCAGACCATGGCCGGCTTCATCACCCAGCCGCTGGAGCAGGCGATCGCGCAGGCCCAGGGCATCGATTACATGACCTCGTCGTCGACGCCAGGCGTATCGTTGATCACGGCAACCCTGCGCCTCAATTACGAAGGCAACAAGGCGCTCACCGAAATTTCCGCGCTGGTCAATTCGGTGAAGAACCAGTTGCCGCAGGCCGCGCAGCAGCCGGTGATCACCTTGCAGACGGGCCAGCAGGTCGCTTCCCTGTACATGGGCTTCTCGTCGAAGACGTTGGCGACCAACAAGATCACCGACTACCTGACCCGGGTGGTGCAGCCGAAGTTGAGCGCGATCGAGGGTGTGCAGAGCGCGCAGATCCTGGGCGGGCGCACGTTCGCGCTGCGCGCATGGCTCGATCCCGTGAAGATGGCCGCGCACGGTGTCACCGCCAGCGACGTCAGCCAGGCGTTGGCTGCCAACAATTTTCTTTCGGCGATCGGCACCACCAAGGGCCAGATGGTCAGCGTCAGCCTGACCGCGGCCACCGACCTGCATACGGTCGATGAGTTCAAGCAGCTGGTGGTGAAAGCGAACGGCAGTGACGTGGTGCGACTCAAGGATGTCGCGCGCGTGACGCTGGGCGCCGAGGACTACAACTCCGACTTCTCGTTCGACGGCCAGCACACCGTGGCAATCGGCATCAAGGCCGCGCCGGACGCCAACGTGCTGGACGTGATCGCGCGTGTACGCAAGGTGTTCCCGCAGATCCAGTCGCAGTTGCCGGGTGGGCTGTCGGGCAACATCGCCTACGATGGCACCGACTTCATCCGCGCCTCGATCGACGAGGTGGTGCAAACCCTGGTCGAGACGTTCCTCATCGTCGCGGTCGTCATCTTCCTGTTCCTCGGCACCCTGCGTTCCCTGCTGATTCCATTGCTGGCAATGCCGCTGTCGCTGATCGGCGCGTTCGTGGTGATGCTGGTGCTGGGCTATTCGATCAACCTGCTGACGTTGCTGGCGCTGGTGCTGGCGATCGGCCTGGTGGTGGACGACGCGATCATCGTGGTCGAGAACGTGGACCGCCACATGAAGGACGCGCATTCGCCGTTCAAGGCGGCGCTGCTGGCGGCGCGCGAACTGGGCGCGCCGATCATCGCGATGGCGATCGTCCTGGTCGCGGTGTACGTGCCGATCGGCTTCGAAGGCGGCCTGACCGGCGCGCTGTTCACCGAATTCGCGTTTACCCTGGCCGGCGCGGTGGTGATCTCGGCGATCATTGCGCTGACGCTCTCGCCAATGCTGTGCTCGAAGGTGTTGCGCGAATCCGATCACGACAAGCCCTTCGTCAAGCGCATCGATCGGGTTTCGAATTACGTGCGCGACCGTTACCGGAGGATGCTGCATTCCTCGCTGGACACCTGGGTTGTCGCGATCGTGTTCGGCGCGCTGATCCTGGCCGGCAACGTGTATCTGTTCAAGACCGCAAAGTCGGAATTGGCGCCACAGGAGGACCAGGGCATCGTGCTGGTGCAGACCCAGGGCGCGCCCAACGCCACCATCACCCAGATGGGGTTGTACACGAAGCAGGTTTTCGACATCGCCGAGTCGCTGCCCGAATACACCCACATCTTCCAATTCACGGGCATGGGCGCCGTGAACCAGGGCTTCTCGGGCATCATGCTGAAGCCCTGGGGCGATCGCAGCCGCAGCGCGACCGAGATTCAACAGGCGATTCAGCCCAAGCTCAACGACATCGCCGGTGCACGCACGGCGGTGTTCCAGTTCCCCTCGCTGCCGGGCGCGTTCGGTCTACCGGTGCAGTTCGTGATCAAGACCACCGAGCCCTTGCAGAACCTGAACGAAGTGGCCCGGCAGGTGCTGGCCAAGGCGCAGGGATCGGGCATGTTCTTCTTCGTCGATTCGGATCTCAAGATCGACCAGCCCCAGGCCACGGTCACGCTGGACCGTGACAAGGTCGCCGCGCTGGGCATGACCCAGCAGGGCGTCGGGGCCGCGCTGTCGGCCGCGCTGGGCGGCAACTTCGTCAACTACTTCTCGATCTCGGGGCGCGCGTACCGGGTGATTTCGCAGGTCGCGCAAGTCAATCGACTGAACCCGGGCCAGCTCGACAACTACTACATCAAGACGCCGTCGGGAGGGATGATTCCGGCCTCGACCGTGGCGCACCTGACGTACCAGACCGTGCCGGAGTCGATCAATCATTTCCAGCAGTTGAACTCGGCCATGATCTCCGGCGTGATCGCGCCCAGCGTGTCGCTGAGCCAGGCGCTCACCTTCATGCAGGATACGTTGCAGCAAGTGGCGCCCTCGGGCTACTCCGCCGACTACGCCGGCCAATCCCGCCAGTTCATGAGTGAATCGGGCGGCTTCCTGTTCACGCTGGTTTTCGCAATCATCATCGTGTTCCTGGCATTGTCCGCGCAGTTCGAGAGTTTCCGCGATCCACTGGTGATCCTGGTCGCGGTCCCGATGGCGACCTTCGGCGCACTGCTGTTCATCAACCTCGGGTTGTCCACGCTCAACATCTACACCGAGGTCGGCCTGGTGACGCTGGTCGGCTTGATCAGCAAGCACGGCATCCTGATGGTGCAGTTCGCCAACGATTTGCAACGCCTGCACGGATACAGCAAGCGCGAGGCCATCGAGGAGGCCGCGGCCGTGCGGCTGCGTCCGATCCTGATGACCACGCTGGCGATGGTGCTGGGCGTGGTGCCGCTGGTGGCGGCAGCGGGCGCGGGCGCGGCCGGACGTCATGACATGGGCCTGGTGATCTTCACCGGTCTTTCGATCGGCACGCTGTTCACGCTGTTCGTGGTGCCGGCGGTGTATCTGGCGATCGGCGAGGACCACCACGCCAAACACGTCCAGTCCGACGATACGGACGACCTGGAGCCGTTGCCGCCGCCACAGCCGGCGGAATAGCTCGCGAGCCGGCTGCATCCACCGGTGGGAGGCATCCCCCACCGCTACGCGGCAACCCCCTTCCTGCGAAAGGGGGGTGTCGATGGCGGGCTTCGCGCTTGTCTCCCCCTTCGGAACGAAGGGCGGAGTGAATGCGAACGCGCGCGCAGCGCGAGAGGCGGATGGCTTTCGAACGCTACGACTCCATGCGGAGTGCTATCGTTGCCGCTTGCATTGCCAGGCGGAGACGATTTCATGCGTGCAATTCGACATTTCGTGTTTGCGACCTTCGCGGTCACGCTGCTCGCATCGGCGAGCATGCCGGCCTTCGCGCAAGCCCCATTGCAGTCGGATATTTCCGCGAAGATCGACAAAATCGCCAATGACGCCTTGCTCAAATCGGGTGTGCCCAGCGCGTCGATCGCGGTCGTGCGCGCCGGCAAGCTGGTCTACGCGCACGCCTACGGCGACGCGCGGCTGAACCCGAAAACGCCCGCAACGCCGGCGATGCGCTACAGCATCGGTTCGATCAGCAAGCAGTTCACCGCCGCCGCGATCCTGATGCTCGAGCAGCAAGGCAAACTCGGCCTCGACGACAAGATCGCCAAGTATTTTCCGGATCTCACCGCTGCGGACCAGATCACGATCCGGCAGATCCTTTCACACACGTCCGGCTACGAGGATTACTGGCCGCAGGATTACGTGATGCCGGAGATGCTGAAGCCGACCACCCCGCGGTCAATCATGGACACGTGGGCGAAGAAACCGCTTGACTTCAAGCCCGGCACGAAGTGGCAGTACAGCAATACCGGTTTCGTGATTGCGGGCGCGATCGTGCACAAGATCACCGGCAAGACACCATTCGAGTTCCTTGAGC
This sequence comes from Rhodanobacteraceae bacterium, assembly GCA_036279455.1. Taxonomy (GTDB): domain Bacteria; phylum Pseudomonadota; class Gammaproteobacteria; order Xanthomonadales; family Rhodanobacteraceae; genus 66-474. The sequence goes on along the minus strand of DASUJD010000055.1, from coordinate 16,407 downwards.
AACACGTCTTCAAGCCGCTCGGCATGGACGACGTGTACAACAACAACCTGCACGCGCTGCCTGCCACCGACGCGCGCGGTTATCAGCGTTACGCGCTGGGCCCGTTGCACCCCGCGCCCAAGGAAGGCGTGAACTGGTTGTATGGCGACGCCGCGCTTTCGATGACACCGACCGATCTGGCCAAGTGGGACATGGCGGTGCTGCACCGAACCCTGCTGCAGGGGACTTCGTGGAAGGCGATGCAGAGCGAAGTCCTGTTGAATGACGGATTGGCCTCGGGCTACGGACTCGGTGTGTTCGTCGAACGCTTCGACGGTCACCGCTTGATTGCCCATGACGGCGAGGTGTCGGGTTTCACCGACACCAACTTCGTGTTCCCCGATGACGGCATGGCCGTGGTGGTATTGACCAACCAGGATGCCGTGGGAACCTCCGGCGTGATCGCGCGGCGGATCGCCGAGGCGCTGTTCGAGGTACACGATCCCGCCGCGGCCAGGGCACTCGCGCAGGCCAGGGCCATCTTCGCCGGCCTGCAACACGGCAAGATCGACCGCGGCTTGTTCAGCCCGGATGCCAACAGTTACTTCGATGCCACGGCGCTGCACGATTACCAGACCAGCCTTGCGCCGCTCGGCAAGCCGGAATCCTTCGTCACGCGCGGATCGCACGAGCGCGGCGGCATGCTGGGGCGCGGCTACATGTTGACCTTCCCGAATCGCAAGCTCTCGATCACGACCTACACCTTGCCGAACGGCAAACTGGAGCAATACATCGTCGCTTCCGCGGACTGAAGATGTTTGTCCCCTCTCCCTCCGGGAGAGGGTGGCGCATAGCGCCGGGTGAGGGTCCGGAACGTTTGCATTGCCCTCGTTGCCATGGATGTTTTCGCCCCTGTCACGAAGCAGCATTGTGTCTTCTGATTCCATTCCACTCGGCCGCCATGCAGAACTGCCAGACCGCGTCGATCCCGGCGTGCTGTTTCCGGTCGCACGCGCGGAGGCGCGCAAGCCCTTGGGGATTGATTCCCGCGCATTGCCGTTTGCCGGTGCCGACATCTGGAACGCATGGGAACTGTCGTGGCTGGATGCCCGGGGCAAGCCCTGCGTCGCAGTGGCCGAGCTGCAGGTGCCGTGCGGTTCGCCCAATCTGGTCGAATCCAAATCACTGAAGCTGTACTTGAACGGTTATGCGATGACCCATTTCGGGGATGCGCATGCCGTGCGGTCGCGCATTGCGCAGGATGTTTCCGTTTGCGTGGGCGCCGAGGTGGAAGTCGCGCTGCTGGAACCCGGCGATTTCGGGCGGCTGCGGGTGGCGGATCTTGCCGGCGCATCGCTGGACGATCAGGCAGTCGCCATCGCCGATTACGCGTCGCCCGATCCGGAACACCTGCACGTGCAGTCGCACTCGCGCATGATCGAGGAGGCACTGGTCACCCACGCATTCCGGTCGCGCTGTCCGGTCACCGGCCAGCCCGACTGGGCCAGTGTGCAAATCCGCTATCGCGGCGCGCCGATCGAGCATGCGGGACTGTTGCGCTATCTGGTCTCGTTCCGCGAGCACGCCGATTTCCACGAGGCCTGCGTCGAAAGGATGTTCATCGATATCCGGTCTCGTTGTACACCGCTGGAACTGCTGGTGTACGCGCGCTTCCTGCGGCGCGGCGGCATCGACATCAATCCGTGGCGGGCCACGCCCGGCTTTGCAACCGCGCCGGCCAATCTGCGCAGCACGCGGCAGTAGCTGCAGCCATGCTGCACCGCCGTACGCGGCTCTGTGATCGTGCGGCGGGTGCGGCTATGCTCGAAAACATTCGTCCGACAAGGAGCTTGCAATGCAACATGCTTTCGATTACCTGATCATCGGCGCCGGCATGGCCGGCGAAGCCGCGGCGCAGGCGCTGCGTGATGCGGACGCGAGCGCAAGCATCGGCCTGCTCGGCAACGAAACGCACCCGCCGTATGACCGTCCGCCCCTCACCAAGAAATTGTGGAAGGACGGCAAGGAGGATGACATCTGGCGGCCAATCGACAAGGCACATGCCGACCTGCAACTGTCGCGGCGCGCGACCAGGATCGACCGCACCGCGCATGCCGTGCACGACGACAAGGGCGATGTCTGGAAATACCGCAAGCTGCTGATTGCGACGGGCGGCACCCCGCGCACGTTGCCCTCTGGCGGCGACGGTTTCATCTATTACCGTACCTTCGACGACTACCGGCGTTTGCGCAACGCGGTGAAACCGGGTGCGCACATCGCGGTGATCGGCGGCGGTTTCATCGGCAGCGAGATAGCCGCGGCCATGGCAATGAACGGTTGCAAGGTCACGATGCTGTTTCCCGACGACGCGATCGGCTCACGCGTCTACCCCGAATCGCTGGCCGACGCGGTGACCGCGTACTACCGGGAGAAGGGCGTGGACGTGCGTGCGGGCATCAACGTGAAGGGCGGCGCCTCCGACGCGAATGGCGCGACGGTCGAATTGTCCGACGGCAACAGCCTGCGTGTGGATGCGGTGGTCGCCGGGCTCGGCATCGTGCCCAACACCGGCCTTGCAGAGGAGGCCGGCCTGAAAGTCGATAACGGCATCGTGGTGACCGAGCATCTGCAGACTTCCGATCCCGACGTTTACGCAGCAGGCGACGTTGCGTCGTTCCCGGCGCCCGCGCTCGGTCGTCGCATGCGCGTGGAACATGAAAACGCGGCGATCACCATGGGCACGCGCGCGGGCAAGTGCATGGCGGGCGAAGATGCACCCTACGACGAATTGCCGTTTTTCTATTCCGACCTGTTCGACCTTGGCTACGAGGCCGTCGGTGCTCTCGACTCGCGCCTTGAAACCGTCGAGCAATGGGTCACTCCGTTCCGCGAAGGTGTCGTGTACTACCTCGAGGCCGGTCGCGTGCGCGGCGTGCTGTTGTGGAACACGTGGGGCCAGGTCGATGCCGCGCGCAACCTGATTGCATCGCCCGGCCCGTTCGACGCCGAAAACGTGCGGGGCAGGTTGCCTGCGCAGGCGTGACGGATCGCCGGGGATATGTTCATCAAGCCGGAAACGTGCAGCAGCAAATCGCGCCGACGCGGTCGCGCGGGGCCGGGGTGCGTCAGTTTGCGGGTTTCTGCCGTCGCGGCAAGTCGGCCCGCGCCAAAAGCGCGGCAGCGCTGGCCAGATCGACCGGCTTCGAGAAATAGTAGCCTTGACCGAACTCGCAGCCGATGGACTGAAGCTGCGCCACCTGGTCGGCATCTTCGGGTCCTTCGGCGACTACGTCCATGCCGAGGTTGTGAGCAAGGCTCATGATGGTCCGGACGATCTGGAAGCTTTCGCCGTGCCCTGTGATGTCGTTGATGAACGAACGATCGATCTTCAGCAGATCCAGCGGCAGAGAATGCAGATAGCTCAATGACGAATAGCCGGTACCGAAATCGTCGATGCTTACGCGTACGCCGAGTTCCTTGAATTCCCGCAACACGCCCGCTACCCGGTCGGTATCGACGATCATCACGCCTTCTGTGATCTCGAGCCGCAGGCAGCGCGGATCGATGCCGGTTTCTGCAATGGCCGCCCGGACCTGGGCGACGAGATCAGGCTGGGCGAACTGGCGTGGCGATACATTGACGCTGATCGACAAGGGTTCTTCGCGCGGGAACCGTGCGTGCAGCACCCGCGCCGCGCGGCATGCCTCGCGCAGCACCCAACTGCCGAGAAACACGATGAGCCCAGTGTCTTCCATGACCTCGATGAACTCTGCCGGCAGCGCGAGTTCACCATCCGGTTTGCGCCAGCGCGCCAGTGCTTCGAAGCCGATGACTTCGCTTGTCTTCAACGAAACGATGGGCTGGTAATGCAGCACGAACTGCTCATTCTGGAGGGCGTGGCGCAGGTCCGTCTCGAGCGCCAGCCGCTTCATCGCCGCCTGATGCATCCTTTGGTCGAACAGCTCCCAGCGTGCCTTGCCGAGCGCCTTGGCGCGATACATCGCGAGATCGGCATCACGGAGGATGGCGTCCGCGGTGTCATAGCCCGAGGTGCTTGAAGCGATGCCGATACTGGCGGTGGTATAGACGTCCTGACCGTCGATGATGAAGGGCTGACGCAGGGCCTCGTCCACGCGGCTGGCGACCCGCACCGCGTCGCTGGGATCATCGATGTCGGTAAGGAGGATGGTGAATTCATCGCCGCCGAGGCGTGCCAGGGTGCAGGAGCACGGGACCGCCAAACCGGATACGGCGATCATGTCTTCGCGTCTCAACGCGCCCTTGAGCCGGCTGGCGACCTGGGTGATGAGGCGGTCGCCCGCGAGATGACCGAGGCTGTCATTGACGATCTTGAAACGATCCAGATCGATGAAGAGCACCGCGAATTGCGAATCGGGTTTGCGCCGGGCGCGGACAATCGACTGATTGAGCCTTTCGAGAAACAGTGCGCGGTTGGGCAGACCCGTCAGCGGATCATGTGAAGCGTCGTGGATCAGGCGATCTTCGGCACGCTGGCGCTCGATGGCGCGGCCAATATGCATGCCGATCTGCGGCATGAGTTCAAGCAACGGCTTGTTCGGTCGCAGGATGCGTTCGGAGAAAAACTCGAAAATCGCCACCACCTCCGAGCCAACGAAAACCGGAAAGGCGCACGCGGTGACGAAACCGCTTTGGCCGGCGGCGCATCGTGGCAAGGCGTTATCACCTGCAATGCCCGTCAACCAGACCGGCTCACGCGAAGAATAGGCGCGGCCGGGCAAGCCCTCATCCGGGGCCAGGATGCAGGTTTCGGTTGCGGCACGCAAAGGCGCGGTGGCCTCCGGATCGCGTGTGTGCCACAGCGTCATCGATCTCAGGCAGGTGCGGTTTTCGATCTCGGTGACTTCGTAGACGTGCCCGAGCGGCCAGGCCATGAAATCGCAGATCCGTGTCAGGGCATGTTGGAAAAAATCACGTACCGATTGCGACAGGTTTGCGGCCGTGGCGATGTCCTGCAAAAGCAGGAGTTCCTGTTCGCGCATGTACAACTTGCGCAAGCCTCGTTCGGAAAGCGTCTCCGCTTCCCGCCGCGTGGCACGTTCACGCTCCAGCCGGCGCGCCATGCGGGCGAGTTCGTCGGCTTGATCGCAGGATTCGATTGCGCGGGCCATGGATGACTTCCGGCGTTCAGCGAACCGTCATCCGCATCAGGCACCGCTCGTCGCCGCGATTCATGCATTGCAGATGCTCGACCTCGACATTCTCGTGATAGTGATCGGCAGCGCCTTCGATGAAGCCGTGCGCCAGCGCGCAAAGTTGCCGCGGTGACTGGTACCCGATCAGCAGCGCGCCATTGTCGGCATCCAGGAAATCGAATTCCGGACACAGGGCACCGGTATAGAGTCTGCGTACTTCCGGGTGGATGATCGTGTTGAGCGCCAGAACGAACGGGCGGGTGGACGTGTAGGCGGTGAAAAACTCGGGGTAGCGTTCGGCAAACCGCGGCATCGCTTGCCGGCCGAACCACCGCACCACGTCGGTGGTTGAAATATCGAGCGCATCCGAGGCCGCCTTGACCAGACGCATCATCTGATCGTCCGCATAGCTGCCGAGCGAGGTATAGACGCCGTTGGAACCGGCGGCGTCAAGCAGGTCGTCCCAGACCGCTTCGCCGTAATTGGCTATGACAACCTCTTCGAGGACGTTGAAGATGATGCCTTTCATGGGGTTGCCCTGTATGGGTGCGGGATGGTTTCCGGCGCCGAGCGGCCTCGAACATTCCGGCAAAGGGCTGGATTGAGTCAGGCTGGGACGTGCGGCGTTTCAGATCGAAGCAAAACGTGTGCCATCAGATGCGTGCCCGCCGGGTTGGGACGAGAAGCAAACGTGAACCCGTTGGGAGTTTTCGCACGCCCTTTGAGATAGCCGTGGACAGGGCGAAAAACCACGCGGATCCTAGCCGATCAGAATGGGGCCGCGACGGCTCGCGCGGGTCGCCCTCGGTGGGTCGGCGCCGTCTGTTGCTGACGAGCGGGGGAACCCTGGGTCAAATAAAAGTCGTTCCGCTGCCGAGACATCGCCCGGCCCGTTCGACGCCGAAAACGTGCGGGGCAGATTGCCGGCGGCCGGATAGTTCGAGCGGCATGCCCGCCGGACTGGGCAGGCCATTCCGGCTCAATCGGCAAAAAAAACCGGCGCCTTGCGGCGCCGGCTCTTTCGCGAGCAACGGTCAGTGGAACGAAGCGAGCTTGACGTTCTTCTTGCCCAGCGCATGGGCGATGTCGTACATCGCCTGATTGAGGATGCGGTGGGTGGTGGTGTCCGCATCGGGGCTGACGTTGGTGTTGACGTCCATCATCACCTGGTCGTGCAGCTTGTGCGATACCGCGTGGTCGAACAGATAACCGGACCAGAACGTGCCGTCCGGCGTGGTGCCTGCGTCAACCAGCGCGGCCGCGAGCTTGGCGCCGTGCAGGTTGGCCGGCGGGGGCAGCTTGATGCCCTGTTCGGTTGCGCGTTTCAGCGCGTCGTTGACCACGTAAGTCATGCCAGTGAGGAAGACCTGGACGTTCTTGGCGCCGTACTGTTTGCTGAGCTTGGCGACTTCGGCGTCGACGGTCTTCTGGCCCAGCATCGCAACCAGTGACGTGGAGCACTTGAAGTTCGTTGCGCCGCCGCCTGCCTCGACCAGCGCCGCGGTGACGTTGAGCGCGGGCGCGCCGTCGTAGATCGGGCCGCCGTACATGTTCATTCCATCCGCTGCATTGGCCATGCCGCCAAACAGCAGCGCCGCGCACAGCATGGGTGCGCCCATCAGGTAACGTTTCATGGTGAATCTTCCTCTTGTGTGATACCCGTGTCCGGGCGAGATGCGGTGTTCTCCTCGGTGCTTGCTTGCGCTGCCCGGTGAGGAAATCCGCCGTGGGGCTGCAGGCCTTCGAGCAAGGCCCGGGCTTGCAGCGAAACCAGTCCATCGAATTGATCGCCCAACTCTCCGCCGAGCACGGCCAGTGCGGCGCTCTGGCGGATATAGGAGGTCACCAGTTGCACCACCAGCGGCTGGCGCGTCTCGATGGCGCGCACGCCGCCGGCGTTGAATTCCACGGCGATCGCAAACGCTTCGTCGGCGCTGATGAGCAACCAGCGGCCTGCGCCGTCGGGCGACATGGCGCAGCGATGGATGGTGCCGCGACACGCGCCGCATTCGGCCGGGCAGGCTTCCATGCACAGCGTGGTGATCTTCACGCCGCGTTCGTGGGCGTCGCGCAGTTCGGGCGCCAATGGTGCCGCTTCCTGCGGCTGCAGGGCGATGAACAATGCCTGCCGGGCTTCGCCGATCAGGCGTCGCGCGGTCAGCATGGCTTGCTCCGCCGATTGCAATGAATACACCGGTTGTTCCTGCGACGGATCCGGCCGGCTCGGCAGCGCAGCTTTCGCCGCGGACAACAGATGTTGTTGCTCGCGCTGCATGTCGTCGAGCAGCTGCGCCGTCGGCGTCGCCGCATAACGGACCCCGTCGCGCGCATCGATGCGGCGCGCCGCGCCACGCTCGACCAGGCGGTCGAGCACCGGATAGATGTTGGCGCGCGGAATGCCCGAACGCTTGGCGACCTCGTAGCCGGTCAGCATGGTCGCATGCGCCAGCGTCAGCCAGGCCTTGGCTTCATAGGCCGTGAAGCCGAGCTGCTGCAGAAGGGACGAGCCGTTGTCGGGCATCTGGATCAATAGTAGTTGTACAAGCAGCTACTATAATCCTTGATTTCAACCAACTCAATATCCCGCCAACCTCAAGTTGCAGGTAATTGAATCACAATGATTTTATATGAGCTCGGGATTGGCTGGGGCTGCAGCATGCCGGCGGATGGCTGCGCCTAGGGCACCAAGGCTGATTCGAGCGGAGCCGCGAACGTGGGCACGTTCCAACCACCAGGGTCTGCGTGGATGGGCTGGCGCCGTCGGCGCTTCGGCATGGCTGAAGCCGAACCTCGCCCTGGATTCAGGTGGTGCATGCGCCACCGACCCGGATCCGTCCACTGTCCTGGTTCACGTCCACGATGCCTGTGCGACCGATGGCGATGCCCTGGAAGGGACTACCGCGAGGAAATGTACTTCTCGCGCCGGATGTGTTTGATCGGCATGCCGAGCTCCTTCAACAGCGTGAAGTTGGCGTCGATCATGTCGGGGTTGCCGCACAGGTACACGATGTCGTGCCCCGGATCCACACCGAGCTCGGGCAGCACGTCCTGCACGTGGCCGCGACGGTCATGCGGACGCGGCGCGGCGCGCGTGGCGCGTGACAGGCACGGATGGTACGTGAATTCGGGATGCGCGTGCGCGAAGGCCTCGAATTCCTCGCCGTACAAGAGTTCCTGTTCGTTGCGCGCGCCGTACAGCAGTGCGAAGCGGCAACCGCGCGTGCTGATCAGTTTTTCGATCGTCGGCAGCATCGCGCGGTAGGGCGTGATGCCGGTGCCGGTCGCGATCAGGAAATAGCGCTGGTTGGCCTCATCGTCGATCAGGCAAAAGCGGCCGTACGGTCCGCTGGCCTCGATGTTGCCGCCGGGCTCGAGCGCGTCGAACAGTTTGCTGGCGGCGCCGCCTTCGATATAGGACACCGCCAGCTCCAGCTTGTCCACCGCGCCTGAACCGTCCACCGGAGTGCCAACCGAGTAGCTGCGCTTGGTGGGCTTGCCGTCGTCGTAGTTGAAATGGATCTGGATGAACTGGCCGGGCGTGAGCGCGAACGGCGCGCCGTCGGCGCGTTCGAATGCGAGATGGCGCACGCTCGGCGCCAGCATGCGGCTGTCGGCAAGCTTGAGTTGGAAGTGTTCGATCATCGGCTCGAAATATGGGCGGCTGCCGCCGGCATAAAGGGCACTCGCCGGCGCGATTCGGCCGTTTGGCACGGGAGTCGCGTGGGCGAAACTTCTATAATAGGGGATGCCTGCCGATTCCGGTTCGCCCAATCCTTCCCGGCACATGTCTGCCGCCCCGTCCTCCGATGTCGCCGCGGCGCTCGAAGTCGTCGAACTGCGCAAGACCTACTCCAATGGAGTACAGGCCTTGAAAGGCATTTCGTTGAAAGTTGCACAGGGCGATTTCTTCGCGCTGCTGGGTCCGAACGGCGCCGGCAAATCCACCCTGATTGGAATTCTCTCGTCGCTGGTCAACCCGACCTCGGGTGACGCACGCGTGTTTGGCATCTCGATCCACCGCGATCGTGGCGGGGTGATGCGGCAGATCGGGCTGGTACCGCAGGAAATCAACTTCAACCAATTCGAGGCGCCGTTCGAAATTTGCGTGAACGTCGCGGGCTTCTACGGTATTCCGCGTTCCATCGCCAAGGTTCGCGCGGAAAAATACCTCAAGGAACTCAGGATCTGGGACAAGGCGTTCCAGCCGACCCGCATGATGTCGGGTGGCATGAAGCGACGGCTGATGATCGCGCGCGCGATGATGAACGAACCGCGGCTGCTGATCCTGGACGAGCCGACCGCGGGCGTGGACATCGAGATCCGACGTTCCATGTGGCACTTCATCACCGCCATCAACCGCGCCGGCACCACCGTGATCCTGACCACGCATTACCTTGAAGAAGCCGAACAGTTGTGCCGCAACATCGCGATCATCGATCACGGCGAGATCATCGAGGACACCTCGATGCGGCGGCTGCTTTCCAAACTGGACGTGCAGACGCTGGTACTGGATGTTAAGGAGGTGCTGGACGGCTTGCCGTCGCTCGCCGACGTCAAGTTGACGAAGGTGGACGAGCACACGCTGGAAGCGGAAATGCCCAGTGCACACGACCTCAATTCCCTTTTCGGCGCGCTCACCGCCCGGGGCATCACCGTCACTTCGATGCGCAACAAGACCAATCGCCTGGAGGAATTGTTCGTGCGGCTGGTGGAACGCAACGGCACCGGGGCGGCGGCGTGAACGATCTGGCGCACGAGCCGGCCGCGGTCGTGGCGGTGGCGTTGCGCGCGCCCACGCGCGCCCGCGCCAATGCGGTTGCGCTGTACACGGTGACCCGTCGTGAAATCCGCCGCGTGCTGCGTATCTGGACCCAGACGCTGGTGCCGCCGGCGATCACGATGACGCTGTATTTCGTGATCTTCGGCAAGCTGATCGGCAGCCGGGTCGGCACGATGCAGGGTTTCCCCTACATGCAATACATCGTGCCGGGACTGGTGATGATGAGCATCATCAACAACTGCTACTCCAATATCACCTCCAGTTTTTTCGGCTCCAAGTTCGGCCGCTATGTCGAGGAACTGCTGGCCTCGCCGATGCCAAGCTGGGTGGTATTGACCGGTTATGTCGCGGGTGCGGTGCTGCGCGGCATCCTGGTCGGCATCATCGTGTTGGCGATCGCCTTGTTCTTCACGTCGTTGCATCTCGCCCACCCCGTGATCGCGGTCACCACCGTGCTGCTGGGCGCGACGATCTTTGCGCTGGCGGGATTCATCAACGCGATCTTCGCCAAGCGCTTCGATGACATCGCGATCGTGCCGACCTTCGTGCTGGCGCCGCTCACATATCTGGGCGGGGTGTTCTATTCGGTCAATTTGCTGGGTTCACCGTGGCGCCAGGCATCGCTGGCCAATCCCATCCTGTACATGGTCAACGCGTTTCGTTTCGGTGTGCTTGGGGTGTCCGACGTGCCCGTGTGGATAGCCTACCTGGTGATGCTGGCGTTCGTGATTGGTCTGGGCGCGGTCGCGTTGTGGTTGTTGCACAGGGGCGTGGGGCTGCGTTCCTAGATACCCTTGAATAACACCTGCTGCGCCCGAGCTCGCGCGCTTGCGACGCCCAAATCGGCGGTCCTGCCGATTTGGGCGCGACGATTCTTCAAAGGCTCCATGTCTGCGCCGATACGCGTAAGATCGCCGCGTGAAGGCCGCGTTTGCCGCCGTCGTGATCCTTGTCTGCGCGATCTGGTGTACGGATGCGCGTGCGCAGGTGTACCAGTGCACGCCGGTACATGGTGCCGTGAGTTTTCAGGACCACCCCTGTCCGCACGGCCAGCGCCAGAAAATCATCGACCTGCCCAGCCGGCCGCCCTCGGGCTACGTGCCGCCTCCGGTCGCAACTGCCGCGCCGCCGGCAAGCATCACCAACCCGCTGTCGTCGCCGCCGCAAGTTGCACCGCCGTCACCCTTGCCCGCGATGTACACCTGTGTCGGAGCGGTGAACGGCAAGCATTATCTGACCAGGTCGCCGCCGCGGCCGTATCTGGCGCCGCTGGGCGTGATGGGCTATCCGCCGCAAACGTTGGCGCAAGAGTATGGCCCTCCGGGCGGCGCCGGCATGTCGGCGCCGGAGGTCTCGAAGCCCCGCATCGGCGGACCGCCGATCGCGACCGGCATGACCGAGGTTCAGGACTTCTGCCTGCCGGCGACTCGCGCGCAGATGTGCCGGTTCGTGCAACACGAATACGATGAAAACCATCGCAAATTGCGGATGGCGATGTCGCACGAGCAACCGCCGCTGGAGCAACGGGAGGGGGAGTTGCAGGAGCAGTTGCGCAATTGCCGGTAGAGAACCTGGAACAACCTGCTGCGCTACTCGCCACACCCATGAAGCTCGCCCTTCGGGCCGCCGCAGCCTGCCCCGGACCTGATCCGGGGGCGTTCAGATCGGCAGTCCTGCCGATTCAGTCGCGACGGTTCTGCAGAGGCTCTCACGCGGTGAGGGTCAGCGTCGGCACCGGCGCATGCCGCCGCTCGTGCTCCAGCAACCAGCGTTTGGCCGGCAGGCCGCCGCCGTAACCGACCAGATCTCCGTGGCTGCCGATCACGCGGTGGCAGGGCACGATGATGGCGAGCGGATTGGCACCGTTGGCCGCGCCCACCGCGCGTACTGCGCGCGGCCGCCGGATGCGCCGCGCGATGTCGGCGTAGCTGACCGTTTCCCCGTACGGGATGGCCAGCAATGCGCCCCATACTTCCAGTTGAAAAGGCGTGCCCGACGGATGCAGGGGCACGTCAAACTGCTGGCGCGTGCCTGCAAAATATTCGTCCAGCTGGCGCGCGGCTGCGCGCAGCTTCGAATTGTCTTGCTTCGCGTCTGCGGGTGGCTGCATGGGCGCACCGTGATGGGGCAAACCAATCTCGACCAGCCCGGCGCCGTCGCCGAGCAGCAGCAACGGGCCGATGGGAGAGTCGATCTGGTCGCAATACAACATGGGTCAGAAACCGTAATGCAAAAAGCCGCCGTCGACCGCCAGCACCTGGCCGGTGATGTAGCTGGCTGCGGGCAGGCACAAGAACGCGACCGCTGCGGCGACTTCCTCGGGCTCGCCGATGCGCGCCATCGGCGTGCGCAGCAAGACCTCGTCCAGATAATCGGGGTCGGACAGCGCTTCCTCGGTGCGCCGGGTGCGGATGTACCACGGCGCCACTGCATTTACACGGATGCCGTCGTCGGCCCAATCGCAGGCAAGGTTGTATGTCATCTGGTGCAGCGCTGCCTTGCTCATCGCGTAGGCCACACCGGTGCGCACGTGGGTCGCGCCGGATACGGAGCCGATGTTCACGATCGCGGCATTGCCGTGCTCAACCAGGCGCGGGTAGGCAAGCTTGCACAGGTGGAACGCGGCCGCGCCGTTGGTGCGAAACACATCCTCGAGGTCGCCGGGTTCGTAGTCCAGGGTGGCGCGTTTGATATTCCCTCCGGCGTTGTTGACCAGCAACGACAGGGGAACGTCGAGGTCGGCGACCCAGTCGAAGATCGCGAGGCGGTCTTCGCCATCGCTCACGTCGGCGGAAAAGGCGCAGGGTTCGCAGTCGGGGAAATCTTCGCGCAGATCATCGCAGGCAGTCTGCAATTCGCCTTCGTCGCGTGCGATCAGGAGCGGCTGCGCCCCCAGTGCCGCCAATTCACGCGCGCAGGCGAGTCCGATGCCGCGGCTGGCGCCGGTGATCAGGCAGGTCTGGCCATCGAGTCGCCAGCGGCCGGGAGAGGCGTTCACGCGCAGGCTCCGAGGTGCGTTCCGGGCAGCTTAACGCAGCTTGCAAGTCGTTGCGCGCTGCGCGAGACTGCGCGGCATGCTTCGCCTGATTGCCACTTTGCTGCTGGCTGGAACCCTCGCCGCGTGTGCATCGCACAACGCGGGCACAACAGCGCTCGCAAGTTCGGCCACACCCGCTTCGGCCACCACCAATGCGCTGGCCGGCACGCCAATGGCTACCTATGGCCACGCCCTGAACAAGGCGAAGAATGTGCAGGATATCGTCAACCAGCAGGCCAAAAAGCAGGCCAAGGCTATCGACGACGCAACGGCCGGGCACTGACGCACTGACGCAAGCAAGCCCGGGCACGCGTGCCCGGGCTTTTTTGTGCCTACTTGCCGGGTGCGAGGATCAGAACCGGTACTCGGCCTGTGCCGACACCATGTCGGTGGTGAGATTCAGGTTGTCCTTGCTGGCATGGTAGTAGTCGTATCCCACACCGACGCCGAAATGACGGCTGAAGTCATAGCCCACGCCGACCCCTCCGAACCAGCCATCGGAGTTGCGATGGGTGCTCACGGGGTTGAGGTCGTTGCTGAGACCATGCCCGCTCCAGGCGTACAGGCCGCCGCGGGCCGAAACGTACCAGTTCGGCATGAAGTTGAGGTGGGCATTGGCGCCCGCGGTCCAGCCATGCAACGAGGCCTTGTTGTGTGCAACCACCGGGTTGGAATTGAACACATTCGTGACGTTGATGTTGCCCAGATCGTTGTAGCCCACTTCGGGGCCGACCGCGAAGTTCGGCGAAACCGCCCAGCGATAACCGCCGTCAACGGCAAAGCCGGTGTCGCTGCCATTGTTGATGCCGTGCTTGATGTTGCTGGGCCCCACATTGCCGTTGATGAAGAAGCCGCTGTCCGCACCCGGAGGGGTGATCTGCTGCGCGAAAGCGGGGGCGGCCGCAAAAACCGCGGTGACGGCGAGGGCGATAACTGTGTTGCGCATGTTTGTCTCCATCGTGGTTGTTCACGCATGCGTTTGCATGCGCTTGGCCAGTGAGACTGGGGGCAAACGGCAACGTTCGTTAAGGTTTCGGTGACGCCTCAGCCATGGTTCATCGCGTGCGTGGAAACGCGGTGCTGGCGCTGATGAAACTTTTTGTTCGCGAAAGGGTCACCCGTGCGCACGCGACTCCAGCATCGCAACGGCGGGCAGAGTCTTGCCTTCGAGGAATTCCAGGAACGCGCCGCCGCCGGTCGAGATGTAAGACACCTTGTCTTCGATGCCGTACTTGTCGATCGCCGCCAGGGTGTCGCCGCCGCCCGCGATCGAAAAGGCTTTCGAATCCGCAATTGCATGTGCGACGGTTTCGGTGCCGTGGCCGAACGCATCGAACTCGAACACGCCGACCGGGCCGTTCCACACCACCGTGCCGGCCTTCGCGATCATGGCGGCGTAGCGTCCGGCGGTGTCCGGGCCGATGTCCAGGATCATCTCGCCGTCACTGACCTGATCGACCGGCTTCACCGTGGCCGGCGCATCCGCCGCGAACTTCGGCGCCACCACCACGTCGGTCGGGATCGGCACGTCGGCGCCGCGTTCGGATGCACTCGATATCACCTTGCGCGCGGCATCCAGAAGGTCTGACTCGTACAGCGATTTGCCAATCTCGTAACCGGCAGCAGCGATGAAGGTGTTGGCAATGCCGCCGCCCACGATCAACTGATCGATCTGCCCGACCAGGTTCTGCAACAGTTCGAGTTTGGTGGAAACCTTGGAGCCGGCGACAATCGCGAGCAGCGGACGCGCGGGATCTTGCAGCGCCTTGCCGAGCGCGTCGAGTTCGGCGGCGAGCAGCGGGCCCGCACATGCGCTCTTCGCGAACTTTGCGACGCCATGGGTGGAGGCCTGCGCGCGGTGCGCGGTGCCGAATGCATCCATCACGAACACGTCGCACAAGGCGGCATATTTTTTCGCAAGAGTCTCGTCGTCGGATTTCTCGCCCACGTTCATCCGGCAATTCTCCAGCAGTACCACTTCTCCGGGTCGTGCTTCGACGCCGCCGAGGTAATCGCGCTCGAGGCGTACATCGGTGCCCAGTTTTTCCGCAAGCCACGCGGCGACGGGCTTCAGCGATTGCGCTTCGTCGAACACGCCTTCCTTGGGCCGACCAAGGTGCGACATCACCAACACCGCGGCGCCGGCTTCGCGCGCAGCGCGGATCGTCGGCAGCGCGGCGTCGAGGCGCAGGGCCGAGGTGATCACTCTGTCATGGTTCGGGCCCTCCTGGATCGGCACGTTCAGATCTTCGCGGATCAATACGCGCTTGCCTGAAAGGTCGAGGTCGGTCATGCGGACGAAAGCCATGGCGGTTCCATTGCTTGGGGTGAGTCAGCCATTTTCGGCGCTTACACAGCGCGGGGCAAATGTCGCCACGTGCAGTGGTCTGGTTTGAGTTGAACCGTTCGCGCTGAGCGTAGTGAGCAGAGCGAACGAAGTCGAAGCGCCGTTTGTCCTTCGACTCCGCGCTTCCGGCGCTACGCCCAGGACGAACGGGTTTTCAAACCAGACCTCACGCGCCTCAGGTCTTGCCGACAGGGCCGTAGTTGGAGGTGCCGCGTGCCGATGCGTTCTGGCGAAATCCGGCCGCCGCCGCCGCAATCATGGCCAACACGGCAACGCCCGCCGCCAACGCCAGCGGTATGGTGAAGCCGTGAAAGCGGGTTGCCAGCATGGCGGCAACCAGCGGGCCGGTGATCTGGCCGACGCTGAAAGAGGTGGTCAACGCGGCGATCAGGCGGGCTGGATTCTTGCCCGCAACACGATTTGCTTCGCGCATGGTGAACATGACTCCGGGCAGCATCATCGCGCCCAGCAGCACGGTACCGATGATCAAACCACCTGGTTGCGGATACAGGACAATCAACAGAATGCCCAGCAGCAGGGTCACGGCGCAGCCGGCAAGCCCGGCGTAATTGTTGCGTGGAGGCGGAAAAGCGCTCATGGCCAGCACGGCCAATGCAGCAGACAAGCCATAAATGGGCCACAGCCACTCGCCCAATGCCTGCATGTGCAGTTGCGTGCGGACGATCAACGGCAGAAAAATGGCCGGGATGATGTAGCTGAAACCAAACAGACCATAGATGTACAGCAGTGGCAGTGCCCTGCCGCCATGGCTTGCGGCAGGTTTTGCGGCGGACGCTTTGCCGACAAGGTCGGGCGTGCGGAGTCCGCGCCACGCAAGTGCGGCCGCTCCGAGACCCACGGCACCGAACACCAGCCACCAACGCGCCGAATCGAGTCTCGGTGCATGCACGGCTGCGACCAGTGCGCCCGTGATGGCAATGCCGATACCTGGCCCGCTGAACAACACGGGTTCGAGGCGGGCGCTCTGTCGTGCGCGCAAGCGGCCGGTGCACCAGGCAATGCCGTGCACCATCAACAGCGCAGCCGCAACGCCAGCCAGGAACCTGAGCGCCAGCCACAACGGGAATGC